>NZ_BAAAQX010000011.1:0-311142 GCF_039531895.1 Nonomuraea monospora
CGGGCGGCACGGCCTGCGCGGGCGGCACGGCCTGCGCGGGCGGCACGGCCTGCGCGGGCGGCGCGGCCTGCGCGGGCGGCGCGGAGGTGGGCGGCGCGGCGGACGCGGGAGGCGCGGAGGTGGGCGGGGGCTGGGCGGGTGGTGGGGGTAGGGGTGGGGCGGTGGCGGTGGTGGCGGTGGTGGCCGCGGCGGCGGTGGCGGCGGCGGTGGCGTCCCCGGCGGCGATGAGGGCGCGGACCGACACCAAGCGGGCCATCTCCGCGTCGTCCGGCATGTCGAGCTCGGCGAAGCGGGCAGCCAGCTCCCACGCCCGCCGCGCCACCGTCCGGGGCGCCGCGCCCCGGGCCAGGTCGGAGCGCAGCCGCATGAGCTCGGCCCGCCGCGCCCAGGCCGCGCTCCCCCGCCGGCGGAAGTGCGTCTCGGCCCGCCTGGCCCAGTCGCGGGCCTCGTCGTGCCGCCCGGCGTCGAGCGCGCACTGGGCTCTGGCCAGCTCGGCCTCGGCGTAGTCCTGCATGAGGCGTTGCCTGCGGAAGCCGTCGATGGCCTGGTCGAGGGTGTGGCCGGCCTCGTCGGTGAGGCCGACGGCGAGCAGGGCGCGGGCCCTGTCGAGGGCGAGGACGGGCAGGAAGCCCGGGTTGACGTCCTGGTAGAGCCGCTCCACCCGGGCGAACACGCGCAGCGCGGCCGGCACGTCGCCGAGCAGCAGGTCGCAGTAGCCGTCGTTGTGCAGGGCCTTGGCGGCGATGACGGGGTGGTCGTGGGTGTGGGCGAGGTGGGCGCTTCTGCGGGCGTCGTCCCTGGCCTGGCGGATGCGTCCGGTGGTGAGGTGGATGACGGAGCGGTTGAGGAGCACTCTGGCCAGCTCGACGCGGTCGCCGTCGAGGAGCAGGGGGGCGGCGATGTCCAGCTCGCGCAGGGCCTGGGTGCTGGAGCCCATGCGCAGGTGCATGAGGCCGCGCTGGGCGTGGACGATGGCCAGCTCCCCGGCGGGGGCGCGGCGCTGGGCCTCGTCGAGGAGCTCCATCCCGAGCTCGGAGCGGCCCTGCTCGGCTTCGGCGTGCGCGAGGCTGATCAGCAGGCGCGCCACCAGCCCGTCATCTTCACCGTCATCACGACCGCTGTTCCAGGCGAGCAGGTCGAGGGCCTGGCGGAGCCGGCGGGCGGCAAGGGCCGGGCGGCCGTTGTCGGTCGCCTCGACGCTGAGCCTGTGCAGCCGCTCCGCTTGTTCGCGGAGCGGGTCCGCCCGCCCGCTGTCGCGCATCCGGCCTCGCGGTTCTCAGAGGATGAGTGAGGGTGTCACCGCCAGTATCGTCGCCTGCGCAGGATCATCAAGTCCCGGTTCATCCAGCCCCTGGCGCACCACGAGTTGCGACAGCCCGCGCGGCACCACGTCGAGCACGAACCGCCCTTGGTCGTCGGCCCTGACGACGTGGGCGCCCTCGCCGCAGCGCAGCTCGACGAGGTGGTCGCCGGGCGGGGCGAGCCAGCCGTCCACGCGGACGGCGTGCTCGTCGCGCGCGCTGACGCTGATCATGATGGTGAGGATCTCGCTGTCGAAGGTGATCGTCCGGCTGTCCTCGCCGCCGCGTACGCCGGCGGGCAGCAGGTCCTCCTCCTGCGGTCGCAGCACCTCGAACTCGGGTGATTCGAGGGCGCGTTCGAGGGCGAGAGCGAACTGGAGGCGTTCGACGAGGGTCGCGGGCACGGGATCCACGACGCGGTAGACGCCGGCGATCTCCTCGGCGAGGTGCTGGTCCTCGGGGGTGATGTGGGGGTGGTCCCCCTGGGCCGTGTTCATCAGGAACTCCAATCCGGGTCCTTCGCGAGCAGGAGGCGGAGCTTCGCGAAGCACCGGCCGCGCGTGGGCCCGATGCTGCCCAGCGGCATGTCGAGTGCGGCGGCCACCGCGTCGTAGTGGGGGCGGGGCACGAAGGCGATGATCCTGAGCAGCTCGGCGCACCGCCTGGGCAGGCTCTCGACGGCGTGCCAGAGGGCGCGGCGCCGCTCGTCGTCCACGAGCAGCTCGTCGGGGGTGAGGACGCTGTCGGGCAGTTCGTCGAACGTGTCGTCGCCGGGCAGGTCGTCCTTGCGGGAGACGCGGCTGACCCGCCAGGCCTCGCGGCGGGTGGTGGTGACGAGCCATTCGATGAGCGCGCCAGGCACGGAGATGGCGTGCAGGTGCCGCAGGAGCGTGAGCCAGGTGGTCTGGATGACGTCCTCGGCGGCCTGCTGGCTCAGGCCCTGGTTGCGGGCGGTGTGCCAGAGCACGGGGGTGAGCTCGGCGACGATGGCGTCGAGCGCGTCGCTGTTGCCTTGGCGCGCCTCGACGAGCAGCGCGGCGAGGCGGTCGCGGCGCTGGGCGCGGGCGGTGGGCGCACGTTCGAGTGCGGGGTCGCCGGTCATCAGATCGCTACGATTTCCGGCCGCGCGACCTTGTCGTTGATCATGGTGTCGATGACGGTCCTGGCCCGTTCGACCGGGTTGACGCCCACCTGTCCGATGGTCTTGGTCAGCTCGGCGGCGATGACGCCGGCGATGATGGGTGCGGCGAACGAGGTGCCGCTCCAGGCGCAGTGCGCGCCCACGGCGTCGGCGTCGAGCGAGGCGCGCTCGCCGACGCTGAGCATGGCGTTCTGGGCGCCGCGGTACTGGGGCGGGAAGGTGCTGACGACCATGGCGCCAGGCGCCCGCCACCGTACGGCGGGATGCTCGTTGCTGAAGATCGCGATCGTCCCGTCGGGGTTCTTGGCGGCGACGCCGAGCATGGGCGCGAGCGGCGGCCCCTGGACGGCGGTCTCGGAGAGGGCGGCCAGGTAGAAGGGCCGGGTGGTGGCGTAGTTGCCGGCGGCGTTGACGACGATGACGCCGCGCGCCCGTAGCTGGTTGACCTTGTCGAACAGCGCCTGCATGGCCGCGTCGCCGGTCTCGGCGAACCCGCCGAAGGAGCAGCACAGCACGTCCACGGCCTGTCCCTGGTCGAGCAGCCACAGCAGGCGGTCGAGGGCGGCGTGCACGGCCTCGCCGGGGACGACGCCGTCGCTGTGCATGACCTTGTACATCAGGACGCGGGCGTCGGGCGCGATCTGCGCGATGAGGCCGGCCAGCATGAGGCCGTGGCCGGTGTGCGAGTTGAGGGTGCCGATGAGCGGGTTGGGCAGGTGGCCGAGGTCCTGGTGGCCGACGAGCCTGGCGATGTCGCGGCCCTGGTAGGCGGGGTGGCTGTCCTGGATGAGCTGCTGCCCGTCGGGATCGACGGTGAGGAACGCGTCGGGGTCGGTCACGGGCTTGAACCAGGGGTGGTCGGCCACCCCGGTGTCGAGGGTGACGACGGTGATCCTGGGCCCGCCGAGCTCGTCGGGCGAGCGCCGGGGCGGCGGGCCCGCCACGACGGTGACGGGGATGCGGCCGTAGCCGGGCCGGCTGCCGCCGCCGGGCTCCTCGATGACGGCGTGGCCGCTGGTGGCGGGCTCGCCGCCGAGGTTGAGCGAGCCGATGCCGCTGGTGGCGGAGCCGACGAAGAGGTGGTCCAGCGAGATCTTCTCGATGCCCTCCCTGTCGGTGAGGACGTCGGGCTCCTCGCGCAGGGCTCTGCGCAGGGCCCGGAGGGCGGGCCAGGCGTCGGCCTTGACGTCGCGCTGCCCTTCGGCGACGGTCAGGACGGCCGGCTCCCAGGTCATCTCGCGGACGGGCTCTCTGCGGCGGGCGCGTTCGACGCTCTCCTCCGACAGTCGCAGCCCGACGCCGCCTAGCGCCGCGTTGATCCAGTCGGTGTCGTCGCGGCTGGCGAGCAGGTGCGCGGGTACGAGGAGCACGTCCGCGCGGTAGACCGTCGAGTCGGGCCTGGTCTCGCCGTCGTCCAGGCCGACGGCCCACGGGTCGAGCACCTTGGCTCCGTGCCGGTCCAGGATCTCCCTGGGGAGGTCGATGCCTCGCCAGGGCGGCCCGAACCTCTCGCCGTCGCCCGGCTTGGCGCCTTCGGGGATGTAGTCGATGGTCATGCGCCGTCTCCGTTCTTCCCTCTGTGGCCTACGAGAGCGGAGGAGGCGCGCCGATACCCGTTGCGAGATAACGGAATGGTCACGATCGCCGGATGATTGCATGCTTGCAGAAACTTTCCGCAAAGTCCTTGCAATGCCTGACGGCGCTAGGTAACTTCCGGGCAATCCCCCCGAAACTCCAAGAGAGTGCACCATGAAGCGACTGAAGGCAGGCATCGCCGCCCTGTTCACCATGGCGGCCGTTCTCGCGGGCACCGGCACAGCGCAAGCCGCCCCTCCCGGCGACAGGGACGTGATCGCCAACCTGTGGAGCTGGAACTGGAACTCGGTGGCCAGGGAGTGCACCGACCACCTCGGCCCGGCCGGCTACGGCGGCGTCCAGGTCTCGCCTCCCCAGGACTCCCTCACCAGGGGCGGCGCCGTCTGGTGGGACGTCTACCAGCCCGCCGGCTACACCCTGACCAGCAAGTTCGGCAACGAGAGCCAGTTCGCGGCGATGGTGCGGGCCTGCCACGCCGCGGGCGTCAGGGTCTACGCGGACGCGGTCATCAACCACATGACCGGCCAGGGCAGCACCAGCTACGGCGGCGCGAGCTTCGGCAAGTACACCTACCCGGGCCTCTACTCGCCCGCCGACTTCCACTACTACTCCGAGGACTGCGGCAACACCGACAACCTCATCCACGACGGCGACTACACCGGCAGCGCCCGCAACGTGCAGAACTGCGAGCTGGTGGGCCTGTCCGACCTGGAGACCGAGGAGGAGTACGTCCGCGGCGCCATCGCCGGCTACCTCAACAAGCTGATCGGCCTGGGCGTGGACGGCTTCCGCGTGGACGCGGCCAAGCACACCAGCCCGGCCGACCTGGGCAACATCTACGGCAGGCTGAGCGGCTCGCCGTACATCTACCAGGAGGTCATCTACGGGTCCGGCGAGGCCGTCCAGCCGGGCCAGTACACCGGGATCGGCGACGTGCTGGAGTTCCAGTACGGCCGCTACCTGCGCGAGAAGTTCTACGGCAACATCTCCGACCTGCGCACGTTCGGCGAGAGCTGGGGCGGCATGCAGCCGTCGGGCCGGTCCGTCACGTTCGTCGCCAACCACGACACCGAGCGCGGCACCGGCGCGCTCAGCTACAAGGACGGGGCGGCGTACCGGCTGGCCACCGTCTTCCAGCTCGCCTGGAACTACGGCACGCCGCAGGTGTACGACGGCTTCACCTGGAGCGACAGGGAGGCGGGCCCGCCGCACACGAACGGGTTCGTCCGCGACGCGGTGTGCGGCAGCGGCTGGGAGTGCCTGCACCGCGACCCGGCGATCACCGGCATGGTCGGCTTCCACAACGCCGTCAGAGGCACGGCGGTCGCCAACTGGAGCGCCCCGAACGGCAACGTGATCGCCTTCAGCCGCGGGACCAGGGGCTGGATCGCGATCAACAACGGCACCGGCTCGCACGCGGGCACGTTCCCGACGGGGCTGCCCGCGGGCACGTACGCGAACGTCGCCGGCTCCGGCACGGTCACCGTCAACGGCGGCGGCCAGGCGACGGTCACCGTGCCCGCCAAGGGCGCGGTCGCGATCGTCGCCGGTGGCACGACCACGCCGCCCGCCCAGGTGCCGGTCACGTTCAACGTCAACGCCACCACGACCTGGGGCACGAACGTCTTCCTGGTGGGCTCGATCGGCGAGCTGAAGAGCTGGAACCCGGCCGAGGCCGTCCCGCTCTCCTCCGCCGCGTACCCGGTGTGGAGCGCCACGGTGACGCTGCCCGCGAGCACGTCCTTCGAGTACAAGTTCATCAAGAAGGACGGCTCGGGGAACGTCACGTGGGAGAGCGGCGCCAACCGCGCCTACACGACCGGCTCCTCGGCCGCGACGATCAACGCCACCTGGAAGTGATCACGCGCCGATGGCGGCGCGCAACATGGGCAGGGCTCGTTCCAGCGCCCGCTCCCAGTAGGGCCAGGTGTGCGTGCCCGCCCCGTAGAAGTCGGTGGTGATCTCCGCGCCGGCCGCCCGCGCCCGCTCGGCGAACACCGTCGCCTGCCGCAGCAGCGCGCCCTCGAAGTCGCCCGTCGCGCCCGGCGGGTCCAGCGGCCCCGGGTCGCCGTTGCCGCAGGAGACGTAGAGCGGCACCCCGCCCAGCCTCCCCGCGAGGCGGGCGGGGTTGTGCGCGTCCCACGCCCGGCCGTCCGGCTCGCCCCACAGGGCGGTGGTGTCCTCGCCGTTCTCGCTGAGCAGCCGCCGCACGCCGGAGCGGTCGCCGGTGGTGTCGAGCACGCCGGAGAAGGACGCGGCGGCGCGGAACAGGCCGGGGTGGCGGGCGGCGTACACCATGGCGCCCAGCCCGCCCAT
Source organism: Nonomuraea monospora (assembly GCF_039531895.1). Classification (NCBI taxonomy): domain Bacteria; kingdom Bacillati; phylum Actinomycetota; class Actinomycetes; order Streptosporangiales; family Streptosporangiaceae; genus Nonomuraea; species Nonomuraea monospora. Next base: position 6,355 of record NZ_BAAAQX010000011.1, read on the forward strand.
CGACAGCCCGGCCACCGCCCGGTCGGGGCCCGCCCCGAACTCGGCCTCGATGAGCGGGATCAGCTCCTCGATGTGGAAGGTCTCCCAGCGCGGGCCGCGTACCCAGTCGGAGTAGAAGCCGACCCGGCCGCCCTCCGGCACCACCACGATGGCGGGCAGCGTGTCGGTGAGGCGCTCGGCGCCGCCCTCGTCCACCCAGCCGAGGTGGCCTGCGCCGCAGCAGCCGTGCAGCAGGTAGAGCACCGGCCACGGCCCGGAGCCCGGGGTCCAGCCGCGCGGGAGCAGCACGCGTACCGGCGTGCGGCGGCCGAGGGCGCGGGAGGACACGGTGAGCGCCCGCCCGCGCTCGCCCGCGCGCTGCTGCTCGACGATGCGCACGCCGTCCACCTGCGGCTCGGGCAGCACCGGAGCGGGCGTGCAGCCGCTGAGGGCCAGCACCGCGAGCGCCACCGCGAGCGCGGGCCCGCCCATGAACGGGGCCCTCACCGCTCGGCCAGCGGGTCGAAGCCGCGCAGCATCATGCCCTGCCCGCGCGAGTGGTGCACGTCGTCGGCGGGCCGGTCCTCGGGGTCGCGGAACTGGACGAGCAGCGTCGTGCGGGCCTCGCCCGACCGGTTGACGCCGGAGCCGTGCACGGTCAGGTAGCTGAGGAACAGCACGTCGCCCACCTCCGCCTCGACCGGCACCGCGTCCTCCAGCGGCCACCGCTCCGGCGGCAGGTGCCAGCCGCCCTCCTCGACGTGCGGCAGCGGCCCGTGCTTGTGGCTGCCCGGCACGACCCGCACGCAGCCCTTCTCCTCGGGGGCGTCGTCGAAGTGGAAGACGGCCGCGGCGACCGTGTGGCGGGTGTGGGGGAAGTGCGCGGCGTCCTGGTGCAGGGGGAACGGGGAGCCCTTCCCTGCCGGCTTGACGAAGATCTTGGTGTGGTGGAGCTGGACGTTCGGCGACCCGATCAGAGCCGCCGCCACGTCGGTGAAGCGGGGGTCGAGGATGAGCCTGGCGAACGCGGCCGAGTGGAACTGCGCGTCGTGGCAGTGCCGCAGCTCGGTCGCGCCGCCCGCCAGCCGTCTGGCGCTGCCCCACGTGGGGTCGTACGGGCGTAACCGCGACAGCACCGCGTGGCACTCCTCGCGGTAGCCGCGGGCCTCGTCCTTGCCGAGCAACCCTCTGACCAGCAGGTAGCCGTGATCCCGGTAGAACCGGGTCATCGAAGCATCACTCATCCCACACTCCCGGTGCCGCGCGGTCCTCCTCACTGTGTGCCCGCGCGGCGGCCGGGGGAAGAGTGGCGGCCCGCGCCGCCACCCCTCCTGTTCGCTACCGGCAGGTCACCGGGTAGACCGCCCGCATGGACGGCTTGTCGTGGTTGAGCACCTCCAGGACGACCGTGCCGTCCTTGCGCTCGGGACGGTCCCAGTTGGCCGCCTGGACCTCCAGGATGCCGCTCTGGCCGACCTTGAGCGTCACCGGCGCGGTGGGGTTGCCGTCCGTCACCCAGCGGAAGGTGATCTCCGTGCCGGGGGCCGCGGCGAACGCGCCGTGCGCGGTGACGTACGGGGCGTCCACGCAGTCACCGTGATAGGCGACCGGCCACAGCTCGGTGATCTCCACGGTGCCCGGGGTCCTGTCCTTGCAGGTCCAGGTGTAGGCCTCCTGCATGAACGGCTTGTTGTGGTTGAGCACCTCCAGGCGGACGACGCCCGCGCCGCTGGTGCGGGCGGAGCCGTACCAGAAGTCGCCGATCTTGCTCTTGACGCCGGGCCTGAGGGTCTCGCTCCTGAGGGGGCCGGGCTTGCCGTCGATGACCAGGCGGTACTTGACCTCGGCCTCGCGGTCGGTGGTCACCAGGCCGTCGGCGCGCAGGCCGTACGAGCTGTCGCAGACGCCGTGGAAGACGGGCGTCAGCAGGTAGTGGAAGGTCAGCTTGGCGTCGCCGGGCTGGTCGGTGCAGGTGAAGCGGAAGTCGCGCGTCACCGGCTCCGCCGGGCCGCCCTCGGTCATCAGGCCGAGCGTGTGGCTGCCGGCGCCGGTCCGCTCCAGTGACCAGGTCGCGGTGACGTCCTGGGCGCGGGGCTGGTCGGAGGCGGCGAAGTCGAGCACCTGCTGCTGCCACTTGTTGCCGTCCAGGATCCACCAGTACGTGACCTTCGCGGCGGGGCCCGCAGGGAGCGCGACGCGGCCGGTGGCCTGGTAGGCGACCGGTTCGAGGCATTCGCCCGCGTAGTCGCCGGGGGTCAGGGCCGTGATGCTCGGCACCGGCTTCTGCGCCGGGGGCGGGGTCGGGGTCTGGGTGGGGGTCGGCGTGGGCGTCGTGGGCGGCGGGCTCGTCGGCGGGGTGGTCTTACAGGTGACCTGGTACGCCGCCCGGCCCGAGTCATGGCCCGCCGTCAGCAGCCGGATCGCCTTCCAGCCGCTGGTGGAGCTGCCCACCCCCATCGGGAGCACGACCTGGCGGCTGCGCGGCCCGCCCGCGGCGAAGTACAGCGACTGCGCCGGCCCCTCCCCCGTGGCGCTGTCGATCCACTGGAAGTCCACCTCGGCGGGGGTGCGCGACACCTGGATCGTGCCGGTGAAGCGGACCGTGGCAGGGCACGCGCCGCCGTAGGAGGGCGGGTCGGCCGTCACGGACGCGGCGGCGACCAGCGGCTTGCCCGGCCGGGCGGGCAGGTGGTGCCGGTCGTCCCAGACCGTGACCGGGCCCCGGCAGGTGACGCTGAATCTGGCCTTGGCCGACAGGCCCTTCCTGCCCAGGATCTCGACCGCCTGCCAGCCGGAGGTGGTGCGGTCGAAGGTCTGGCGGTCCCGCACGACCACCTTGCGCGTGCCGCTCACGCGCACGCCCTTGACGGCGCTCCTGCTGCCGTCGCCGCGCACCCAGCGGTAGCGGACGGTGCCCGTGCCCTTGGCGGCCACCACGGCCGAGAAGCCGACGGTGGTGGGGCAGCCGCCGGACTGCTTGGCGGGGCTCGCCTTCACCTGCGCGACCTTGACGACCGGCACGGCGGCGGAAGCGCCTGTGGTGGCGGCTGTGGTGGCGGCTGTGGCGTGCGGCGGGTTGGCCAGCAGACCGCTGAGCAGTGCGGCGCCCAGCAGCAACGCTGTCCTTCTCATCTCAGGGGGTCCCTTTCTCTGCTTGTGAAGGGACCACGATCCTCAATCGGCCTTGGACGTCACTTGGAACCCTCTTGAAACCCGGGGAGTGCTTAACTGGGATCCGTAAAACGTTTCATCACGATCTTTCCGGAAGGTCACCTTTGGACTACGAACGCCAGCCGTACAGAAGGTGCGGCCGCAGCGGACTGCTCCTGCCCGCCGTGTCGCTCGGCCTCTGGCACAACTTCGGCGAGGGCAAGCCGCTGGAGACCCAGCGCGCCATCCTGCACAAGGCCTTCGACCTCGGCATCACGCACTTCGACCTCGCCGACCGCTACGGCCCGCCCATCGGCGCCGCCGAGGCCGCCTTCGGCAGGCTCCTCCCGCGGTCGCTGCGCGACGAGGTCGTGGTCACCACCAAGGGCTTCAACCCCATGTGGGACGGCCCGTACGGGGTGGGCGGCTCCCGCAAGCACCTGCTGGCCACCCTCGACCGCTCGCTGACCCGGCTCGGCCTCGACTACGTGGACATCTTCTACCTGCACCGCGACGACGAGGAGACGCCGCTGGAGGAGCAGGTCGCCACACTGGACCACATGGTCCGCACCGGCCGCGCCCTCTACGTCGGCGTCTCGAACTTCTCCCCCGAGCGCACCGCGCAGGCCGCCCGCCTGCTGCGCTCCCTCGGCACCCCGCTGCTGGTGCACCAGCCGTCGTACTCGCTGCTGAACCGGGGCATCGAGGAGTCGCTGCTGGGCGTGCTGGAGGAGGAGGGCGTCGGCTGCGTGGTGTACTCGCCGCTGGCGCAGGGCCTGCTGACCGACCGCTACCTGAACGGCATCCCGGCCGACTCGCGGGCGGCCGAAGGCCGGTTCCTGACGCCCGACCGGGTGACGCCCGAGGTGCTGTCGTTCGTGCGGTCGCTGGCCGAGCTGGCGGACTCGCGCGGGCAGACGGTCGCGCAGCTCGCGCTGGCGTGGGCGCTGCGGGACCCGCGGATCACCTCCGTGCTCGTGGGCGCCTCCAGCCCTGAGCAGCTCGAGGCGAACGTGGCGGCCGTGGACCGGCTCGACTTCACCGAGGACGAGCTGGCCGCCATCGACCGGGCCGCCAAGGAGTCCGGCGTCCAGGCGTGACCTCCCCGGCGGGCGGCCATGGCATCACCGACTCAGTGCCGCCCGCCACCCACCCGCTACTCGGCCCGCCACCCAGCCTCCCGTCCCGGCCGCGTTCAGGACGGACCGCGTTCAGGACGGGCCGCTTTCCGCCGCGATCAGGGCGCGGACGGCGGTCAGGGTGTCGCCGAGGGTGGCGTGCACGACCTCGCCCGGCCGGGCCAGCCGCGCCTGCCACCGCACGTCCGCCACCCGCGGATACCCGGGATCGGCCCCCACCACGATCCGCCGCGCCGGGTTGTCCAGCGCCGCCCCCAGCTCCAGCAGCGCGATCGGCTGCGTGCTGTCCCCCGGCGGGAACCAGAACATGGTCAGCACCTCAGGCAGGTGCAGGTGGTGGTGCTCCCAGGCGATCTGCACGGGCGTCTCCCCCGGGTCCCCGATCGGGAAGTCACGGCGGCGCGGGTTGAGCACGACCGCGCCGGCCCGCCCGAGCGCCCGCGCCGCCTCCCGCTGCCAGTCCGCCACCCCGGTGATCCCGCCGGCCAGGAACACCGCGGGCGGGTCGCCGGGCGCGGGCTCGTAGTAGTCGGGCGCCTCGTAGTACGCGCTCACGGCGGCTCCTCCGCGACTTCGGTCTCGGCCCGTACATCCATCGATGTACCGGCGATTTCGCTCCCCGGGATGACGGGGAGCGGCCCGCGCGCCAGCACCCTGGAAGGTGTGGACAGACGCATCGACGCCCTGGACGTGCTGCGCGGCGTGGCCATCCTCGGCACGCTGGGCACCAACATCTGGATCTTCACCGACCCCGCGGGCCCGCTGGCCCCGCTGAGCTTCGGCGGCGACCCCGGCGTGGTGGAGACGTTCCTGCGGTTCCTGTCCAACGGCAAGTTCCTCGGGCTGCTCACGCTGCTGTTCGGCGTCGGGCTGGAGCTGCAGTATCGCAGCGCGGCGCGCAGGGGCGTCCCGTGGCCGGGCCGCTACCTGTGGCGGGCGGCGCTGCTGCTCGCCGAGGGGGCGCTGCACTTCGTCCTGGTCTTCGAGTTCGACGTGCTGATGGGGTACGCGGTCACGTCCATGATCGTGGCGTACCTGATCGGGCGGAGCGACCGGGTCGTCACGGCCTGGATGGCGGGGGCGGGCGCGCTGCTCGTGGCGCTGGTGGGCCTGGCCACGCTGGCCCTGCTGGCGCTCCCGCCCGGCGGGACGGCGGCGGTCGCGTACCCGCAGGGCTGGCTCGACCAGGTGCGGCTCCGCCTCGACAACCTTCTGGTGTTCCGCGCCGAGCTGATCTTCATCGTGCCGCTGGGCGTCGTGCTGTTCCTGCTCGGCGCCCGCCTGCTGCGGGCCGGCGTGTTCGAGGAGCGCGGCGCGCGGCTGCGCGGCAGGCTGATGGTGATCGGCCTCGGCCTCGGCGTGCCGCTGAACCTGGTCACCTCGTTCGCGGGCCCCGCCTGGTTCATGGTGGACCGCTACCTGCTGGCGCCGCTCGTCGCGCTGGGCCTGCTGGCGCTGGTCACCTCGATCGTGCACGGCATGAAGGGCGCGCCGGGCGTGCTGCGCAGGGGCCTGTCCGGCGTCGGCCGCACGGCGCTGTCCTGCTACGTGTTCCAGAACGTGGCCGCGAGCGTGCTCTGCTACGGCTGGGGCCTCGGCCTGGCCACCCGGTTCGACGCGCTGCGGCCCTGGTGGGTGCCGGTGGCGTGGGGCGGGATCTGCGTGCTGTTCATGGCGCTGTCGTCGCTGTGGCTGCGGCGGTTCGAGCGGGGGCCGCTGGAGCTGGCCTGGCAGTGGGCGTACCAGGCGCCGTTCGGGACGCGCGCCCCCGCTGAGCGGTAGACGGTCCCGTTCGCCTGGAGGACGATCTACGTTCACAACCCAGCCCGAACCATCCCATAAATTGCCTCTTCATGACTTTTGACACTGTTTCCCGACGGTCCCTGCTCGCCGGCGCGCTCGCGGGCGCGGGCCTCACCGTGCTCGGCGGCTCCCCCGCACACGCCACGGGCCGCAGGGCGCCGCGCGTGTTCATCGCCACGAACGAGCCGTGGGGCACCTACCACGCGGCGCCGCTGCTGCCCGAGGCGCGGCGGCTGGGCTGGGAGTTGACGCAGCTCGTGCCCGACCGCACGGGCGTCAAGCCGGGCGATCCGGTGCCGGTCGCGCTGCTCGACGAGGTCACCGACGCCGACCTGCTCGTGGTGACGGGCGCGGGCGACTGGCCCGCCGACTGCGCGGCGCGGCTGCGCCGGGTGCCGCTGGTGGCGAGTTCGCTGGCCTACCAGTTGCCGGTGGAGGCGCCGAGGGCCAAGGAGTTCAGGGGACGGCTGCGCGCGATCACGGCTTCGTCGCCGGCGGAGGCGAAGGTGTTCGACGACTACCTGGGCGTGCGCCGTCCGATCGAGGTGGTGGGCTCGCCGCAGACCGACGACCTGCCCGCGTACGCACCCGAGGCGGGCACCGTCCTGGTGCTGACCAGCGTCACCAAGTCCAGCCAGACGGGCGGCTCGGCCCCGGGCACCGAGCTGCTGCTGGCCGCGGCCGAGCGGCTGGCGGCGGCGGGCAGGCACATCCTGGTCGGCCTGCACCCGCGCGAGGACCGCACGCTCTGGGAGAAGTACGAGATCAGCACCGTCGCCTCCGTGCAGGCGTCGGCCCGCGCCGAGGCCGCGATCGGCATCCCCGGCACGGTCTTCCCGCTGGTCGCCGCAGTGGGGGTGCCGCTGGTGGGCTGCACGGACCCGGCGCTGCAGATCCCGGACTACCTGCTGAGCGTCTGCTCGCACACGATCACCTCCGCGGACTCCGCCGTCACGGCCGTGCAGACGGCCCGGCCGGTCTCGCGCAAGGTGCTGTACGAGGCGGCCGGGCCCGTGGGCGGCTCGGCCCGGCGCCTGTTCAAGGTCTGGCGCAAGGCGGGCCTGCGGGCGCACGCGGCCTGAGGCGGGCGGGCGGCGGCACGCGGAGTGAGCCGAACGCGCGAGACGTGAGGCGGGCGGCGGGGTGTTGACGTGGCGTCCGCGAGCGCTTACGGTTCCGGCAGTCGGTGAAACTATCGACACAATTCCGAAACTTTCGGAAGTCGTGTCGCCGCGCCCAAGCCATCCCCACGGCACCGGAGGTCATCGGTGAAACCCTTGATCATCGCCCTCGCGCTCGTCCTCGCCGCCCCGCTCCCCGCAGCAGCCGCCCACCCGCGCCCGCCGCGCGACTTACGCCAGCTCTCCCAGCAGACCGGCATCAAGATCGGCTCAGCGGTCGACATCGCCGCGCTGCGCGCCGAGTCCGACTACCGCAAGACGCTCAACCGCGAGTTCAACCACGTCACCGCGGAGAACGCGATGAAGTGGGAGTCGGTGGAGCCGGAGCGCGGCGTCTACACCTGGGACGACGCCGACACGCTGGTCGAGAGCGCGCGCCGCAACCGCCAGCAGGTACGCGGCCACACCCTCGTCTGGCACAACCAGCTCCCCGCCTGGCTCACCGCGGGCGTCGCGGACGGCTCGATCGACGACGCCGAGCTGCGCGACATCCTGCGCGACCACATCACCACGCAGGTGCGCCGCTACAAGGGCAAGATCCGCGCCTGGGACGTGGTCAACGAGGTCGTGGAGGAGGACGGCACGATGCGGCAGACCATCTGGCTGCAGCACCTCGGCCCCGGCTACATCGCCGACGCCTTCCGCTGGGCGCACCGCGCCGACCCGCACGCCAAGCTGTTCATCAACGACTACAACCTCGAGTGGAACGCCCCCAAGATCGAGACCACGTTCTCCCTGGTCAAGGAGCTCCAGGCGCAGGGCGTGCCCATCCACGGCATCGGCTTCCAGGGCCACCTCGGCATCCAGTACGACTACCCCGGCGACTGGGCGAACGTCATGCGCCGCTTCGCCGGCCTCGGCCTGGAGGTCGCGATCACCGAGCTGGACGTGCGGATGGAGCTGCCGGTGACGCCCGAGAAGCTGGCCACCCAGGCCACGTACTACAGCCGGGCCATGACCGACTGCCTCAGCGTCAGGGCCTGCCGCGAGATGACCGTCTGGGGCTACACCGACCGGCACTCGTGGGTGCCCGGCTGGTTCGACGGGGAGGGGGCGGCGTGCCTGCTGGACGAGAACCTGGCGCCCAAGCCCGCGTACAACGCACTGCTCGCGGTCAAGAGCCCCCGCTGACGGAGACGCCGGGGCGCCGCGGCCCTCGCTGACCGGGACGCCGAGTCGCCCCGGCCCCCGCTGACCCGGACGCCGGGTCGGCACGGCTCTCCTTGACCGGGATGCCAGGTCGGCGCGGCTCCTCTTGGCCGGGATGCCGGGTCGATCGCGGTGTTCTGGATGACCGGGCACCTTCCGCCGACGGTGCCCGGTCGCCGCCCAGGTCCTCACGATCCTTCACACCCGCGTGAGGACCTGGGCCCCGCCGTCAGGGCGCCGGATCGAGCCGCTGGAGCAGCCCGTACACGAACCGGGCGCGATGCGAAGAGCCGCCGTGGCAGAAGTCGACCGTCCAGTGCTGCGGAGCGGGCCCGTCGATCTGCACGGCGCCGGGAAAGCTCGCGACGACGTCCGCCACCACGCAGGCCCAGGGCGCCAGCCCGGCGAAATCGGTCGCGACCGGGCCGGACGGGCGGACGAACCACTGGTTCCACAGCTCGCCACCGGGCCCGACCAGCGCCTCGTAGGCCAGCCCCGGCCAGGTCGGCAACGTCCAGCGCAGCACATCGCAGGTGAGACTTCCGGCAGGCCTGTGGCCGCGGTGCGGCGGCGGGCCCAGCGCCCTCCGCAGCGCGCCGGCCCCCTTGGGCGCCCTCGGCGCGTGGGTAAGCCGTGTCCAGTGGGCGTGGGCCTCGCGCAGCTCGGCGCGGGTGGCGCCGATCCGGTCGAGCGTCTCCTCGACCTTCTCGGCGTTCACGTCGCGCATGCGGTGCATCAGCGTCAGCTCGAACTCGCGTACCCCGAAGGCCATCGCCCCAGCTTGCCACCCCCTACGGGGCGTCGTGCCCGGCCAGGCCGTTGGAGCTGTCGCGGGAGGTGACGACGTCGGCGAGGGTGATCTCGCTGAGCAGCGCGTTCTCGTGGCTGCGCAGCCGGTCCCAGATCTCGGCGAGCGGCGCGGCGGCCGGGGAGAAGGGGCGCAGGGCCTGCTCTGCGCCCTCAGTGACGCGGATGACGTCGGCCAGCGCGATCTCCCCGGCCGGCCGCGCCAGCCAGTAACCGCCGTCGGGACCGCGCTGACTGCGGATGAGGCCGGCCCGGCGCAGCTGGAGCAGGATGTTGTCGCAGAAGCGACGGGGGATGTCCTGCGTGGCGGCGATGTGTTCAGCGTGCACCGGGCTGTCGGCTACGGCCAGGGCGAGCATGGCGCCCAGGGCGTATTGGGTGCGGGCGGAGATTCTCATGGGCCGGCTCAGGCGGAGGCCGTTTCCTCCTCTGTTCCCGTACGCTGGCGCAGCTCGTTCTCCACCGCCTCGACCGACTCGTTGGCCTTGTCGCGGCGGTACTCGCGCACCGAGTAGACGATCGCGGCGACCCAGATGACGGCGATGACGATGTAGGCCACGGTCTGGACGCCGCTGGAGGCGTCGATCCAGTCGCTGCGCAGCAGGGTGCGCACGTTGGTCAGCACGATCACGCCACCCACGGCCGAGCCGAGGATGCGGGGCGGGATGTGCCGGACGAGCCAGGCGGCGATCGGCGCGGCGATGACGCCGCCGAGCAGCAGGACGGCGACCCAGGAGAAGTTGATGTTCTCCGAGCCGATGCCGACGAAGAAGCCGACGCTGGCGGCGATGGCGACGAGGAACTCGCTGGCGTCGATGGAGCCGATCACCTTGCGCGGGGCCAGGCGTCCGCTGGCCAGGATGGCGGGGGTGCCGACCGGGCCCCAGCCGCCGCCGCCCGTGGCGTCCACGAAGCCGGCCAGCAGGCCGAGCGGCGCGAGGAAGCGCCTGCGCAGCGGCTTGCCCAGGTTGCCGCGCGGCAGGCCGAACGCGGTGAAGCGGATGAGGATGTAGACACCGAGGGACAGCAGGATGATCGACATGACCGGGGCTGCGATCTCGGTGGACAGGCTCGACAGGAACGTCGCGCCGGCGAAGGCGCCGACGGCTCCCGGGATGCCGATCTTCGCGACGACCTTCCAGTCGACGTTGCCGAATCGCCAGTGGGAGATGCCGGAGGCAAGCGTGGTGCCGATCTCGGCGAGATGGACGGTGGCGGAGGCGGCCGCCGCGTTGGTGCCGATGGCCAGCAGCAGTGTGGTCGACGTGACGCCGTAGGCCATGCCTAGGCTGCCGTCGACAAGCTGGGCCGCGAGGCCGACCAGCCCGAGCAGGATGAGCGCTCGCACGATCTCCCCTTCCCTACGATTCCTACTATACAAGTAGGAATCATCATTAAGGCAGACGGGCTCACTGTCAACCCTCGGTATGGGCACAGAAAGATGACGCCCAAGGGGTCGCGCCACCCCTTGACCACCAGCGGCTTCAGCGCGCCTCCGCCGCCGCCACGTCCACGGTGAAGGGGGCGGTGACTATGCGGTCGGCGGTGGCGTACTGGATCCAGGCGAGGTAGCGGCCCGGGGCGGGGAAGGTGAAGGTGAAGCGCACCCGCGATCCTGGGGTGCCCATCTCGTGGACGTGGCCGAAGAAGCCGCCGGTCTCGTCGCGGAGGAGCAGGTGGCCGGTCATGCCGAGCCACGGGCGGACACCGGGCGGGGTGTCCAGCTCGATGGTGGTGGGGCGGCCCGCGATGGGGGTGGCGGGCTGCAGGCGCGGTGTCGCAGACGTGGCGGGTGGCAGGCTCGGCGTGGCGGTGGCACCAGGATGCGGCGAGGCGGGCGTGGCGGGCTGCGGTGTGGCGATCGCATCAGGCTGCGGCGCGTCGGGCTGCGGTGAGGCGGGCGTGGTGGCGGGCGGTGAGGTGGCGGTGGTTGCCGCGACCTCGAAGTGTGCCGGGAGGAGTTGCCCGCCGGAGTCCTCCCGTTCCAGCTCGACGTACGCCAGGTAGCGGCCGGGCCGGTCGGCGCTCAGCCTGACCTCCAGCCGTCCGGGAGCGGTGCGCAGAGGATGGACGTGGCGGAAGTAGCGGCCGTCCTGGCTGGTCACGACCACGTGGGCGAGCGCCTCGTGGTGGGCGGTGAGGTCGTCCACGGGCCGCCCGGTGGAGCCGTCGATGAGATCCACCCGCAACGTGAACTCCTCCCCCGCCCCCGGCCGCGCGGGCACCGTCTCCACCCGGGACTGCACGTACGGACGCCCCTGCGCGGCAGTGGACGTGGGAGCTGCGCCGTCGGGCGGCGGGGCGGGGAGGCCGGGCTCGAACACGATCACCATGGCGGCCACCGTCACCCCGGCGGCGGCGCCGGCGGCCAGCGCCATCGCCCTGCCCGGACGGGCGGTCGCGCCGGTGAGCAGGCCGCCGACCAGCAGCATCGCGGCCAGGAACAGGCCGCCGTAGATGAGCAGCTCACCCATCGACTCGCGTTCGACCAGCACGCGGAACGGGATCACCGCCGTCTCGTCCCCCGCACGCAACGTCAGCTCGTGCGGGCCCGTCCGTTCCACCCTGAGCTGTGTGTACGCGGGATCGGCCGCCGCCTGGGCGGCACCGGTCACCGAGTGGCCGTCCTCGACCGAGCGGATCTGCAGGCTGACGGGCAGGCCAGAGACCGGCTGGTACGCGATGACGCCGACGCTCAGCGGCCCCGGCACCCGGGACGTCCCCTTGATCACCACCGTCACCTCGGCCCCGGCGATGGTCTGCGCGATCCGCAGATCCGCCCCCGCCGTGACGGTGTGCGCCGAGGCGGGGGCGGCCGGCCCGAGCACCGCGCCGGCCGCCGCCACCACAAGAGCTGCGGCCGGCCGCAACACTCGGGCGGCAAGCCACGAAGAACGGACGGGCCCTGGAGCACGCCCGACGAGCCACACCGTACGGACGGCGGGCCCTGGAGTGCGCCCGGCGAGCCGCAGCGTACGCACGGCGGCCCATGGAGCACGCCCGGCGAGCCGCAGCCTACGCACGGCGGCCCATGGAGCACGCCCGGCGAGCCGCAGCGTGCGCACGGCGGGCTCTGGGGCCGAAGCGGCGAGCCGTGGAGTGCGGGCGGCGGGCCCTGGAGCGCCGGCGGCGAGCCGTGGAGTGCGATGGATCATGCCCGCCCGGCGTCGATGGCGCCCGTCGCGGCGACCGCGTTGGGCAGGAACAGCGCCCCGAGCGCCAGCCCGATCAGCCCGGCGATGACCGGCGCCCCGGTCCACAACTCGGGCACGGCGGGCAGCCCACCAGCCGCGACCGACGAGATCCCGATGTAGAGCGTCCAGGTGGCGAACGCCGACAGCCCGGCGAACGCCCAGTAGGCGCCACGCCGCTCCCCCGACGGCCGCAGCCACCGGATCAGCAGGTCGCTGACGAGCCCGGCGACGACGAACGACACCAGCACCGGCACGTTCTGGAACTCCGTCTGGGCCCCCGGCATGAGCACGGCGATCGTGTACATGACGGTGACCGAGCCGAACGGCAGCACCCACCGGCGCGCCAGCAGCAGCACGGGGCTGAGGACGACGACGTTGGTGATGACCATGGCCAGGGCGAGCCGGTCGGCGCCCGGGTCGTCCACGGAGGAGAACGCCTCGACGATGCGGGCGGAGCGGTACTGCATGGCGTCGCCGTACGAGAGGAAGAGCGACACCAGGGTGGTGGCGAACGCGAGCCCGATCAGCGCGGGCAGCAGCCGGCCGAGTGTCGGGCGGGCGCCCACGTCGGGGGCGTTCCACACGGAGCGGAGCGGTGTGGTGATGATGAGGAGCATCGTCACGATGAGCCCCAGATGTGAGGGGCTGAAAAGAATGTCGAGGCTCGTTTCGATGCCCAGAATGGTGTGCCACATCATGTCGGCGAATCCGAAGGCGGCGAACGCGGGGATGGCCACCAGCCCGGCGAGATATCCCGTGGGCACGGCCGCCAGCCCCTGCCTGCCGTCGCGCACGTTCCGCCACACCTGCCAGAGGATCCAGCCGGAGACCACCGCGAACCCCGAGTAGAACACCGCGTGCCACGGGGTGAAGAACGTCTCCAGCTCCGTCAGATTGGTGTGTGCCCAGGCGTCGATCATCAGCCCGACCCCGAACCACACCCCGAGCAGCGCCGTCACCAGGTCAGTTCTGGGGGACACCCATCCTCGGGGCTGCCCCGAATCCACCAGTAATCGCCGGATGCCGGCGTCGGCCAATGCCACGTTGCTGACTCCTTTCCGTCAGAGTGAATCTATCTATATCGAGCGGAGAGAAGGACCAGAAAAACGGCATGCGGATTTCACGGTGCGTACCGGCACGAACACGTTTCATCGAATGTCCGGCATATCCTGTATATGGCGTCGAAGCGTATTCGGGGAATCACGTAGAGCCGGACGCCCGGCCTCACGGGTTGAGAACGGTGGGTTTCCTGCGGGATGCTGGGACGTCGGATGATGTTCACTCGGGGGTCGGATGAGGTCACTGCGAATCCTGCGCTGGCTGCCCTTCGTCGTCATGCTCGGGGTCGCCCTCACCGACCTGCTGGCCGGTGAGAACCTCGTCTTCCTGCCGCTGCTCACCCTCGGCCCCGCCTTCGCGTCCGTGTCGGGCGGCGTGCGCCGCACCGCCGCCGTCGGCGCCGTCGCGCTGGCGCTCTGCGTGCCCATGGCCGTCTACAACGACCTGCTGTTCACCTTCGAGAACAACCTCACGGTCATCAGCATCGTGGGCGTGACGGCGGCCAGCATGCTGGCCAGCCGCCTGCGCCTGCGGCGTGAGCGCGAGCTGGCCAGCGTCCGGCAGGTCGCGGAGGCCGCGCAGCGCGTCCTGCTGCGGCCCGTGCCCCGGCGGGCGGGAGACCTGCGGGTGGCGCTGTCGTACACCTCCGCGGCGGCCGAGGCCCAGATCGGCGGCGACCTGTACGAGATCGTCACGACCCCGCGCGGCGTCCGGCTGCTCATCGGCGACGTGCAGGGCAAGGGGCTGGCGGCGGTGGAGACGGCGGCGTGGGTGCTGGGGGCGTTCAGGGAGGCCGCCTACGACCAGCCCGACCTGGCCGACATCGGCGAACGGCTGGAGGCCAGCCTGGCCCGGCACCTCGGCGGGGAGCAGTTCGTCACCGCGATCATCGCCGAGATCCACGAGTCCGAGATGACGCTGGTCAACTTCGGGCATCCGGCGCCCCTGCTCATCCTGCGCGACGGCGCGCTCCACGCCGCCGAACCACCCGACCCGGGGCTGCCACTGGGGCTGGGGGCGATGGAGCCGGCGGCGGTCAAGGAGCATCGGGTGCCGTTCGGGGCCGGGGATCGGATCCTGTTCTACACCGACGGGGTCATCGAGGCGCGCAACGGGCGCGGGGAGTTCTATCCGCTGGAGGAGCGGGTGTCGTTGTTGCGGCGGGACGAGCCGCAGGCGGGGCTGGACGCGTTGCGGGCCGATCTGGTGCAGCACACGGGCGGGCCGCTGCTGGACGACGCGGCGATGTTGCTGCTGTACCGGCCGGGCGACTGACCCCCTGCCCTCGCCCGTGCGGGTGAGGGCGTCGTCACAGGTCGGGCACCAGCGGGACGGTCGTGGACTCCCGGACCACGAGGTGGCACGGCCGGGCGTGCCGTCCCGGCGAAGGGGTGCCGTTGATGGCGGCGAGCAGCATCTCGGCGGCCGTCCTGCCCAGCCCTTCCAGGTTCATGTCCACGCTGGTCAGCGGCGGCTGGCAGGCCTCGGCCATGACGTCCCAGTTGTCGTACCCGATCAACGCCACCTCGCCGGGCACCCGCCGCCCGACGGCCCGCAGCGCGTCGGCGACGCCGCGCGCGATCTGGTCGCTGCCGCAGAAGACGGCGTCGAACGAGGTGCCGCCCGCCAGCAGCATCCCCACGGCCTGCCGCCCCCAGGCCTCGCTCCACGCGCCGAACAGCGGCGGCCCCGCCAGGGCGAGTCCCGCGTCGGTGAGCCGCTGGACGGCGGCGGCCGAGCGCACGCGGGCGGAGTGGTGGTGCTCGGGCCCCGTCACGTGCGCCACGCGGGTGCGGCCGATGGCGAGCAGGTGTTCCACGGCCTTGCGCGCCCCGCCTTCCTCGTCGGGCACGACGGAGCAGTCGGCGGGGTCGGTCGAGCTGATGAAGGCGTAGACGACGGGCACGGGCAGGCGGGCGGCGATCGGCGCGCGCGCCTCGGTGCGGCGGCCCGTGACGATGATGCCGTCCACGCGCCGGCTGAGCAGCGTCTTGACGTGGTACTGCTCCCGGATCGGGTCGTCGCGCCCGTCGCACAGGAACACCGACATCTGCCCCGCGCCCAGCGCGTCCTCGGCGCCCATCAGCACCGGGATGCTGAACCGGCCGATGGTGTCCGTGGTGATCATGCCGACGGTGTACGTGCGGCCCGAGTGCAGGCTGCGGGCGCCGGCGTTCACCTCGAAGTTGAGCTGCCTGGCGGCGTCCCTGACCCGGGTGCGGGTCTCCTCGCGCAGGGACCCGCGCCCGTTGAGCGCCTTGGAGGCCGTGCCCACCGACACCCCGGCGAGCGCCGCGACGTCGGCGATCGTCGCGTGACGCTCCAATTTCCCCATACTTTCCTCCGCTTTCCTAACACCTTGCCCATCGCCACTCTACCTCCCGTTGACTCCAGCAATCCGGCGTTGCTAGCTTGAGGCAAACCTTTTCCTAACTTTCCAAGAGAGAGCTGGATGACTGCGCCGAAACCCTCAGGCAACCCCTTGGCGACCCGTGCCGCCGGCCCGGCCACCCCCGGCCCTGGCGCGCTGCACCCGCTCGGGCTGGACCACGTGCGGCTGGACGACGGCGGGCTGCTCGGGCAGTGGCGGCGGCGCAACGCCGGGCAGACGCTGCCGCACTGCGTCGAACGGTTGGAGAGCAGCGGCAACCTCGGCAACCTGCGGGCCGCGGCCGGGGAGACCGGCGAGGAGTTCGCGGGCATGTGGTTCGCCGACTCCGACGTGTACAAGACCCTGGAGGCGGCCCTGTGGGAGCTCGCCGCCCCCGGCGCAGGCCCGGGGCTGCGGGACCTGGCCGCCACCGACGCGGACCCGGGCCTGGAGGACGTCGCGGGCGACCCTGGCCTGCGCAAGTTCGTCGACGACACCGTCGCGCTGCTCGCCCGCGCCCAGCACCCCGACGGCTACCTCAACTCCTACTTCACCCTCACCGAGCCGGACCAGCGCTGGCTCAAGCCGGTCTGGAGCCACGAGCTCTACTGCGCCGGCCACCTCATCCAGGCCGCCGTGGCCGCGGGCCGCACCGGCGCCTGCCCGGAGCTGGTCGCGGTGGCCAGGCGCTTCGCGGACCTGCTGGTCGAGCGGTTCTCGCAGGTGGAGGAGGTGTGCGGGCACCCGGAGATCGAGACGGCGCTTACCGAGCTGTACCGGCTCACCGCGCACCGCCCCTACCTCGACCTGGCCAGGCGCTTCCTCCACCTGCGCGGCCGCGGCCTGCTGGAGCAGGGCCGCTTCGGCCCGCGCTACCACCAGGACCACGTGCCGCCGCGCGAGGCCACAGAGGTGACCGGTCACTCGGTGCGCCAGCTCTACCTGCTGGCGGGCATGGTGGATGTCGCGGTGGAGACGGGCGACGAGGCGCTGATGGCGGCGTCCCGCCGGTTGTGGGACGACGCCGTCGGCACCAGGACGTACGTGACCGGCGCCCACGGCTCCCGCCACCGCGACGAGGCGTACGGCGACCCGTACGAGCTGCCGGCCGACCGCGCGTACGCCGAGACCTGCGCCTCGATCGCCGCCTTCCACGTGAGCTGGCGCCTGCTGCTGGCCACCGGCGAGGCCAGGTACGCCGACGAGATGGAGCGCGTGCTGCACAACGCCGTCGCCGCGGCCGTCTCCGAGGACGGCAGGCACTTCTTCTACTCCAACCCCCTGCACCTGCGCACCGGCCACACCAACGCGGGCGAGGAGTCGGCGGGCCACCGCCTGCCCTGGTACTCGTGCGCCTGCTGCCCGCCGAACATCGCCCGCCTGATGGCCTCGCTGCCCGCCTACCTGGCCACCGGCGACGCGTCCGGCCTGCAGCTCCACCTGTACGCCGCCGCGACGATCGAGGCGGGCCCGGCCACGGTGCGGGTGCGTACGGACTATCCGTGGCAGGGCCGGGTGGAGCTCACCGTGAGCGCGCCCGACCAGTGGACGCTGGCGCTGCGCGTGCCGTCCTGGTGCTCCTCCTTCAGCGTGCTGATCGACGGCGAGCCCGCCCGCGCGTCCGTGGACGCCGGCTACCTCCGCCTGTCCAGGGCGTGGGGCGAGGGCACGAGCGTCGTGCTGGACCTGGGCATGCCTGTCAGGCAGGTGCGCCCGCACCCGCGCGTTGACGCGGTGCGCGGCTGCGTCGCACTGGCGCGCGGCCCGCTCGTCTACTGCCTGGAACAGCACGACCTGCCCGACGGCGTGGTGCTGGAGGACGTCCGCCTCGACACCGACGCCCCGCTCCAAGCGCGCCAAGCCACCGCCGCCCCGCTCCAAGCCACCGCCGCCGCCCTCGAAGCCACCGGTGACAACAGCCACCCCGTGGTGATCACCGCGTCCGGAAAGACCCTCGACGTCACGAACGCCCCTCTCTACACCACCGACCGGCGCCCGACCGGCGCCGCCCCGCTCCAGCTCACCGCCGTCCCCTACTTCCTGTGGGGCAACCGCAGCCAGGGCCCGATGCGGGTCTGGCTCCCCACGACCGGCACGCCATGACAGAACCCCTCTAGATCGAGCGAGGTACGAACGTGTCCACCCCCCGGCCGAAGCGAACCGCCGCCGTCTTACTCACCGCCGCCCTGCTCGCCTGCGGGTCACCGGCGGCCCCCGCCCACGCGGCGGGCGCGACCCTCACCGTGGACGTCGCCCGCCCGTTCCGCCCGGTCACGCACGCCGCCTCGGGCGGCCTGTACGGCCTGGCGGAGAACTCCAGACCGGCGGACTCGACGCTGCTGCCGATCAAGGTCAACTCGCTGACGCAGCCCGCTCCTGGCGTCGGCCAGCGTCCCAACGGCCAGCCGCCCGGCGGCGACTCCCTGCTCATCGCCCCGCAGGCCACCCGCGTCGGCGCGGGCCAGTTCATCAGGATGCCGGACATCTACCCCGACTTCCCCTACCGGTGGGTGAGCTGGGACGACTGGCTGGCCAAGGTGGACACCATGGTCAGGGCCAGGCTGAACGCGACCACGGTCACGAACGTGATCGGCTGGGAGCTCTGGAACGAGCCCGACTACACCTGGAACACGGCGGCGGCGGGCGGCTTCAACGACGGCTGGGTGCGTACGCACCGGGCCGTGCGCGCCCTCGACCCGCTGACCCCGATCGTCGGCCCGAGCGCGGCGGTCTACAACCGCTCCTGGATGCAGGCGTTCCTGACCCGCGCCAGGGACACCGGCACGCTGCCGGACGTCATCTGCTGGCACGAGCTGCAGGACCCGGCCAGGATCGCCTCGGACATCGCCGACTACCGCAACCTGGAGGCGTCGCTGGGGATCAGCCCGCGCCGCCTGTCGATCAACGAGTACGCCGCCCCGGCCGAGGTGGACGTGCCGGGCCGGATCGCCAGCTACGTGGCCAAGCTGGAGCGCGGCGGCGCGGAGTCGGCGCACCGCGCCTTCTGGTACGAGTACGGCACCATGAACGGCCTGGTCGTGAACAACAGCCAGCCGACGGGCACGTGGTGGCTGTACAAGTGGTACGGCGACATGGCCGGCGGCATGCTGACCACGACCCCGAGCACCCAGACGGGCCTGGACGGCTTCGCCTCCTACGACGGCACCCGCCGGATCGTGAACGTGGTGTTCGGCAACGAGGCGGGCACCAACACGGTCAATCTGACCGGTCTCGGCGCGCTCGGCTCCTCGGTGCGCGTCACGCTGCTGTCCACACCGTCGAGCGGCCGGTTCACCGCCGTGACGACGCCGGCGACGGTCTCGACCACGACCAGGACGGTCAGCGGTGGGCAGCTCAGCGTGTCCGTGCCGGACATGGTGGCCACCAGCGCCTACCAGCTCGTCGTCGAGCCGGCCTCCGGCGTGCCCGCCTACCAGCAGCGTTACGAGGCGGAGAACGCGTCGGTGTTCCGCGCCGAGCGGCTGAGCGCCGCGAGCGCGTCGGGCGGCGGGTACGTGGGCCGCATCGACAACGCTGGCACGCCACGCACCGACAGCTACGTCGACTTCGTGGTCAACGTGCCGGCCGCCCGCGCGTACACCATGACGATCGGCTACGCCAACGGCACCGGCGCCACCGCCACGCAGGGGCTGGCCTACAACGGCGGCGCCTGGAGCACGGTCAGCTACCCGCCGACCGCCGGGTGGGGCCAGTTCGGCGCCACGGTCGCCACCGCCGTCACGCTCCGCGCAGGCTACAACGTGATCCGCCTGGCCAAGGGCTCGCCGTACTTCGCGGGCGGCACCGGTTACGCCGAGCTGGACTACATCCAGCTCACCTGAGAGAGGAATCAACCGACATGGCGAGCTTCGTCCCCCGGGCGGCCTGCCTGGCCCTGGCCGCCGTCACCCTGGCGGCCTGCGGCTCCACACCTGACGCACCGGCCGCGACGAGCACCGCGTACACGATCTGGGACCCCTACCCGCAGTTCGACAAAAGCTCGGACTGGGTGAAGCTCCTGGACACCTGCGGCACCGAGGCCGGCGTGAAGGTGGAGCGCACCGGCTTCGACACCACGGACCTGACGAACAAGGCGCTGCTGGCCGCCCAGCAGGGCAACCCACCCGACGTGCTGATCGTGGACAACCCGGTGGTCTCCACGCTGGCCGAGGCGGGCATGCTGACCACGACAGAGGAGACCAGGACGGACACCTCCTCGATCGCGCCGAACCTGCTGGCCGCCGGGCAGACGGGCGGCAAGACGTACGGCGTCCCGATCGGCGCCAACACCCTGGCGCTCTACTACAACAAGGCGGTGCTGGACGAGGCCGGCGTGGACCCGGCGTCGGTCAAGGACTGGGCGACGCTGACGGCGGCGCTGGAGAAGGTGAAGGCGTCGGGCAAGAAGGGCATCACGTTCTCGGCGATCGGCACCGAGGAGGGCAGCTTCCAGTTCCTGCCCTGGTTCTGGGGCGCGGGCGCGAACCTGACCAAGCTGGACTCCGCCGAGGGCGTCGCGGCGGTGACGCTGTGGGCCGACTGGGTGAAGAAGGGGTACGCGCCCAACTCCGTCATCGGCAACACCCAGACGACGAGCTGGCAGGAGTTCGCCACCGGCGACTTCGCCTTCGGCGAGAACGGCACCTGGCAGCTCGCCAACGCCAAGAAGACCGGTTTCGAGTACGGCATCATCCCCATCCCGGCCAAGGCGGGCGGCACCGCGCCCGCGCCGACGGGTGGCGAGTTCGTCAGCGTGCCCGTGCAGGCCGACACGGGCCGCTACGCCACCTCGCAGAAGCTGGTGGCCTGCCTGACCAGCGCCGGCAACGCCTACACCACCGACACGACGCTGTCGTACATCGCCGCGACGGAGGCGGTGCAGGCCAAGCAGGTCGCCGCGAACGAGGAGCTGACGGTGTGGGTGGAGGCGGTCAAGGCCGCCAAGGGCCGCACCAGCGACAACCTCGGCACCAAGTACCCGAAGATCTCCGAGCCGATGTGGGGCGCGGTGCAGGCGGCGCTGAGCGGGTCGAAGCCGCCGCAGGAGGCGATGGCGGCGGCGCAGCAGGCGGCGGCGAGCGCCGTCCGATGAGCACCCGCATCCCGATGGCCCTGGACCGCCCGGCGGCCAGGGCCCGTCGGGCCCCGCGCCGCAGGTCGGGGCAGTGGGCGGCGTGGGCGTTCCTCGCCCCCGTCGTGCTCTACCTGCTGCTGTTCTACGCCTACCCGCTGTTCAGGAACGTGGAGCTGAGCCTGCGCAGCTACACCGTGCGCTCGTTCGTCCAGGGCGACGCGCCGTTCGCCGGGTTCGCCAACTACGCCGAGGTGTTCGCCGACGCGACGTTCTGGCCCGCGCTGTGGCACACGGTGGTGTTCACGGTGGTCTCGCTGGTCTTCCAGTTCGCCATCGGGCTGGCGCTGGCTCTGTTCTTCACGAAGAACTTCCGGCTGTCGGCCACGCTGCGGGCGTTGTTCCTGGTGCCGTGGCTGCTGCCGCTGATCGTGTCGGCCTCGACCTGGTCGTGGATGCTCAACAGCGACTCCGGCGTGGTCAACGCGGCGCTGACCTGGCTCGGCCTCGGGCCGGTGAACTGGCTGACCTCGCCGGACTGGGCGCTGTGGTCGGTGACCATCGCCAACATCTGGATCGGCATCCCGTTCAACCTGGTCGTCCTCTACAGCGGGCTGCAGGCCGTCAGCCCGGACATCCACGAGGCCGCCGCCCTGGACGGGGCGGGCGCCTGGCAGCGGTTCAGCAAGGTGACGTTCCCGCTGCTGCGCCCGGTGTCGGCGATCACGCTGCTGCTCGGGCTGGTCTACACGCTGAAGGTGTTCGACCTCATCTGGATCATGACCAAGGGCGGGCCGAGCGGGGCGTCCACCACGTTCGCCACCTGGTCCTACCGGCTGGGCTTCGGCAACCTGGTGCCCTCCTTCGGGCCGGGCGCCGCCGTCGGCAACCTGCTCATCGTGATGGCGCTGGTGTTCGGGCTGGTGTACGTGAGGAGGCGGTCCCTGGCATGAGCCGCGTCAAGACCGCGATCGGCCTGCTGCTGACGGCCGTGATGTTGTTCCCGGTCTACTGGATGATCAACGTGTCGTTCACCCGGGACACCGACCTGCGCAAGTCGCCCCCCGACTGGTTCCCCGTCAACGGCACCCTGGACGGCTACCGCACGGTCCTGGACCAGCAGCTCCCCTACCTGGGCACCAGCCTGGCCGTCGGGCTCGGCACGGTGGCGCTGACCCTGGCCGTGGCCGCGCCCGCCGGGTACTCGCTGTCCAGGCTGCGTCCGCGCGGCGGCCGGGCGCTGAGCTTCGTGCTGCTGGTGGCGCAGATGATCCCGGGGATCATCATGGCGATGGGCTTCTACGCCATCTTCCTCAACACCGGCCTGCTCAACACCGTGCCCGGCCTCATCGTGGCCGACTCCACGCTGGCCGTGCCGTTCGCGGTGCTGATCTTCACCGCCTTCATGTCGGGCATCCCCGAGGAGCTGCTGCAGGCGGCGCGCACCGACGGGGCGGGGGTGGTGCGCACGTTCGTCTCGATCGTGCTGCCCGTCTCCCGCAACTCGATCATCACGGTGTCGCTGTTCGCGTTCCTGTGGGCGTGGTCGGACTTCATCTTCGCCTCCACGCTCGACCAGGGCGGCGACCACCAGCCGATCACGCTCGGCATCTACCACTACATCGGCAACAACAACCAGGAGTGGAACGCCATCATGGCCACCGCCGTGGTGGCCTCCGTCCCGGCGACCGTCCTGCTCGTCATCGCCCAGCGCTACGTCGCCGCCGGCGTCACCGCCGGCGCGGTGAAGGACTAGCCACGCATGTCAGGACCGCCGTTCAGCGTTCAGGTGTCCGCCCGCAACGCGAAGTGCACGATCCTCTCGTACGCGGGCAGGTGCCTGACCAGCCCGGTGACCCGGTGGAAGGCGATGGCCGTGTCGAACGACGCCCGCGAGAAGCCGATGCCCTCCGGGATCTCCGTGCGCATCAGCTCGGGCAGCTCGGCCAGCGCCCTGGGGTCGATGCCCTTGAGATAGGCCGTCAGCAGCTTGACGATCTCCTCCGGCGGGGCCTGGTGGATGTGCCGCTGGGCCCGGCCGAGGGCGCGCTGGAAGGCGGCGACCTCGCGGGGTTTCTTGTCGATGATCCGCTGGGTGGTGAACACGACGCCGTGCGCGGTCCGTTCCAGCCCCGGCACGTCGCCGGCGGCGGGCGAGATGTAGCGGGTGCCGATGCCGGCCGCGGCGGCCTGCTGCGCGATGGGCTGGAAGAAGGCGAGCGCGTCCACCCGGCCGGCCTTCAGCGCGCCCAGCGCCGAGGCGGCGGTGCTGCCGAGGTTGACCAGCTCGCAGTCGGTGGCGGGGTTCAGGCCGGTCCTCGCGAACAGGTAGGTGACCAGCGCCTCGGTGCCGCTGCCCGGCCCGGTGATGCCGATCTTCTTGCCGCGCAGGGCGCGGATGCGCGCGTCGAGCGGGTCGGACGGGGACGCCCCGGCGAACGAGGTGCCGACCACCACGTCCACGTAGTAGCGGTCCACCAGGTTGGCGACCAGCCTGCCCTTGTCGTCGATCCTGGCCAGGTTGAGCGCGTCCGTCATCACCCCTGCGCCCAGGTCGATGCTGCCCGACTTGAGGGCCGCCGCCACCTTCGCGCCGGTGCCCAGCCGGGGCCGCTCGCCCAGCTTGACCCCCTCCTGGGTGAAGTAGCCGTTCTGCTCGGCCACGAACAGCGGGAAGAAGGCGATGGAGTTGCTGATCTGGCCGACGTTCAGCACGCCGGGCGGCGTGGTCGAGGTGCGTTGCGCGCAGCCGGTCAGCGCCAGCGCCAGGGCGGCCAGGATCGCGGCGGTCCGCCTCACTGCCTGGCCTCCATCGGCTTCCACCGGCCGGCCCTGCGGTCCAGCAGGCCGACGAGCAGGTTGAGCAGGGCGGCGATCACGCTGAGCACGACGAGCGTGGCGAACACGCCGGCGGTGTCGAACTGGGCGGCGGCGTCGTTGATCAGGTAGCCGAGCCCCCGGTTGGAGGCCACCAGCTCGCCGATCACGGCGCCGATCAGCGCGTACGGGATGGCCACCTTGAGCCCGGTGAGCAGCCCCGTCATGGACGACGGGACGACCACCTTGACCATGATGGTGCGCCGGCCGCCGCCCATCAGGCGGACGGCGTCGATGAGGCCCCTGTCCACCTCGCGCACGCCCGCGGCCGTGTTGAGGAAGACCAGGAAGAACACGGTGGCGGCGGCCAGCAGCACCTTCATGTGCATGCCGATGCCGAACCAGACGATGAACAGCGGCGCCAGCGCCACCTTCGGGATCGCGTACAGGGCCATCACGAACGGGTCGAGCACCCGGTAGAGCGCCCGTACGGAGGCCACCAGGAAGCCGGACAGCGCGCCGGCGACCGCGCCGACGAGGAACCCGTACACCACCTCCTGCACGGTGATCCAGGTGTTGGACCAGAGCGTGCCGTCCTGGTTCCACTGGACCAGGCGGGTCCAGATGTCGCTCGGGCGGCTGGTGAAGGTGAGGTCGAACCACCGCTCGGCGGTCAGCTCCCACACCACCAGCAGCGCCACGACCAGCAGGGCCCGGATCGACCACACCGTGGCGGTGCCGCCGTGCCTGTTCCACCAGCTCCTGTCGAGCCTGACCGTCTGGATGGTGGCGGTCATCGGGCTCCCTCCCGCAGCGCCTGGCTCAGCTCGCGGTGCAGGGCCACGAACTCCGGGTCCACCCGCAGCTCGTCGGCGTCCCTTGGCCTGGGCAGGCCGATCGGCCGGTCGAGCACGACGCGGCCGACCCGGCCGAGCACCACGACGCGGTCGCCGAGCAGCAGCGCCTCCTCGATGTCGTGCGTCACGAACACCACCGTCTGCCCGCTCTCCCCCCACAGCCGCAGCAGCTCCGCCTGCAGCTCGGCGCGGAGCTGGGCGTCGAGGGCGCCGAACGGCTCGTCCATGAGCAGCGTCTCCGGATCGCCCGCCAGCATCCTGGCCAGGCTGACCCGGCGGCGCATGCCGCCGGACAGCTCGCGCGGGTAGTGCCGCTCGAACCCCTGCAGCCCGACCTTCTCGATCAGCTCGGCCGCGCGTTCCCTGCGCCGCTGGGCGGGCACGCCGCCGATCTCCAGGGGCAGCTCGACGTTCCTGTGCACGCTGCGCCACGGCATGAGCGTGTCGGACTGGGTGAGGTAGCCGACCTCGGTACGCGGCCCGGCGACCGGCCTGCCCCGGTAGGCGATCGTGCCGGAGGTGGGCGTGGTCAGGCCGGCGAGCAGGTTGAGTACGGTCGACTTGCCGCAGCCGCTGCGGCCCAGCACGGTGACGAAGCCGCCCTGCGCGATCTCCAGGTCGAGGTCGCGCACGGCCACGATGCCGAGGTCGTCCTTGACGAACTGCTTGGTGAGGCCGCTCACCTCGATGACGGCGGGGGCGCTCATGCCGCGCCCGCCAGGCGGCGGGAGTTGTCCACGGCCATGGTGCGCACGTCCTTGTCGGTGAAGCCTTCGGCCAGCAGCCGGTCGGCGAGCAGGGCCAGACCGTCCTCCACCGGCGGGTTGAACGGCTGGCCGAGGTCGCTGGAGAGCACGGAGTGCTCGGGGCCCGCGGCTTCGATGTTCGCGAGCCAGGTCTGCCAGGAGATCTTGCCGCTGTGCGGGGTGGTGAAACAGCGCTCCAGCAGGGCGCCCTTGGCGGCCAGCGCCCGCTGCCGGTCCACGGCGACGCGCTGGGAGGTGAACTCGGGATGGGTGATCACGATGCGCCGCACGCCCGCCGCCACGGCCGCGTCCACGACGGTGTCGATCTCGCCGGCGCTGAGGTGGCCGGTGGCGAGCGTCAGGTCGTGCTCGGCGATCAGCCGCAGCACCTGCCGGGTGCGTTCGAGCACGCCGCCGCCTGGCGCGACGACCTCCACCGGGTCGGCGGCCATGCCCGCTTCGCGCAGCTCGTCCTGGAGGCGGGCCCACATGGGCGGGGTGGCCCCTTGGGGGTCGGCGGCGGTGCAGGCCCGCTGGTTCGCGCTGTCCACGGTGGGCAGCCAGACGACCTGCGCGCCGCCGCGGGCGGCGATCTCGACGGCGATCGGGTTCATGCCGCCGACGGAGGCGTTGAGGGTGATGGCGCCGACCGCGCCGAAGCCGGGGACCGCCGCGCGGACCACCGCGGCGCGCTCCGCTGTGGGGACGTAGTGGGACTTGAGGACGAAGCCGGCGAGCCCGACCTCGGCGAAGCGGGCCGCGAGCGTCAGGTCGTCGATCCGCCTGCGCATCACGTCGGGTGCCACGTGGATGTGGCAGTCGTAGGCGCCCGCGACCAGGTCACGGGCTCGTGCGGAGGGTTTGGGATGATCGGGCATGCCTGTCTCCCATGTGTTGCCGTACTACCCCAGAGATTGTTAACAATTTCGGCGACAACCGTCAACAATCTTCACAAGCCGCGTCCAAGCCGGTTCCCAGAAGGACTGCCTAGCTTTCTCTCATCGGCCACGACCAAGGAGAGACATGCGCACCACCAGACCGGCTCAGCTCCTCGCCGCGATCACGCTCGCCACCACGGGTTTCATCAGCGTCCCCGGCGCCGCGTGGGCCTCGGCGGAGCCCATCACCCAGGACTTCCAGACCTCCAGCGGCAGCATCGGCGCGCTGAACCACAAGACCGTGACGCTCAAGTGCCCGTCCACGCTGCCCTACATCGTCAGTTTCGGCGCCAGCACGGAGATCAACTCCGACGGGGACGAGTCGCACACGCACCTCATCGACGCGACGGCCAACGAGGCCAACCGGTCGGTGTCGGTGAGCTTCACCAACTCGGAGCCGCTGAACACCAAGCCGCCGGCCGACGTCTCCATCAAGCTCCACGTGACCTGCTCCAACGTCAAGCCGCCGCAGCCGCCCTCGGTTCACTTCACCAAGAACGTGACCGTGCCGATCCTGGGCACCTTCTCGTCGTTCGTGATCTGCCCGGTGAGCCATCCCAAGCTCGTGCAGACGCACGAGGGCCACGACTCCAACGTGACGCTGACCAAGCTGAACAACGTCCCCGGGAGCATCGGCGGCGGCGCCACGTGGGAGAACAACGACGGCTTCGCCCCGCATCCGGCCTGGGTCCGGGTGTACTGCACGACCTGACCCTCAGCGTCCTCAGCGGACCGGCAGCCCCGTGACCGCCCGGCCGATGATCAGCCGCTGGATCTCGCTCGTCCCCTCGAAGATCGTATAAATCTTGGCATCCCGGTGGAAGCGCTCCACCGGATGCTCCCTGGTGTACCCGGCCCCGCCCAGGATCTGGATCGCCTGCTCGGTCACCCACACCGCCGTCTCCCCCGCCACCAGCTTCGACATCGACCCCTCGGCCTGCTCGAACTGCCTGCCGTTGCGGGCCATCCAGGCGGCCCGCCAGGTGAGCAGCCGGGCCACGTCCACCCGCGTGGCCATCTCGGCGAGCAGGAACGCGATGGCCTGGTTCTCGCCGATCCTGCGGCCGAACTGCTCGCGCTCGCGCGCGTAGTCCCTGGCGTACTCGAAGCCGGCGCGGGCGATGCCCACCGCCATCGCGGCCACCGACGGGCGGGTGGTCTCGAACGTGCGCATCGCCGCCTGCTCGCCCGCCCGCTCCCCCTTCCGTACGCGCGCCAGCCTGGCCTCCAGCTTCTCCGGACCGCCGAGCAGGCACGAGCCGGGCACCCGCACGTCCTCCAGGACGACCTCGGCCGTGTGGGAGGCGCGGATGCCGTGCTTGCGGAACTTCTGCCCCATCGACAGCCCGGGGGTGCCCGGCGGGATGACGAACGACGCCTGCCCCCGGGTGCCCAGCGCCGGGTCCACCGCCGCGACGACCACGTGGACGTTCGCGATGCCGCCGTTGGTGGCCCAGGTCTTGACGCCGTTGAGCACCCAGTCGCCGCCGTCGCGGACGGCGCGGGTGCGGATGGCGCCGACGTCGGAGCCGGCGTCGGGCTCGGACGCGCAGAACGCGCCCAGCTTGACGTCGTTCTCCGTGCCGAACATCTGCGGCAGCCACTCCCCCATCTGCTCGGGGGTGCCGTTGGCGGCCAGCGCCGCGGCGGCCAGGCCGGTGCCGGTGATCGACAGGCCGATGCCGGCGTCGCCCCAGAAGATCTCCTCGAACGCCGCCGGCAGCGCCAGCCCGCTCTCCTCGAACCACTGCGTGGCGAAGAAGTCGAGCGAGTACAGCCCGATCTTGGCCGCCTCCTGGATGACCGGCCAGGGGGTCTCTTCGCGTTCGTCCCATTCGGCGCCCGCGGGGCGGATCACGTCGCGGGCGAACGCGTGCACCCAGTCACGCACCTGCACGACGTCGTCGCTCGGCTCCGGGCAGAACCCCGCCATGTGCCCCCCTTAGGTTACCGGTGGTAACACCTTACCGGCCGGTAGCGCGCCACCGGAACGCCTCGCCTCTCATTCCTGGACGGCCTTTCGCCCCGTCCAGGTGGAGACCAGGACGAAGAGGGCGGACAGCGCCATGCCGGTCGCGAGGCCGTACATGAGCGGGGTGAAACCGCCGAACGCGGCGGCCACCTGCGGGCCGGCGCTGCCGCCGACCGCGAGCGCGGCGGAGAACAGCGCCAGCGCCGTGCCGCGTGCCTGGCCCGCCTCGGCGGAGATCGACTCGTTCATGCTGGGCAGGCCGCCGGTGATGGCGGCGACGTACAGGGCGAGCAGGAGCACCAGGACGGCGGTGCCGGTGAAGCCGATGACGGCGAGCGTGAGCGCGGCGGCCCCCATGAACACGATCGCCCTGGTGGTCCTGCGGATCCTGGCCAGCCAGGGCATGAGCAGCGGCATCAGCACGATCGACGGGAGGCCGGCGGCGCGCAGGGCGAGGAGCTCGGACGGGGAGCTGACGCCGTAGATCTGCAGGCCGGTGTAGACGGCGACGAAGCCGGCCATGAGCATGATCGTGGCCAGGTACCGCAGGGTCAGCACGCGGTGGACGAGGAGGCCGGGCAGCGGCCGGTAGGCGGAGAGCAGGGATCCGAGCGCCCGGCGCGGCGCACGCTCGGGGTCGGCCTCCGCCCTGGGCAGGTCGGGCAGCATGACCGCGCGCACGCCCAGCGCGGCGAGGACGAACCCGGCCGCCGAGAGGCCGAACAGCCCGCGCCAGCCGATCACGTCCACCAGGAGCTGGGCGGCGACCTGCAGCACCACGGCGGAGGCGAGGAACGCCCCGGTCACCGCCGCGATGGCGACCACCCGGCGGCGCGGCTCCAGCCGCTCTCCGAGGTACGCCATCCCGGCGGGCGGGAACATCGCCACCGCGATCCCCTGCACCGCCCGCAGCCCCATCGCCACCTCGGGCGACGGGCTCAAGGCGACCAGCGCCGTCGTCAGCGCGGCGAGCGGGAGCCCGATCGTCAACAATCTGCGCCGCCCATAGCGGTCGGAAAGCGGCCCGAACACCAGGAATCCGATGCCGTAGCCGATGCCGAACGCGGTCACCAGCCACGTCAGCCCGCCGGGCGAGGTTCCCCAGCCGGTGGCCATGTCGTGCAAAAGGGGGATCACCACGTACAACTGGCCGCTGACCAGGACGGCGGTGAGAGTGAAGGCCGTCATCGTGCTGGCGAAGGGGGCGGTGGCGGGGGTCGGCGGCCGTAGCCGTGGGGTGCGGGAAAGCGTGAGTGTCATGAGGCCGGACGCTAGCCAACCAACCGGTTGGATGTCAACTGTTCAGTTGGTTTGCAACCAACCGGTTGGTGGCTAAGATGTCGTCATGGCACCCAAGGTCTCGACCGCCGCCACCCGCGCCGCCCTGCTGGAGGCCGCGCGGGAGGAGTTCGCCGCGTACGGGGTGGCGGGCGCGCGCGTGGATCGCATCGCCGAGCGCGCCGGCGTCAACAAGGAGCGCATCTACGGGCACTTCGGCAGCAAGGAGAAGCTGTTCGACGCGGTCATCACGGAGGCGCTCGACGACCTGACCACCCAGATCGCCCTGCCCGGAGCCGATCCCGTCGAGTACGTGGCCCAGTTGACCGACTACTACCGCTCGCATCCCGACACCGTCCGGCTGCTGATGTGGGAGGCGCTCAACTACCGGGGGCCGGAGCTGCTGGAAGGCCAGGAGACGCGGGTGGAGCGGTGCGGTCGCAAGAAGGCGTCGCTGGCCGAGGGGCTGGGTGAGACGGAGCCGTCCAGCGCGACCGCCCGGCTGTTGTTCATGCTGACGGGGCTGGCGCTGTTCCCGGCGATGATGCCGCAGCTCGGGCGGATCATCCTGCGTGACGCGGCCGACGATCACGACGCCATCCGCGACCAGATCGCCGCCTTCGTCGCCGCCGCCCTGAAGTGACGCCTTGGCCGGTTCCCGGCCGGTCAGGCGTCGATGGTGAGCATCGGCGGGCGTTCGCCGATCCCGACGTCCCTGATCAGCACGTCGTGCCCGTCCTGCCCCCTGCGGAACTGGGCCAGCCGCACCGACGGCTCCTCGAACGCCCGGATCTTCCCCTGCCGCTCCAGCCGCGACCAGGCGGCGAGCATGATCTGCCCCGCCATCCCTCCCAGCGCCTCCGTGGACTGCGGGGCGTGCTCGCGCGAGCCCAGGTCCACCTGCGCGAACGCGTCCAGGCCCGCCAGCTCCAGCAGATCGATCAAGAGCCCCAGCTCTACCCCGTATCCGGTCACGAAGGGCACCCGTTCCAGGGCTGAGCGCCGCCCCGCGTACTCCCCCGCCAGCGGTTGCACGAAACCCGCCAGCTCGGGCCAGTGCAGGTTGATCAGTGGCCGGGCGACCAGCTCCGTGACGCGCCCGCCGCCGTTGCCCGCCCCGTTGAGCGGACGGTCATAGCACCCCTTCGTGTACGCCACGGTCGGGTCGCCCAGCAGCGGCCCGAGCACGCCAAGCACCAACGAAGCACGAAATTTCCGGATATCGGCGTCCACGAACACCAGCACGTCCCCCGACGTGACGGCCAGCGACTTCCACAGCGCCTCCCCCTTGCCGTCGAGCGGCTTGAACTGCGGCAGGATCTCGTCCTGGGCGTGCACCCTGGCCCCCGCCCGGGCCGCCACCAGCGCGGTGTCGTCGGTGGAACGTGAGTCGATGACGACGAGCTCGTCCACGAGCCCGCCCAGCTCCCGCCGGATCACCTTGACGATCTCCCCGACGGTCTCCCGCTCGTCGCGAGCCGGGAGCACCACGCTGACGGTGGTCTCTCCCTTGGCGGCCAGCAGGTCCCGCAGTGGCCAGTCCCCGGCGGACGAAGTACGGCGCCGCAACCAGCCGTGCACTTCAGGCAGCATGCGACACTTCCCCCCGAATCCCCATATTTCAGCATTTGTCCGGTGTCGCTCCCCTCCCCCTATCTACCCTCCCCGGGGAAGCGCCCACCGCCTCACCAATCCAGTTCGTCGCAGCCCCGATGGTCGGCCGGCTCGACCTGGAGGGTGGCGTGCGCGACGCCGTGCCGCCGCCGCAGCACGTCGCGGGCCTGGTCCAGCACGGCATGGCTGTCACCCTGCTCGCCGGTGACGAGATGCGCGGTGGCGACGTTCATGCCGGACGTCAACGTCCACAGATGCAGGTCGTGCACGTCCCGCACCCCCTCGATGGCCGCCAGATCCTTGGCCACGGCAGCCGCGTCGATCCCTTCAGGCACGTGCTGCCCCAGCACCGCGAAGACCTGCCGCCCGAGCGAGACCGCCCGCACGGCGACGAAGACGCCGATGGCCAGCGCGATGACCGTGTCCCACAATGCCTGCCCGGTGACCGCGATGAGCCAACCGGCCACGATGACACCGACCGACCCGGCGGTGTCGGCCACCACCTCCAGGTACGCGCCCCTGACGTTCAGGCTCTCGCCCGCCCCCGAACGCAGCATCAGCAGCGCGACCAGGTTGACCAGCAGGCCGAGCGCGCCGACGACCAGCATCGGCCCGGACGACACCTCGGCGGGCCCGCCGATCCGGCCGATCGCCTCCAGCACCACGTACAACGCGACCCCGAGCATGAGCACGACGGCCAGCAGCGACGCGAACACCTCGGCCCGGTACGAGCCGTAACTGCGCCTGCCCGTGGTGTCGGGGCGGGTGGCGATCCTGGTGGCGACCAGCGCCGCGCCGAGCGTCACGACGTCGGCGGCCATGTGCCCGGCGTCCGACAGCAACGACAGCGAGCCGGACAGCAGCCCGAAGACCAGCTCCACCACGAAGAACGCACCGATCAGGACGAACGAGACCGCCAGCCGCCACCGGTGACGGCCGCCCGCGTGACCGTGCCCATGACCGTGCCCGTGCCCGGTCCCCATCAGGCGTCCCCCTCGCGCTCGGGGTGCAGGGCCTCGGTGTGCTCGGTGTGGGCGAGCGCCAGGTCGAGCAGCATGCGTACGTGCGGGTCCTCAAGCCGGTAGTACGCCATCCGCCCGGAGCGGCGGGCGGCCACGATGCGGTGGGCGCGCAGCAACCGCAGGGCGTGGGAGACCGCCGACTCGCTCTGCCCCGTCACCGCCGCCAGGTCGCACACGCACAGCTCGCCGTCCAGCAGCGCCACCAGCAACCGCAGCCGGTTCGTGTCGGACAGCAGGCCGAAGATGTCGGCGGTGTCGGCCAGGTCCTCGGCGGGCGGCATGCGCTCGTGCACGGCGGCCACTCTGTCGGCGTCGACCACGCGGGTGGAACAACTGTCCATCGCCAAGACCTTGTTATCTGAAGAGGTATTCATATGAACAACATAGGGCTTGGCCCTGACGCGGTGTCAAGACGGCACGCCTCTGCGTCAACCGGCCGGGGGCACGGCTGAGGGCCCGCCTGGGGGCCCCTCTGCGGGCACAACCACGACGTGCACGCCTTGCGCCTTGAAGGGCTCCACGGCCTCGGCGGTGGCGGTCGCGTCGGTGACGAGCGTCCAGGTCTCGGGCATGCGCGCCCAGGCGTGGAACGGCCTGCGCCCCAGCTTGGCGGCGTGCACCAGCAGGTAGACGTGCCGGGAGCGGGCCATCATCAGCTCCTTCATGCGCGTCTGCTGGAGGCTGGCCTCGCAGATGCCGTCGTCGGCCGTCACCCCGTCGGCGCCCAGGAAGACCCGGTCGAACGTCATCCGGCTCAGCGCCGCCTCCGCGAGCGGCCCGACGAAGCCCTGGCTGACCTGCCTGAGCGTGCCGCCGAGACACTCCACGTGCACGCCCGTGGCGCCCACCAGCTCCTGGAGGGCGTTGAGGCCGGTGGTGGCGATGGTGAGGTCAGCCGCGTGCCGCAGCTCGTGGGCCAGGGCGCCGGTGGTCGAGCCCGCGTCGAGCAGGATCGTCTCGCCGGGACGGATCTGCGCGGCGGCCCAGGCGGCGATGGCCCGCTTGGCCTCGAACGCCTCCCCGATGCGCTGCCGCAGCGACGCCTCCGGGTGGGTGACGACCGCCATCGCGCCGCCGTACGTGCGGGCCAGCAGCCCGGCCGCCTTCAGGTGGGCCAGGTCGCGGCGGATGGTGGAGGCGGTCACCCCGAGCTGGGCCGACAGCTCCTCGACACTGGCCAGCCCGGTGGTGGTGGCCAGGCGGACGATCTCGTCGCGGCGGTTCTGTGCTGCGCGGCCCATCGGCGGCCCCCTCTCCCTCACACGCCCTGTCCCTCACACGTCCTGCGCGGACGACAGCTCGGCCGCCTGGCGGAGGGCCTCGATCATGCTACCGGCGTCGGCCACGCCCTTTCCCGCGATGTCGAACGCGGTGCCGTGGTCGACCGACGTCCTGATGACGGGCAGCCCGACGGTGATGTTGACGCCCGCCTCCAGACCGAGGATCTTGACGGGGCCGTGCCCCTGGTCGTGGTACATGGCCACGATGAGGTCGTAGTCGCCCCGTCCGGCCAGGAAGAACGCCGTGTCGGCGGGGAGCGGACCGTGCACGTCCATGCCCTCGGCGCACAGCCGCTCGACCGCCGGGACGATCTTCTCCGCCTCCTCTCCGTACCCGAACAGGCCGTTCTCACCCGCGTGCGGGTTGATGCCGCACACGCCGATCTTGGGACGGTCGAGGCCGGAGCCGCGCATGGCGGCGTGCCCGCGCCTGATCGTCCGCTCCACCAGGCCGGGCTCGATGCGGGCCACCGCGTCGATGAGACCGATGTGGGTGGTGACGTGAATGACCTTCACCTTGGCGGTGGAGAGCATCATCGACACCTCCTCCGTGCCGGTCAGGTGCGCGAGCAGCTCGGTGTGGCCCGGGAAGAGATGGCCGGCGGCGTGCAGGGCCTCCTTGTTCAGCGGCGCCGTGCAGATGGCCCGCACCTGGCCGGACATCGCCAGCTCGCCGGCCAGCCGGACGTACTCGTAGGCCGCGCCCCCCGCCACCGCCGACACCTCACCCCACGGCAGGTCGCCGGGCAGCAGGCCGGGGTCGATGACGTTGATCCGGCCCGGCTCGAACACCGCCCCGGCCACGCCGTCCACCGTGACGACCTCCGGCCGCACGCCGAGGCAGGCGGCGGCCTTGCGCAGGCGTCCCGCGTCCCCGATGACGACCGGGCGGCAGAACGCGGCGGTCTCGGGGGCGAGCAGGGCACCGACGATGACCTCGGGGCCTACGCCGGAGCCGTCCCCCATGGTGAGGGCGATGAGAGGTGTGCTCATGTCAGCCTTTCTGGTGCGAGATGGGCGGCGATGCGGAGGAGGCTGTCGCGGTCGCCGAAACTGCCCGGCCTGGTGACCACCGAACGGCCCTCCGGGGTGTGGCAGTGGACGGCGCCGTGGTGGATCTGCCCGACGGGGGTGAGCTCGCGCACCTTGAGCGCGTCCAGGACCCGTCTGGCCGTTTCACCACCGGTCAGGACCAGGTCGGGGGCGCGGTCGCCGGTCAGCGCGGTGGCGACGATCTCGGCCAGGGCTGCGGCGGCGTCCGGCGGACCCTGGCCGGTGAGCGTCAGCACGACCAACGCGGTGGACGGGCTCAGGGCTGCGCGCAGGTGGTGCGCGAGGTGCGCACGGCGGGTGGGGGCCAGGTCTGTGGTGGCGTCGAGGGTGAGAGGGCGGGCGCCGTACGGGAGGAGGCGGCGCGCCTGGTCGGCGGCCCCTGGCTCGGCGGTGCCGACGACGATCAGGAGGGGACGGTCTTGGCTGGACTGGCGTGGGGTGATCGGGAAGCGGCCGTCCACGATGCGGCCGGAGACAGTGGCCTGGATGCGGTCGCTGTCCACGACGCGGCCGGAGGCGGTGGCCTGGATGCGGTCGCCGACCAAGGCCGAGGTGCGGTCGCCGTCGAAGGCCAGGGCCCGGCCGAGGGCGGTGGCCAGGCCGCCCGCACCGATGAGGCGGGCGCGCGGGTCGGCTGTGTGGGCGGCGGCCACGATCGCGTCCAGGTCGGCGTCCGTTTCCGCGTCGCACACGGCGACCCGTCCCGCCGTCCGCGACAACGCCCGCACCAGCGTGGCGCGGTCGGCGCGGACGGTGGCGAGCGGCACGAGCGCGACCGGCACGCCGCCCAGCGCGTCGCCGATGGAGGCCGGTGCGGGGCGGGCCTCGACCTGCCAGGCGCGCGTTTCGCGCAGCGCCAGCCCGCCGATGTACGGAACGCCACCGACGGTCACGCGCCCGGCGGAGGGCAGCGCGGGCGCGAACACGACCAGCGCAGGGTCAGCCGGACGCCGGACCGCCGCGTCCGGGGTCACCACACCCGGGGCAGCCGCGTCCGAGGCCACTACACCCGGGGCAGCCGCGTCCAAGGTCACCACACCCAGGACCGCCGCGTCCGACGTCGCCGCACCCTGAGCCGCCGCATCCAAGGTCGCCGTGCCCAGGGCCGCCGCACTCAAGGTTGCCGCCGTCATGGCGCTCACCTCACCCCGGAGCAGGGAGTCGATCTTCACGAAGACCCGGCGCTCCCCCACGTGCCGCAACGCCTCCCGCACCACCTCCCCCGCCCCCGCCCGATACCGGCAGTCCAGATCGGCCACCACCACGGGCGCCGATGACGCGTACGGCGGCCCGGAGAGCGCGATCCGCGCAGGACGCCCGGACGACATGAGCACGGCCGCCGTCTCCGCCGCCCCCGACAGATCATCGGCCAGGCCGAACACGGAAGGAGCCCGCACCGCTCACACCTCCACCCCACCACCAGAATTGCGCAAGACGCGCACCAAGCATTGCACGAAACACGCACGTTCTGCCACAGTTGACCACAGACCACCCGCGCCGCCCAGCACCCCGAGAGGAGCCCTGCGATGACCGTCGAGCCCGTGCTCGGAACCATGACCTTCGGCGACACCGTGAACGCGGACACAGCAGGCCGGATGCTGGACCTGGCGCTCGACGCGGGCGTCACCGGCGTGGACACCGCCAACGGCTACGCGGCCGGCGCGTCCGAGGAGATCCTCGGCACCCTGCTGCGCGGACGCAGGAGCCGCGTCAAGCTGGCGACCAAGGCGGGCATCCCGCACCCGGACGCCGCTGGGCACGCGCCCCTCTCCCCCACCGGCCTGCGGCTGTCGCTGGAGGGCAGCCTGCGGCGGCTCGGCACGGATCACGTGGACCTGTTCTATCTGCACCAGCCCGACCGGGCCACGCCCCTGGGGTCCACGCTGGCCACCGTCGCCGACCTGATGGCGGAGGGCAAGATCGGCAGTCTGGGCGTGTCCAACTACGCCGCCTGGCAGATCGCGCTGCTCAACCCGCGCCCGGTGGTCGCCCAGCAGCTCTACAACCTGCTGGCGCGGCGCGTCGAGGACGAGTACGCCGAGTTCGCCGTCACCTCGGGTCTGCGGACGATGGTCTACAACCCGCTCGGCGGCGGCCTGCTGACCGGCCGGCACCGCTTCGACCAGGCTCCGGGGGCGGGCCGGTTCGGCGACTCGCGGCTGGCGGCGATGTACCGGCAGCGGTACTGGGACGCCGAGCTGTTCAAGGCGGTCGAGGCGCTCGGCGCGATCGCGCTGGAGGCCGGGGTTCCGCCGGCGGAGCTGTCGCTGCGCTGGCTGCTCGGCAAGCCGATGGTGAACGCGGTGCTGCTCGGCGCCTCCGACCCCGGTCACCTGCGCGCGAACCTGTCCGCCCTGGCGGCGGGCCCGCTGCCCGCCGACGTGTCCGCCGCCTGCGACGCCGTGGGCGACGCGCTGCGCGGCCCCATGCCCGCCTACAGCCGCTGACCGACACCCGAGAGCACGACCGAGGAGACCTGAGCCATGACCGCAGCCGAGTTCGCCGCCAGGATCCGCAACCGCGAGCAGTGCGTCGGCTACTGGGTGGTGCTCGACGCCCCCGTAGCCACCGAACGGCTGGCCAGGCTCGGGTACGACTACGTCGCGCTGGACGCCCAGCACGGCCTGATCGGCAACGCCGGCCTGCTGAGCAACCTCATGGCCATCGACGCGGGCGGCCGGTCGATCGGGCTGGTCAGGGTCGAGTCGGCCGAGCCGGCGGCCATCGGCAGGGCGCTCGACTTCGGCGCGGGCGGCGTGATCGTGCCGCTGATCGACACCCCGGAGGACGCGGCCCGCGCGGTGTCGGCCGCCCGTTACCCGGCCGGGGGGCGCCGCTCGTACGGGCCGATGCGGTCCATGCTGCGCATCGGCCCCACCCCGGCGGAGGCGGACGAGAGCGTGCTGGTCCTGGCCATGATCGAGACGCCGGACGGGCTGGCGAACCTCGACGCCATCTGCGCCGTCCCCGGCCTGGACGGCGTGTACGTCGGCCCCTCCGATCTGTGCCTGGCCGTGGGCGGCAGGTTCCCG
This sequence comes from Nonomuraea monospora, assembly GCF_039531895.1. Classification (NCBI taxonomy): domain Bacteria; kingdom Bacillati; phylum Actinomycetota; class Actinomycetes; order Streptosporangiales; family Streptosporangiaceae; genus Nonomuraea; species Nonomuraea monospora. The sequence continues at coordinate 43,867 of NZ_BAAAQX010000011.1, forward strand.
AACGATCCCGGGGTGGCGGACGTGTTCGAGGCGGCGCTGGAGCGGGTCCGCACGGCCGCTGGGCGGGCGGGCATCGCGGCCGGCATCCACAACCCGACCGGCGAGCAGGCCGCGCGCCGCCTGGCCGAGGGGTTCACGTTCGCCACGGTCGCCTCCGACCTCGTCCACCTGGAGCAGGCCGCCGCCGCCCATCTCCAGGCGGTCCGGGCGGAAAACCGTTGATCGCGGCCTCGACGGCGGGTAACGTCCTTCCTTGGTGACGATCACATGTTCGAATCATCACCGAGACGCATTCGCCCCTCCCGAGAGGATCGCATGAGAAGTCGAACATCCGCCCTCTTATCCATTCCCCTGCTCGCCTCCCTCCTCCTCGCCACCCCGTCCCCGGCCGCCGCCGACAACGTGGTGACCGCCCCACTGGCCGCCTCCCAGACAGCCGCGGCCGAGGTGGCGACCTTCTGGCTGAGCGACAACGGCGCCAACCTCACGGCCGCCACCCCCTACGACGTCCAGACCGCCGTCAGTAAGATCATCACCAAGGGCGGCGGCGTCACACCCGACACCAAGCCCGGCTCCGTCTCACCCATGGCGCCCGTCACAGGCGAGGCCGCCACCTCGGGCAAGGTGTTCTTCCTCGGCGCCGACGGCCTGCCGCACTGGTGCACGGGAACCTCCGTGCAGTCCCAGTACCGCAACGTCGTGGCGACCGCCGCGCACTGCGTGTTCGACACCGAGACCCCGGGCTCCCGGCTCGGCAAGTGGGTCTTCGTGCCCGGCTACGCCGACGGCGCCGCCCCGTCCGGCCTCTACGTCGGCAAGCAGGTCTTCGGCCACTACGACTTCGACGTCTACGGCGACTACGACCGCGACTACGCCTTCGTCAACGTCTACGGCGGCGTCGTCTCCTCGGCCACGGGCGAACTGGCCAACTTCGGCAGGCTGGGCGACAACGTCGGCGGCCAGGGCCTGGCCTGGAACCAGCCGCTGGGGTCCACGGTCGAGGTCTTCGGCTATCCGGCCGGCCCGCACCCCGACGGACAGCGGCCGTACACAGGCGAGACCCTTGAGACGTCCAGCGGCCTGCCCGTCACCGCCATCGCGCCGGAGGTGAAGGGCGAGGAGTTGCTCGCCGTGGACTCGCCGTTCACCGGTGCGGGCTCCCTCGGCTCCTCCTGGCTGCTGCGCTACGACGAGGCCAGCGGCAGGGGCTACCTGAACGGCCTGACCCTCAGCGTCACCGACACCGACGCCGACCAGCGCTACGACACGAGCCTGTCGCCGTACTTCGACGGCGAGCTGGCCGGTATCTATAAGGCTGCCGCCACGCTCTGGACGGGTGCGGCCCTTCCCGGGTGAACCAGGACTTCTTTGAGCCACCACCGGACCCCGGCGGTGGCTCAATTCATTTCTGAACACCTTTTACCCGATCTCCCGGAAATGCTAAATTGAAACCCTCGTAAACGCGTCGCTCCAGGGCGCCCGAGAAAGGTGCGTGGCATGACTCCGGCGCCCGGCGGCATCCCTTTGTTATGGAGCAACCGCTTGCAACTCTGCACCTTCGGTTGCTCTTTCGTCTTCGCCATCTGCGCCATCCTCCAGGGCTGGCTGATCATCAACGAAGAGACCGTGAGATTGTCGTTGCACCTGGCCGGAAGGGCGACGGTGGAGGCCTCGGGCTTCGTCGCCCAATTACGCGTGATCACCGCCTACTACGTGCTCGGAAACACGCTCGGCATGTTCGCGCTGCGCGGCTCGAATTGGGCTTTCTGGACGACGCTCCTGATCAATCTCACCCAGATCACCGGCCCGCTGGGATTGATCCCCGCCCAGGTTCACCGGGCGGCGCTGGAACTGCACGGAATAACGGGCCTGCTGCCGACCGCGGTGCTCTGCGGCGGTGCGCTGGTGCTCACCGTCACGCTCATCTCGCGCATCATTCCCGCCCGGCAGATCTGGGCCGATCTGAAGGCCGCCAGAATGGTCGGCGACAACTGACCGCAATCGCTCACGGCGCCAGCGGCTGCACCGACGGGTCGCCGCTCGCCGCCGTGGCGAGGGGCTGCGAGCGGGGGCCGGGGCGCGCGGCGACGGCCGGGACGAGCCAGGCCGCGACCGCCGCCGCGCCGAGGATCGCGACCCCGACCCACAGCGAGGCGCGCAGGCCGGAGACGAAGAGCGCCGGCGTGCCGTACCCGCCGGTGGCGGCGAACACCCCGGCCAGGACGGCCACGCCCATCACGATGCCGATCTGCCGCATCGCGTTGTTGACGCCGGCGGCCAGCCCCTCCTCGGCGGGTGCGACGAAGTCGAGCGGCTGCCTGGCCGCCACCGCGTAGAACAGGCCCATGCCGGCCCCGGCCACGACCATGCCGGGCCACAGCAGCGAGTACGGCACGGCGGGCGCCACCACCACGGCGAAGCAGGCCAGCGCCGCCCCTTGCAACACCGCGCTGGCCACCATGAGCCGCCTGACCCCGAACCGGTCGCCGAAGACGCCGGCCAGCGGGGCGACGAGGGCGGGCAGCAACGTCCACGGCAGGGTGCACACGCCCGCGTCGAGCGGCCCGTAGGCGAGGACGACCTGCAGGAACTGGGTGAGCAGGAACACCGCGCCGAGCATGCCGCCCTGCACCAGCGTGGAGGCGAGGTTGGAGAGCGTGAACCCGCGGCTGCGGAACAGGCGGGGCGGCAGGACGGGCTCGGCGGCCACCCGCTCCCACCAGGCGAACACTCCCAGGACGGCCACGCCGGCCGCGAGCGGCAGCAGCACCTGGACGTGCGACCAGCCGAGCGTGACGCTGCGGATCAGCCCGTAGACCACCCCGAACAGCCCCGCCATGAGCAGCAGGACGCCCCGCACGTCGAGCCGCCGCTGGGTGCGGCCGCCGTCGGCGAGGAGCAGCGCGGCCAGCGGCACGAGGACCAGCCCGACCGGCACGTTGATCCAGAACACGGCCTGCCACGACCCGAGCTGCACCACGGCGCCGCCGATCCAGGGGCCGAGCGCGATGCCGAGCCCCACCATGCCGCCGAGCCCGGCGATCGCGGCGCCGCGCCGCTCGGGCCGGGTGGCGCCGACCAGGAGCGTCAGCGCCAGCGGGATGATCATGGCGGTGCCGAGCCCCTGGATCGCGCGCGCGAGCACCAGCATGCCGATGGAGCCCGCCATCGCGGCAGCCGCGGAGGAGCCGGTGAACAGCACCAGGCCCAGGACGAACACGCGTTTCCTGCCGAACCTGTCGCCCAGCGCGGCGGCGGCCAGCAGGAAGACGGCGTAGCAGAGGGTGAAGACGTTGACCGTCCACTCCATGCTCTCCAGCGACGCGCCGAACTGCTCCCGGATCGTGGGCAGCGCCGTGGTCACGACGAGGGTGTCGAGTGCCGCCATGAAGCTGGCGACGCCCGCGATCAGGAATGTGCGCACCGCGGCCTCCCTGAGTATGGATAGTTAAGCTTACCACTATCTACACTCGTGCGGCAGACCAGGGATAGGTGGCGGACTCACCGAGGGCCTGGTACTTGTTGACCGCGTCGATCCGCGACACGGCGCCCAGTTTGTGGAAGATGTTGCGCAGATGCCGCTTGACGGTCCCCTCCGTCACCGACAGGTGCGTGGCGATCTGGCGGTTGCTCATGGCCGCCGCCACGAGCGTGATGACCTCCTTCTCGCGCCTGGACAGCGGCCCCGTGTCCGCGTCCAGATTGGCGATCGTGCCGTGCGGCACCGTCAGCGTCACCTGCTCGCCGGCCCCCGCCACGCTTCGCAGTGATGCCACCAGGTCCCGCCGTGTGATGCCCTTGTGCAGGTAGCAGCGCACCCCGGCCCTGATCATCTCCTGCACGATCCGGGCGTCGTCGTACATGCTCAGCACCGCCACGACCGAGCGCGGCGAGGCCTCCCGCAGCCGCCGCACCACCCCGCCGGGGCTGCCGTGCGGCTTGTCGATGTCGATCAGTACGATGTCCGGCCTGGTCCTGGCGATCAACGCGACGGACGACTCGAAGTCCGCCGAGTCCGCCAGCACGCAGAAGTCGTCCTCGGCCAGCAGCACCTCTCCCAGGACCTCGCGTAGCAGCGTGTGCTCGTCGACGATCACGATCCTGATCCCCGCCGGCCTGGGGAACCCCCCGTTCCATCCATGCGCTAACGATGGAGATTTCGTTCCCATTGCCTGTTCAGCCCACCGTTCTACAATTGGCAATTCAACTAGCGAACGTAAGCCTGTACATAAAGAAGAATAGCCAAAACGTCATCGGCGGGGCAATACTCCGAATGCAATTCTAATATGAAGATTGTCGATATCTTTATGTCCTTGATGTTTCCAATCATGAAAGAGAGCCCGTCCACCTGCGCACAGGTGGACGAGCTCGGAAAGGCGTCAGTTCCGGACGGCCGAATCAGGGACAGGGAGGGGTGGCGTCACGGTGACGACGCTCTGCTCGGGCTCGGGCATGCCGTGCCGCTCCCACCAGCGGGCGAGCGGCCGCGGCGACCACCACGCCCAGTGGCCGAGCAGCTTCATGGACGCCGGGACGAGCAGCCCGCGCACGATGGTCGCGTCGACCACGAGCGCCACGACCACCCCGACGCCGATCATCTTCAGCACGGTGACGTTCGTGATCACGAAAGCGCCCACCACCACGCCGAGCAGCAGCGCGGCGGCCGTCACGATGCGGGCGGTGTGCTGCACGCCGACCGCCACGGACTCCACCGGGTCGTGGGAGGCCAGGTAGTGCTCGCGGATCCTGGCCAGCATGAAGACCTCGTAGTCCATGGCCAGGCCGAACGCGATCGCCGCGATCATGACGGGCATGTTGGCGTCGATGAACCCCGGCGCCGTGAACCCGAGCGGCCCCGCCAGGAACCCGTCCTGGAAGATCAGCACCATCGCGCCGAACGCGGCCGACAAGGAGAGCAGGTTCATCAGCACGGTCTTGATGGGCAGCGTGACCGATCCGAACGCCAGGAACAGCACCACGAACGTGACCACCGAGGTGATGAGCAACATCCACGGCAACCCGTTGCCGATCATGGTGAGCATGTCCACGATCGCCGCCGGCCGGTTGGCGAACAGCGCGGTGGCGCCCGGCGGCGGCGGTTCGGCCCGCAGCTTCACCACCACGTCCCTGATCTCCTGCCCGTACGGGGACAGGGAGTAGCCCAGGGTGATCCGGGCCAGGTCGCCCTCGGTGCCGGTGACCTGGGCGCGGTCGACGCCCTCGATCCGGTCGAGCCGCTGGGCGAAGGCGTCGAGCTGCGCCTTGGCCTCCGGCGTGTCCGCCGGGCCGGGCATCCGCACGACCGTGCTGATCACCTTCGTCGGGTCGTACGGGAACTCCTCGGCGAGCTGCCTGGTCACCACGACGCTGTCGGTGTCGGCGGGCAGCGCCCACTCGGCCGGCCGCGTCCAGACCGCGCTCAGCAGCGGCACGCCCAGCGCGCCCAGCGCGAGGGTGATGCCGACCACGACGGTGACCGGGCGGCGCATGACGCGGTGCGCCGTGCGGTACCACCGGGTGCCCTCGGCCTCGGGGCGGCGCCGTCCGAGCAGCGGGATGCGCAGCGAGTCGATGCGGCGGCCGGCCACCGACAGCAGCGCGGGCAGCACGGTCAGCGCGCTGATCACGGCGAACAGCACCACGCTCACGCCCGCGTAGGCCAGCGAGGTGAGGAACCGGGACGGGAAGACGATCAGGCCGCCGAGCGTGACCGCGACCGTGATGCCGGAGACCGCGACGGTGCGGCCGGCCGTGGCGGTCGCCCGTACGACAGCGTCCTCGACCTCGCGCCCGGCGGCCAGCTCTTCCCTGAATCTGTTGACGATGAGCAACGCGTAGTCGGTGGCCAGCCCCAGCCCCAGGATCACCACCACGTTGATCGCGGCAGTGGACAGATCGACCAGCCCGCCCACGATGCGCAGCACCACGAGCGACCCGACCGCCACCAGGATGGCGATGGCCAGCGGCAGCGACGCGGCGACGAGGCTGCGGAAGACCACCAGGAGCAGGATGATCAGCAGCGGGAACGACAGCAGCTCCGCCCTGGCCAGGTCGCGGTTGCTGATCGCGTTGAACTGCTGGCCGACGGCGGTCAGCCCGCCGAAGCGCTCGGTGAGGTCCGGCGCGTCGAACAGCGGCAGGATCTTGTTGTAGACGACGACCTGCTGTTCCTCGACGGCGCCGGGGAGCTGCAGGGCCACGTAGGTCTTGTGCCGGTCTTGCGAGACGTAGTCGGTGGAGCCGGTGGAGTAGTAGCTCTCCACCCATTCGTAGGAGTCCTTGGGCAGCTTGGCGACGACCGCCTCGACCTGCTGCTTGAACCCCGGGTCGTCCACGGACATGGTCTGGCTCTCGTACATGACCACGACGTCCGCGACGTGCCGGCCGAGCGTGCCGGCGAGCAGGCTGTTGGCCTGGGAGGACTCGCCATGGGGGTTGTCGAGCCCGGCGCCGCCGCCCAGGACGCCGCCCGCACCCGAGCCCCAGACGCCGCCCAGGACGACGAACAGGATCGCGGCCACGAACACCCAACTTCGGCGCCTGACTACGAAGCGGCCGATGGTCGCAAACATCATCTCTCCCTCGACGAGGTGATCCAGATACCGATAGTAGAGCTTTCCACTATCGATAAACAAGTGGCCGGGCCGCGAGCATGCCGAGCAGGCCGCCGAGCAGCACGGTCAGCACGACCGTCCCCGCCCACATCTCCGGGGACCAGCGCACCCCCGCCGCGAGATGCAGGCCGAGGAGCTGGCCCGCGCACACCAGCCCCGAGTAGAGCGCTCCGGCCACGGGCAGCCGCAGCACCGCCGCCGGCCCGCGTACGGCGTCGAGACGCACCAGCAGGGCGTCGGCGAGCAGGGCCGCGGCCACCGCGCCCGCGGCGACGGCGAGATGCGGCTGCGGGAACTCGTTGATCACCATCAGCCTGATCGCCACCCCGAGGATCAGCGCGGTGCCGGCGAACATGGTGGCGCGCCGCCGGTGCATCATGAGCAGCGGGATCGCCACCAGCAGCGTGGTGATCAGGTAGCTGAAGACGCCCTGCACGACGAGGAACTCGTCCGGCGTGTCGATGATGCCGCCGTAGTCGCCCAGCACGGGCTCGTAGGGGCGGGTCGGCGCGATCGTCATGATCGACGCGCCGTAGTTGAGCAGCACCAGCATGCCCATCACCGCGTACGTCATGGCGGCCACGCCCGCCGCCGCGCGCAGGCCGCCCTCCCCCGACGCCCACCAGGAGCGCAGCGGGCTGGTGCCCAGGATGATGCCGCCGAGCGTGGCGATGATGTGCGTCGGGCTGAAGGACGGCAGCAGGCCGATCTCGATGCCGATCGTCTGGTGCCAGATCATGTCGCCGAACCCGCCGGCGAAGAAGACGAGCGCGCCGATCGCGCCCAGCCGGTAGCCCTCCGGCCAGCCGTCGCGCCACCACTGCGGGTGGCGGTCGCGCCGCACGTACGCCAGCCGGAACGTCCAGGCGGCGGTGAGGCCGTAACCGAGGTAGAGCACCGCGTGGTACGGGGTGAAGAACCCCTCCAGGGTGTCGATGACGTTCTTGTGCGCCCAGCCGTCGATGGCCAGGCCGGAGATCATGAGGGTGCCGCAGAGGACGGTGACGAGGTCCTCGCGCACGGTCGCCCGTTCTGTCGTGGCGACGGGGGCGGTCGTCGTGGTCATCGGGGCTGCCCTCGGCGCCGCAGGGCGGGTTCGAGCAGCTCGGGCGGCCGCCAGCCGGTGTCGGCGGCGTTGATCGTCAGCCCTGGCGGCACGATCTCGTCGATGGCGTCCAGCACGTCGGACGTCAGCGTGACGTCGAGGGCCTGGAGGTGGCTCTCCAGGTGGTCCATGGTGCGCGGGCCGATGATGGCCGCCGTCACCGCGGGGTGCTGCATGACGAACTGCAGCGCGAGCTGGACCAGCGAGATGCCCGTCTGCTCGGCCAGCACGGCCAGCCGCTCGGCGGCGGCGAGCTTGCGCCGGTTCTCCTCCAGCGCCATGTCGTAGCGGGCGGGCAGCAGCACGGAACGCCTGCTCTGCGGCAGCTCGGCGCCCTCGCGGTAGCTGCCCGACAGCCAGCCGCCCGCCAGCGGGCTCCACGCCAGCACGCCCATGCCGTACTCCCGGCACACCGGCAGCACGTCGGCCTCGACCGCGCGGGCCAGGATCGAGTACGGCGGCTGCTCGCTGGCGAACCGCTCCCGCTGCCGCCGCTCGCTGACCCAGTGCGACTCCACGACGCGGTGGGCGGGGAAGGTGGAGCAGCCGATGTAGCGCACCTTGCCGGCGCGCACCAGGTCGGTCAGCGCGCCGAGCGTCTCGTCGAGGTCGACGGACGGGTCGGGGCGGTGGATCTGGTAGAGGTCGATCCGGTCCGTACGCAGACGGCGCAGGCTGTCCTCGACGGCCCGCATGATCCAGGCCCGGCTGTTGCCGCCGCGGTTGGGGCCCTCGCCCATCTGGCCGTGGACCTTGGTGGCCAGCACGACCTCGTCGCGCAGGCCGCTCTCGGCCAGGTACCGGCCGATCAGCTCCTCGGACTCACCGTTCGCGTAGACGTCGGCCGTGTCGATGAAGTTGACCCCGGCGTCCAGGGCCCGCTGGATGAGTTTTCCGGTCTCTTCGGGGCCGTTCTCGCCCCACCAGCCGAACATCATCCCGCCGAGACAGATCGGACTTACCTTCAAGCCAGTCCGACCAAGTGGTCGGTAGTCCATTACGATCAACTCCCAGGCCGGTCGAAAAATGGATACGAGAACTGTCTACTATCCTTTTCGATGGGTTGGCAAGGGCCAGCTCGTGGGTACGAGTTGGGCGGAAGGGGAGGAACCATGCGCATCGCGGAGCTGAGCCGCAGGGCCGACGTGCCCGTGCCGACGATCAAGTACTACCTGCGCGAAGGTCTCCTGTCCCCCGGCGAGCGCACCAGCTACAACCAGGCGCAATACACCGACGAGCACGTCCGCAGGCTCCGGCTCGTACGGGCGCTGCTGGAGGTCGGCGGGCTCAGCGTCGCCGCCACCCGCGACGTCCTGGAGAAGATGGACGCCCCCGGCATGAGCCTCATCGACCAGGCCGGAAAGGCCCAGTTCGCCATGACCGTCAGCCCCAAAGTGGTCAAGGACGAGGCGTGGAAGGCGGCCGAGGAGGAGACCGAGGAGCTGATCGAGCGGCTCGGCTGGAACGTTCGCGCGACCAACCCCGCCCGCCTGACGCTCGCCTCCGCGCTGGCCACCCTGCACCGGCTCGGCAAGACCGACCAGCTCAAGCTGCTGGAGATCTACGCCAGGGCCGCCCGCGAGGTCGCCGAGGCCGAGCTGGGCCAGCTCATCACCGACTCCGAACCCGAGGCGATCCTCGAGACGGCCGTGGTCTGGACGGCGCTCGGCGACGTCGTCTTCAGCGCGCTGCGCAGGTTCGCCCACGAGGACGTGGCCTATGGCGACGCCCAGCTCGACTGACCCCAGCGCCTAAGGGGAGGTCACTCGCGACTGGCCGAGCAGCGCGTCCAGCTCCTCGGCCGCCGCGCCCGCCTCGGCGAACTCGATCGCCTGCCACCCGGCGGCCCTGGCCCCCTCGCAGTTCTTGGCCAGGTCGTCGATCAGCACGCACTGCGCCGCCGGCACGCCCGCCCGGCGCGCGGCCAGCTGGAAGATCTCCGGGTCGGGCTTGCGGCAGCCGACCTGCGCCGAGTTGACCACGTCGTCGAAGACGCCCTCCGGGGGGACCATCCGCCGCCAGTGCTCCTCCCACGCCGGCGGCATGTTCGACAACATCCCGACGAACAGCCCCCGCTCGCGTACCCGGTGGAGCTGCGCGAGCCATTCGACGTTGGTGCGCCGGCCGTCGAACCAGGCGTCGGCGAAGCTGATCATCGGGGCCTCGATGCCCTGCGTGGCCAGCTCGGCGGCGATCTGCCGCAGCCACTCGTCCTCGGTGACCAGGGGCGTGTCCAGCGGCAGCATGAAGTCGTCGGTGCCGTAGCGGGCGGTCACGTTCGCGACCGCGATCAGCAGCGGGTCAGGCGGCAGCCCGGTCTTGGCACAGAACGCGCTGAACGTCTCACCGACGGGCGGCGTGAGCACCCCGCCGAAATCCGTCCAGACTGCTTTTATGGAAATCGTCACGCTTATACGGTGCCGCATTTCCCTCAGGCTCCCGTCAGGCCCTCATCAAAGCCCGATCACGTCCGGATCAAGGCCATTCTCATCGTTTCCCGGCCTGGTTACATTACTCCGCATGATTCCCTTTGCAGAGACCCTCGGGGAGTTAGTCGCTTTCCGGGCCCGGGAGAACGCCGCCAAAGTCGTCTACCGCTTTCTCCCGGACGGCGAGCGTGAATCCCACTCGCTCACCTTCGCCCAGCTCGAACTGGAGGTTCGCGCGCTCGCGTCCCGGCTCGCCGAACACGCGGCGCCGGGCGATCGCGCCCTGATCCTGGCACCCGACTCGGCCGATTTCATCCGCGCTTTCCTGGCCTGCCAGTACGCGGGGGTCATCGCCGTCCCCATTTATCCGCCGATGCCGTTCGACGCCCGGCGCGGCACGTCGAACCTGCGGGCCATCGCGCAGGACTGCGCGCCCGCGGCGGTCCTCTTCGCCGGACCCGACGGGTACGAGCGCTACATCCGCGACAACTCACCCGAGATCGCGGCGCTGACGTGGATCGGGGCCGACGAGGTCGACGAGTCACGGGCCGGCTTCCCGCCGGTGCCCGCCGACCCGTCCGGCATCTCGTTCCTGCAGTACACCTCGGGATCCACCGCCTCGCCGAAGGGCGTCATGGTCAGCCACCGCGCGCTGCTGGCGCAGGAGCGGCTGCTGCACGAGATCGGCGACTTCAGCCAGGACTCCGTCATCGTGAGCTGGCTGCCGCTCTTCCACGACATGGGCCTCATCGGCAACGTGCTGCTCGCGCTGTACGCGGGCTGCGAGGCCGTGCTCATGCCGCCGCTGGCGTTCGTGCAACAGCCGGCCCGGTGGCTGCGGGCCATCACCAAGTACCGGGCGACCGTGTCCGGCGGACCCAACTTCGCCTACGAGCTGTGCGTGCGGCGCGTGCCCGTACAGGATCGGCAGGGCCTCGACCTGAGCAGCCTGCGGGCCGCGTTCAACGGCGCCGAGCCGGTGCGGGCCGGCACGCTGGAGGCGTTCACCGCCGCGTACGCGCCGCACGGGCTCGACCCGAACGCCCTCTACCCCTGCTACGGGCTGGCCGAGGTCACGCTGATGGCGACCGGCTCGCCCGTCGGCGGCGGCCCCGTCACCCTGGACGTGCACCTCGACGCCTTGCAGGAGGGCCGCCTGGTCACCGGCGGCGGCCACCGCATCGTCGGCTCCGGCCGGCCGGGCCCGCGCCGCCGGCTGGAGATCGTGGACCCGGAGACCTGCCTGCCGGTACGGCCCGGCCACGTGGGCGAGATCTGGCTCGCCGGGCCCGACGTGACCGACGGCTACTGGGGCAGGCCGGAGGAGACCGCGGAGGTCTTCGGCGCCCGCCTGACCGACACCTTCGAAGGCCCGTTCCTGCGCACCGGCGACCTCGGCGTCCTGCACGACGGCGAGCTGTTCGTCTCCGGCCGCCTCAAGGACCTGATCATCGTCGGCGGGCGCAACCACTACCCGCAGGACCTGGAGGTGACGGCCGAGTCGGCGCACCCCCTGGTCAGGCGCGGCTGCGTGGTCGCGTTCGGCGACGCGCCGCTCGTCGTGGTGGCCGAGGTCAAGCCCGACGCCACCGAGGAGCAGCTCGCGCAGGTCCGCGCGGCCGTGCGCACGGCCGTCGCCGCCGGGCACGGCGTCCAGGTGGACGAGGTCGTGCTGATCGCCCCCGGCACCATGCCGAAGACGTCCAGCGGCAAGCTGCAGCGGCGCGCCTGCCGCGCCGCCTTCGAAGGCGGCGCGCTGACGGCCGCCGTGCCCGCACTCCAGCTCGAAGGAGCGTCATGACCACGCACCAGGAGACCGTCGAGTGGCTGCTGCGGCGCACCGCCGAGCTGCTGTCGGCGCCGGTGTCCGACCTGTCGCCCGACACGCCGTTCTCCCAGCTCGGGCTCTCGTCCATGCAGGCGGTCGAGCTGGCGGGCGACCTCGAACGGTGGAGCGGCCGGTCGCTGTCGCCGACGATCGCCTACGACTACCCGACCGCCGACGCGGTCGCCGCCTACCTGATCTCGACGCAGGAGCAGCAGGACGCACGCCCCGAGCCTGCGCAGGAAGAGTCGCGGGACGTCGCCCGCAGTGAGCCGATCGCGATCGTCGGCATCGGCTGCCGCCTGCCGGGCGCCGACGGTCCTGAGAGCTTCTGGGACGCGCTGCGCGCGGGCAAGGACGCCATCCGCGAGGTGCCCGCCGAGCGGTGGGACGGCGAGGCGCTCTACGACCCCGACCCCGACCGGCCCGGCCGGATGAACACCCGATGGGGCGGCTTCCTCGACGACGTCGAGAGCTTCGACGCCGACTTCTTCGCGATCTCGGCACGGGAGGCCGGGCGGATGGACCCGCAGCAGCGCCTGCTGCTGGAGGTCGCCTGGGAGGCGCTGGAGGACGCCGGCGTGCCCGCCTCCGGCCTGTCGGGCGCGCGGGCCGGCGTCTTCGTCGGCGCCTCCACCTACGACCACGGCGCCTCCCTGCTCAGCTCGGGCGCCGAGCCCGAGGCCTACGACGGCACCGGCGCGGCGCTCAGCGTCATCGCCAACCGGCTGTCGTACTGCCTGAACCTGCGCGGGCCCAGCATGGTCGTCGACAGCGCCTGCTCCTCCTCGCTCGTCGCCGTGCACCTGGCCTGCCAGGCGCTGCGGGCCGGCGAGGCGGACCTCGCGCTGGCCGGCGGCGTCAACGTCATCACCAGCCCGCGCATCGCGCTCAGCTTCAGCAAGGGGCGGCTGATGGCGCCCGACGGGCGGTGCAAGCCGTTCGACCACCGGGCCAACGGCTACGTGCGCAGCGAGGGGGCGGGCGTGGTGCTGCTGCGTCCGCTGTCCGCCGCGCTGGCCGCCGGCGACCGGATCTACGCGGTGATCCACGGCAGCGCCGTCAACCAGGACGGCCGCACCAACGGCCTCGCCGCGCCGAACCGCCCCGCCCAGGAGGACGTGCTGCGCGCCGCCTACGCCGCCGCCGGCATCGACCCGGCGACGGTCGACTACGTCGAGGCGCACGGCACCGGTACGGCGGTCGGCGACCCGATCGAGGTCGCGGCCCTGGCCACGGTCCTCGGGCCGGGGCGCCCTGAGGAGCGTCCGCTGCGGATCGGGTCGGCCAAGTCGAACGTCGGGCACCTGGAGGCGGCGGCGGGCGTCGCGGGGCTGATCAAGGCGGCCCTGTCGCTGCACCACGGCGAGCTGCCGCCGACCGTCCACTTCACCAAGCCCAACCCGCTGCTCGGCCTCGACCGCCTGCCCGTCACCGTCCAGGACCGCGCCGAACCCTGGCCCTCCCACCCAGCCTCACCGTCGCAGCCGGCCTCCGCGGTGTCGGCGCCGGTGGCCCAGGCCGTCGCCGGGGTCAGCTCGTTCGGCTTCGGCGGGACGAACTCCCACGTCGTGCTGTCGTCGGCCCCGCCGCCGCAGCCCCGCGACCAGCGGGCGAAGGGCGGCGAACTGCACCTGTTCCCGATCTCCGCCCGCTCCCAGGCCGCCCTGCGCCGCCGCGCGGCGGCACTCGCCGACCAGGCGCGCACCAGGACGGGCGACACGGCCTGGCTGGCCGCGGCGGCAGCGGCGGCGGCCCTGCGCGGGGACCACGACCGTTACCGCGCCGCCGTGGTCGTCTCCTCCCCCGAGGAGCTGGCGACCGAGATGACCACGATCGCGCAGGCCGGCGACGCGACGACCACCCGCAGAAGGCGCACCCAGCGCCCCACCCTGGTCTTCCCCGGCCAGGGCGCCCAGTGGGAGGGCATGGGACGGCAGCTCGCCGACGCCGTGCCCGCCTTCCGCGCGGCGATCCGCCGCTGCGACGCCGCGATCAGCCGCTGGCTCGGCGAGTCGCTGTGGGACGACGAGCACGGCCTGACCCCCCGGGGCACCGCGCACGTCCAGCCCGCGCTGTTCGCCTACCAGGTGGCGCTGGCCGAGACGTGGCGGGCGTGGGGCGTGGAGCCGGCCGCGGTGATCGGGCACAGCATGGGTGAGATCGCCGCCGCGCACGTGTCCGGCGCGCTGTCGCTGGAGGATGCCGCCCGCGTCGTCTGCGAGCGCAGCAGGCTGCTCACCAGGCTCACGGGCCAGGGCGGGCTCGCGCTGGTCGAGCTGGACGCCGAGGAGGCGGACCGCACGCTGGCGGGCCGCCGCGACCGGCTGTCGGTGGCGGCCGTCAACGGGCCGCGCGCCACGGTGCTGTCCGGCGAGCCGGCGGCGCTGGACGAGGTGATCGCCGAGCTGGAGGCGCGCGGGGTCTTCGCCCGGCGCGTCGCCGTCGACTTCGCCGCGCACAGCCCCCAGGTCGAGCCGCTGCAGGACGAGCTGTCCGCGGCACTCGACGGGCTCGCCCCCCGCACCGCGACGACGCCGCTGTACTCGACGGTCACCGCCGAGCCCGCGACCGGGCCCGAGCTGGGCCCCGCCTACTGGCGGCGCAACGTCCGCGAGCCGGTGCTCTTCTCGCCCGCGCTGGAGCAGCTCATCGCCGCCGGGCACGAGCTGTTCGTGGAGGTCGCGCCGCACCCCGTGCTGACCCGCTCGGTGGCCGAGCTGGCCGCCCACCTCGACCGGCCCGCCGAGGTCATCTCCTCGGTACGCCGCGACGAGCACGAGGCCCGCGCCCTCCTCGGCGCCCTCGGCGACCTCTACACCGGCGGCGCCCCCATCGCCTGGGACGCCCTGTACTCCGACGCCGTCCACGTAGCTCTGCCGCCCCACGGGTGGGACCGGCAGCGCTTCCCCCTGCTGCGCGCCACGCCCGGCGCGGCCGTCGTCCCGCAAGGTCACGGGGGCGCGCTGCTGGGCGCCCGCCTCAAGGTGGGCGCCGACCCCGGGCTGCGGCTGTGGCCGCTGTCGCTCGGCGGCGCGCCCGAGCTCGCCGACCACGTCGCCGACGGCGTGCCGCTGGTGCCCGGCGCCTACTGGCTGGCCACGGCCGCCCAGGCCGCCGGGCCCGGCCCGGTGGTGCTGGAGGACGTCGTCTTCGAGCATCCCTGCCCGGCCGACGGCGATCCCGGGCTCCAGCTCGCCATGCGGCCGTCCGAGCGGGGGCGGCTCGCCTTCGTCATCACCTCCGACCGTGGCGCCGGCCCCGTCGTCCACGCGCGCGGCACCGTCGCCGGCGACGCCGCCCCGCCCACGCCTCCGGCCGCACCCGCCGACCTGGCCGGTGACGTGCAGGTCGGGGAGCTGTACGAGCGGCTGGCGGCGACCGGCCTGGACTACGGCCCGCGCTTCCGCGGCCTCACTGAGCTGCGCACCAGCGGCCAGGAGTCCGTCGGGACGGGCCTGCGCACCGACGGCCAGGAGCCGGTCGGGACCGGGCTGCGCACCAGCGGCCAGGAGTCCAGCGGGACTGGCCTGCGCACCAGCAGGCGGGAGGCGGTCGGGACGTTCCTGCTTCCCGGCGGGCTCGGCGCGGACCTCGCGCCGCTGCATCCCGCCCTGCTCGACGCCTGCTTCCACACGGTCGCGGCGGCGGCCGGCGGCGCGCTTCCCGCCGGGGTCCTGCCCCTGCCCGCCGGGGCCGCGCGCGTGTGGTCGCGCGGCGGCGGTGAGGCCGCGCGGGAGGGCACGGCCCACGCCGTCATCCGCGATCTGAGCCCGAACGAGCTGATCGCCGACGTCACCGTGCGGTCGGGGACGGGCTCGGAGGCGGACGAGGTGATCTGGGCCGTGTCCGGCCTGCGCATCCGCCTCATCCGCCGCCGCCCCGCCGAGACCGGCCGCCTCTACACGGTGCGCTGGCAGCCCCTGACCACCGGCCCCGCCGTCACGGGCCGGGGCGGCTGGCTGGTGCTCGCCGACCCCGTCCCCGGCAGCGGCCCCGCCTCGGTGGGCGAACGGCTGGCGGAACGGCTGGCCGCGGCGGGCGAGCCCTACCTCCTGACCGGCGGCGACCGTCCCCTCGACGACCTGCTCGACGAGGCGATGACCCGCTACGGCGGCCTGCGCGGCATCCTGGACACCCGCGCCACGACCGGCCTCGCCCCGCATGCCGCCCCGGACGCCCCGCATGCCCACGCCACGACCGAGCCCGGCCCGCACGACGCGCCACCCACGAGCGGTGTCGAGTCGCTGCACGCCCCCGCCTCGAAGGCGCTGGGCCTGGCACGTGACCTGATCCGCCGCACCTGGCTGGGCCAGCCGCCACGCCTGTGGCTGCTGACCGCGGGCCCGGCGGGCTCCGTCGTGCAGGGCCTGGCCAGGGTCCTCGCCAACGAACACCCCGAGCTGACCCCGGCAGTCGCGGACCTGCCCGCCTCCCCCACACGGGCCGACCTCGACGCCCTGGTGACGGCCCTGCGCGCACAAGACACCCCTGGCCAGGTACGCGTCCGCGAAGGCGCCCTGCTGGAGCCGAAGCTCGCACCGGCCCCAGCAGGATCGGGCGACCCGGCCCCCATCAGGCCCGACCGCCCGTACCTGATCACCGGCGGGCTCGGCGCCCTCGGCCTGCACGTCGCCCGCAGGCTGGTGGACAAGGGCGCCCGCAAGCTGATCCTGACCGGCCGCAACACCCCGGGCCCGCAGGCGCGGGAAGTCCTGGAGGAACTGCGCGAAGCGGGCGCCAAGATCAGGGTCGAGCTGGCCGACCTGGCCGACCCCGGCCAGCTCGCCAGGACGCTCCCCGCGGACCTGGCGGGCGTGTTCCACCTGGCGGGCGTCCTGGAGGACGCGCTGATCTCCACGATCGACGACGACCTCCTGCGCCGCGCGCTGGCGGGCAAGGCGGCCGGCGCGTGGAACCTGCACACGCTGACCGCGGACCTCCCGGTGGAGCACTTCGTCCTGTTCTCCTCGCTGGCCGGGCTCTTCGGCTCTCCCGGCCAGGGCGCGTACGCGGCGGCGAACACGTTCCTCGACGGCCTGGCCGAGCACCGCGCCGCGCTCGGCCTGCCCGCGCAGAGCATCGACTGGGGCACCTGGTCGGGCACTGGGCTGGCCGTGGAGGCGGGCGGCGTCGAGCGGCTCGCCGCGCGCGGCCTGCCGCCGCTGTCCCCCGAGGTCGCGCTGGACCTGCTGGAGGAGGCGCTCGGCAGCGACCGCAGCCATCTGGTGGCGGCGGCGTTCGACTGGGCGGCGTTCGGCAGGGCCGGGCTCGGCCCCGACCTGGCCCGCATGCTGGAGGGGCAGGTCAGCGCCGACCGTCCGGTCGCGGGCGCGGAACGCGGCGCGATCAAGGCGGCCGCCCTGGCCGCCACCGGCGCCGCCGCCCGGCTGGACGTGCTGCGCCGCTTCCTGCTGGAGCAGGTGGGCTCGGTGCTCGGCCGGGCCCCCGAGAGCCTGGACACCGCAGCTCCGCTGCAGGAGCTGGGCTTCGACTCGCTGATGGCCATGGAGCTGCGCACCCGCCTGGAGAACGGGCTGGACCTGCGGCTGTCGGCCACCGTCGTCTACACCTACCCGACGGTGGAGGCGCTGGCGGACGGCCTGGCCCAGCGCATCGGCGACGAGCGGCCCCCCGTACCAGACACAAGCCAGACGACGGACGGCTCGCCGGGCACGCCCGACGAGCTGGCGGAGCTCGGCGAGGACGAGCTGGCCGCGCTGCTGGCGGAGGAGCTCGACCTGAAGGGAGGGACGGCATGACCGACCAGCGCAAGCTCCTGGAGCGCGCCCTGGTGCAACTGCGCGAGACGCGCGCCAGGCTGGCCGAGGCGGAACGCGGCAGACACGAGCCGATCTCGGTGCTCGGCGCGGGCGTGCGCCTGCCGGGCGACGTGGCGGACCTGGAGTCGTTCTGGAGCCTGCTGCGTGACGGCGTGGACGCCGTCACGCCGTCGGTCGACACACTCGACGGCCACCGCCCCAAACCCGCCGACCGCGTCGAGAACGGCCGCTGGGCCGGGCTGCTGACGGACGTGGACGGCTTCGACGCCGGCTTCTTCGGCATCTCGCCGAGCGAGGCGGCCAAGATGGACCCGCAGCAGCGGCTCGTCCTGGAGGTCGCCTGGGAGGCGATGGAGGACGCGGGGCTGCCGCTGGAGACGCTGCAGCGCGCCGGCACCGGCGTGTTCCTGGGCGTCTACAACAGCGACTACCTCACGCTCCAGTACGGCGAGCCGTCCTCGATCAACACCTACACGGCACCTGGCGGCGCCCACAGCGTGCTGGCCAACCGCCTGTCCTACCTGCTGGACCTGCGCGGCCCCAGCATGGCCGTGGACACCGCCTGCTCCTCCTCGCTGATGGCCGTCCACCTCGCGGTGCGGGCGCTGCGGCAGGGCGAGTGCGACATCGCGCTGGCCGGCGGCGTCAACATCATCCTCAACCCCATCTCCACGCTGGTCACCGAGAAGGTGCTGCCGCTCGCGCCGAGCGGCAGGTGCCGGACGTTCGACGCCTCGGCCGACGGGATCATCCGGGCCGAGGGGTGCGGCGTCCTCGTGCTCACCCGCGAGTCGCTCGCCGAGGGCAGGCGGGTGCGGGCGGTGATCCGCGGCACGGCCGCCAACCACGACGGCCGCACCAACGGCCTCACCGCGCCCAACCCGCGCGCCCAGGCCGACCTGCTGCGCCGCGCCCTCGCCGACGCGCGGGTGCGGCCCGATCAGGTCAGCTACATCGAGGCGCACGGGACGGGCACGCCACTGGGCGACCCGATCGAGGTGGAGGCGCTGCGGGAGGTGTACGGGGACGGGGCCCTGCCGTGCGCGCTCGGGTCCGTGAAGACGAACTTCGGGCACCAGGAGGCGGCTGCGGGCGTCACCGGGCTGATCAAGGCCATGCTGGTGCTGGAGCACGAGCAGGTGCCGCCCAACGTCCATCTGCGCCGGCTCAACCCGGAGATCGACCTGACGGGCAGCAGGCTGTCCGCGCCGGCCACGCTCACCGGGCTGCCGCTCGGCGAGCACGCGCCGATGGCGGCGGTCAGCTCGTTCGGGTTCGGCGGCGCGAACGCCCACGCCATCCTGCAAGCACCACCGGCCCGCACCGGCACGAGCACGCCGGGCGCCGCCGACACGGACACGACTCCCGGCGTCGGCTCCGGCACGCCTGCCCGAGCCGGCTCCGGCACGCCTGCCCAAGTCGGCGCGGGCACACCGGCCGGCGCAGGCTCGGGCGCTGAGGGCGGGACGCTCGGCAAGCTGGTGCTGCCGCTGTCGGCCCGTGACCCGGCCGCGCTCGTCCCCCTGGCCAGGGCGTACGCCGAACGGCTGGCCGGAGCGGACGCGGCGCGGGCGGCGGCCGTGTGCGCGGCGGCGGGAACGCGGCGCACGCACCTGGCGCACCGCCTGTGCCTGACCGCCGAAGACCCGGCCGAGCTGCTGGCCCGCCTGAACGAGGTGGAGGGCGGCGGCGCGGCAGTCCCGCCCCGACCGCCGAGGGTGGCGTTCGTCTTCAGCGGCCAGGGCTCGCAGTGGGCGGGCATGGGCACGGAGCTGCTGCGCCGCGAGCCGGTGGTGGCGGCCGAGGTGACGGAGTGCGACGCCGTCGTACGGGAGCTGGCCGGCTGGTCCATCCTGGAGCAGCTCGCCGACGGCGGCCGGCTGCACGAGACCGAGGTCGCGCAGGTGACGATCGGCGCGCTGCAGATCGGGCTGGCCGCGCTGTGGCGGTCCTGGGGCGTCGAGCCGTCGGCGGTCACCGGGCACAGCATGGGCGAGGTCACGGCGGCGTACGCGGCCGGGGCGCTCGATCGGGCCGAGGCGTTCGACGTGCTGCTGTTGCGGGCGCGCAGGGCGGAGGAGGGCGCGGCGGGCGGCGCGATGGCGAGCATCTCGCTGCCGCCCGACCGGGTCCGCGCCCTGATCGGCTCCGACCGCGTCGGCATCGGCGCGATCAACGGCCCCCGCTCCACGGTGGTGTCCGGCGAGCGGCAGGCCGTGGCGGCCGTCTGCGCCGCGGCGGAGCGGCTCGGCGCGAGCGTGCGCAGGCTGCCCAGCCGCTACGGGTTCCACAGCCCGATGCTGGACGGCCAGGACGACCTGCTGGCCGCCGACCTGGCCCACCTGCGTCCGGCCCCGTGCACGGTGCCGATGTACTCGACCGTCACAGGCGCCCTCGTGGGGCCGGGGCAGCTCGGCGCGGCGCACTGGGGGCGCAACCTGCGCGACGCGGTGCGCTTCTCGCCCGCCGTGTCCGCGATCGCGGCCACCGGGGTGACGGTGTTCGTGGAGCTCGGCCCGCACCCGGTGCTGCTGCGCGACCTCGGCGAGACCCTCGAGGAGGCCGGCGTCCGCTACCGGGCCGTGGGCAGCCTGCGGCGCGACCAGCCGGTGTCCGCCACGCTCGACCGTTCGCTGGGCGACCTCTACCGCGCCGGGCTGGAGCTGGACTGGGAGGCGGTGCTCGGCGCCGCGCCCGCCGACGTCCCGCTGCCCGCCTATCCGTGGCAGCGGCGCCGCCACTGGCTGGGTGAGGCGCCGCAGCGGGCCGACCTGGTCACGACGGTGCCGCTCGCCGAGCGCACCGAGACGATCGCCCTGTTCGTACGGCGGCGCATCGCCGACGCCCTCGGCTTCGACGACGTCGAGCAGGTGCCCGAGGACCGGCCCTTGGCGGACTTCGCCCTCGACTCCCTGGTGATCGTCGAGCTGAAGGGCCAGGCGGAGAGCGAGCTCGGCGTCACCGTGCCGCTGCAGGCGCTGCTGCGCGTCCTGCAGGGCGGCACGGCGCACGACCTGGCCGCCATGATCGCGAAGGAGAGCTGACCCATGACCGCACCGGCCCGCCCGGACTCCAGCCCGTCCGCCACAACCGCGCAGGAGACCCGAGCCATGACCGCACCGGCCCACCCGGACTCCAGCCCGTCCGCCACAACCGCGCAGGAGACCTGACCCATGACCGCACTGACCTGTCTGGGCGAGAACCCGGCCGCCGCGCTGCGCCTGGTGTGCTTCCCGCACTCCGGCGGGCAGCCGGGGATGTTCCGCCGCTGGGTCGCCGGCCTGGCCCCGGACGTCGAGGTGTGGGGCGCGACGCTGCCCGGCCGCGCCACCCGGGTGAGCGAGCCGTTCGCCCGGCAGTGGAGCCCTCTCGTCGCCGAGATCACCGACGCCGTGCTCGACCAGGTGCCGGGGCCCGTGGCGCTGTTCGGGCACAGCCTCGGCGCGCTGCTGGCCTTCGAGGTGGGCCGGGCGCTGACGCTGGCCGGACGGCCGCCCGAGCACCTCGTCGTCTCCGCCCGCGCCACGCCCGCCACCCCGTACCCCCTCACGCTGCCGGACGGCGACGAGGAGCTGATCGAGGCCGTCGACCGCGTCTACCAGGGCATCCCCGCCGCGCTGCGGGACTCGCCCGAGCTGCTGCGGCTGTTCGCCCCCGTCCTGCGCGCCGACCTGGAGCTGGCCGTCTCGTACGTCTTCCGGCCAGGCCCTCCCCTGTCGTGCCCGATCACGGCGCTCGGCGGCACGGACGACCCGACCGTCTCCGAGGCCGAGCTGTCCGCCTGGAACCGCCACACCAGCGGCGCGTTCACCTTCGCCCGCTTCCCCGGCGGCCACTTCTACCTCGACGCCGCCGAACGCCAGGTGCTGGACACCCTCTGGCGCCGGCTGGCCTCCCGCCACGCTCTGACGAGGAGTTCGTCGTGACCTCTGACCTGCACACGCATGACGTGCACAAGAACGACCTGCACACGCATGACGTGCACGCGAAGGACGTGCACGCGAATGACCCGCGCGCGAACGACCAGCACGTGAATGACTCGCACGCGAAGCTGACCTTCGACCAGACGGTGCCGCGCGCCCTGGCCCACAGGCAGGCCGTGGGCGAGGTGTTCGTCACCGACTCCGCCCCGGGCCCCGACGGCGACTTCCTGGTGGCCGTGCAGGTGCCGCGGGCCCACAGCCTCTGGTTCGACCGGCTGGCCGCCTACCACGACCCGTTCTCCACCGCCGAGGCCGCCCGGCAGGGGTCGTTCGTCGTGCTGCACCGGTACTTCGGCGTCCCCGTCGGGCTGCCGTTCAGCCTGCTGCGCTGGCAGTTCCGCGTCCACGACCTGTCCGCCTACCGCGACGACGAACGGTCCCCGCTGCAAGGGGTGCTGCGTTACCGGGTGAACAACAAGTCCAAGAGCGGCGACCTGGGCGACATGACGCTGGCCGGGGAGCTGACGATCGGCACGTCCACCGCCATGAGCTTCACCGGGGACGTGGTCTTCTTCGGCAAGGAGGACTACGCGGCGCTGCGCGAGTACCAGCAGGCGAGCAAGCCGCCGCCGGACCCGGCCGCCGCCGCCGTCGTCCCGCTCGACCCGGCCTTCGTGGGGCGGCGGGACCGGCGCAACGTGGTCATCGGCGACGGCGAGCGGTTCCCCTATGTGATCGACACCTCGCACCCGTCGTACTTCGACCACGCCTACGACCACGTGCCGGGGCCGTTCATCGTGGAGGGGTTCAGGCAGGCGGCGGTGGTCGCGGCGGTGAGGGCCGGGGAGCTGGCCTCGCCGGTGTCCGCGGTGCTCGGCTGCACGACCACCTTCGGGTCCTTCGGTGAGTTCGGGGCGCTGCTGGAGTGCTCGGCCGAGGTCACGGGGGCCGCCGACGGGCGGGTCACCGTGGGGCTGGAGCTGCACCAGTACGGGAAGCGGCTGGCTACGGCCGGTATCGAGCTGGGGCCGTACCCGGCATGAACCGGCTACGCGCCCCTCACCTGAGCCGCCTGCGGTCGCCTGTCGTGGCCGCTGGGTTGATCGCCTTCGCCCTGACGCTCAACCTGAGCGCCGGGAACGTCATTCTGCCCGCCGTCGAACGGGACCTCGGCATCACCTCGGCGGTCAGCCGCTGGGTCGTGCTCGGGTACGCGCTGGCCACCGTCGCGTTCATCCCGGTGGCCGGGCGGGTCGGGCGGCGGGCGGGGGTTCGGCGGGCTCTGGTGTGGGGGGTGGGCGGGTTCGGGGTGGTGTCGGTGGTGTGCGCTTTGGCGCCCGAGGTCGTCACGCTGCTGGCGGGGCGGCTGGTGCTGGCCGCCTTCGCCGCCCTCCTCACGATCCTGACCGCCGTCCTGGCGGTGTCCGGCCCAGGCGGGAAGGCAGGAGCCGGGGCGAGTCGTGGCGGACACGTCGGCGGGCTGGCGGTCGCGGCCGTCTGCGCCACGCTCGGCGGGTTCGCGGGCGCGGCGGCGGGCGGCGGGCTGGTGAGCCCGCTCGGCTGGCGCGCCCTGCTCCTCCTGCCGGTCCCGCTCTGCCTCCTCGCCCTCACCGCCCGCCTCCCCGACACCCAGACGAGCCCTCCCGCCACCCCGACCACGTCACCGACGACCACCTCACTGGCAGCCACGTCACCGACGACCACCTCACCGGCAGCCACCTCACCGGCGACCCCAGCATCGGCGGCCTCAGCATCGGCAGGCCCATCACGGGCGGCCGTCCCATCGACGGCCATCTCACCGACAGCCACCCTCGCCAACGCCAACGCCAACGCCGACACCGACACCGACACCGACACCGACAGCACACTCCCCGCGCTGCCCGCCCGCGCACTCACCCTCCTCACCACCACCCTCCTGTCCACCATCGACGCCCTGATGATCGTCCTGAGCCCGTTCTTCCTCTTCCAGGGCCAGGTGATGCAGGCCCCCCTCCCCCTGGTGGGCCTGACCGTGATGGGCCTGCCCGCCGGCCTCATGGCAGGCGCCATCCTGGCCACCCGCCTGACCGCCCGAATCGGCCCCCGCCCCGTCACCGTGACCGGCGCCCTCCTGGCCGCCCTGGGCCTGGCGCTCCTGCTGCCCCTCTCCCCCACGTGGTCAGCCGCCGAGGTGGCGCTGCGCCTCGCAGTGGTGGGCGCCGGGATGGGGCTGTCCGCCGCCCCGGCCCACTCCATGATCATGACCGATGAAACACCCGTCCGCCCGGCGACCCACCTCCAGTTCGGCCGCACCCTCGGCTACGTCCTGGGCGCCACCCTGGCCGCCACCCTGTGGGCGGCCGAGGGCTTCGCGAGAGCCGGGGTGGCCACCGCGCTCCTGCCGGCTCTCGGCTCCGCCGCCGTGGCGGCCCTCTCCCTGATCCCCTACCGCTCCATGACCACCCGACGCCCTTCACTCCAACGACCGGGAGCACCATGGACACCCACGCGATCAAGAGTCTGATGACCGAGGCCGTCACCCAGCTCACGGCCCCCGCCGCCCGGCCCATCGAGGTGCGGCACACCCCCAGGCGGCACGTCTACCACCGCCAGGTGCGCTTCTCCGACATCGACGCGCACGGCCACGTCAACAACGTGCGCTTCCTGGAGTACCTGGAGGACGCCAGGATCGCCCTCTTCCTCGACTACGCGGGCACGCCGCCGGAGGACCGCAGCGGCCTGCCCGCCGTGGGGGTGGCGATCGTGCGGCACGAGGTCGACTACCGCAAGCCGCTCAGGTTCCGGCACGGCTCGGTGCGGATCGAGTCGTGGGTGACGAAGGTCGGCCGGGTCAGTTGCGAGCTGGCCGCGGAGATCTGCTCGGACGAGGGGGTGTTCGCCGAGGCCCGTTCGACGATCATGGCCTTCGACCCGCACACCGCCAAGCCGCGGCGCTTCACCATGCCGGAGCGCGCCTTTCTCAAGCGCTACCTGCCCTGATGCGGCCCCTGCTCCTCCCGCTGGTGGTCCGGCTCCTCCCGCTGCGAATCCTGCTCCTCCCGCTGGTGCTCCTGCTCGTCCTGTGGCCGGTGCCGGCGGGCGCGCACGTGGTGGCGCCCGGGGCCGATCTGCGGATCGCCCAGACGATCGCGGGCGCCGAGCTGACGATCACGGTGCGGGGCGTGAGCAGGACGCCCGCGCCCGCCGTGGTGGAGATCGAGGCGTTCCACCCGGTCCCCGACCTGCCGGTGGAGCTGACCTTGCGCTCCTCGGAGACCGGGCGGGCGAGCCACGCGGCGGTGCGGCTGGCGGCGGGGCGGGCGGGGCCGTACCGGGTGAGCATGCAGGTGTCCCGGGCGGGGCCGCACGAGCTGGAGGTGCGCACGCCCGCTGACCGTTCCGTGCTGCCGGTACGCGTTCTGGTGCCGGCGACGTCGCCGTGGGAGCTGGTGATCCACGGCGGCTTCTACGTGGCCGGGATCCTGGTGGTGGGCGGGCTGCTGACGGGCGGGACGTCGCGGCGGGGCTCCGCCCTGGCGGTACGCGCGGGCGCGCTGACAGGGGTGGTGGCGCTCACCGTGGCGCTGATGTCGCCGCAGCTCCCCGAGCCCGTCCCGGACGGCGCCGCTCCAGTGGCCGCACCCGGCAACGCGGGGTCCGGCGGCATGGGGCCCGGTGGCATGGGATCCGGTGGGGCGGGCGGGAGGCCGTACCTGATGGCCGCCTTCAGCACCCAGCCGGCGCGTCCGGCGGCGGGGGCGGAGTTCACGCTGTTCGCCGATCTGGTGGACGGCTCCACGGGCCGGCCGGTCGACGATCTCGCGCTGCATCACGAAGCGCTCGCCCACCTGGTGGTGACCAGCGCCGACGGCGCGTACTTCCGCCACCTGCACCCCGTCAGGCTCGGCCCCGGCCGGCTCGCGGTGCGGCTGCGCGCCGACCGCCCCGGCCGCTACCTCGCCCACGCCGAGCTGGAACGGACGGACTCCGGCGGCCAGCTCGTCACCGGCGCGTTCGACGTCACCGGCACAGCGGCGGGCCCTGGAGGAAGCAGGACCGACCCGGCGATACCGCAGGAAGCCGGGCCAGGGCCAGCCCCCGTGCTCGTGCCCGCGCGTCCCGTGGCGGGCCGCCCCACGACCATGCGGCTCCGTACGGCGGGCCCGCTCCAGTCGTGGCTCGGCATGCCCGGCCACCTGATCGTCCGCGACCGGGACGGCGGCTTCCTGGGCCACGTGCACGCCACCCCCACCCGCGCCCCGGAGCTGACCTTCACCTTCAGCTTCCCCGCCCCCGGCACGTACTTCGCCTGGATCCAGTACGCCAGGAACTCCACCATCGAGACCGTGCCCTTCACCGTCACGGTCGGAACGGAGGACAGGACGTGATGCGACGCCTGCTGGCCTGCGGATGCCTGGCCGCGGCGGCCATGACCATCGTGGTCGGCTGCCTGTCCGTGCCCGGCGCGGTGACGGCGCAGGGCGCCGGCGCACGATACGCGGTCACGCTGACGATCGAGGAGGGCGACACGGCCGACATCGTCGTGGACCGCGGCGCGGCCGACGCGGTCGTGGTGACGGCCACGATGCCGCAGATGGGGCACGTCACTCCGGAGGCGGCGGCGCGGCGACTGGCGCCCGGCCGGTTCCGGGCGGACGGTGACCTGTTCACGATGGACGGCGTGTGGGAGGTCTCGGTACGCGTGTCCGGGACCGCGGGCGAGGAGGTCATCCCGCTGACCGTCCTGGTCGCGTCATGACGGCTCCCCCTTCGGTCCTGACCGCTCCGGTTCGCGCCGGGAAGGCGCCGGTGTCCCGCTGGGTGCTCGCCGCCGGGGCGATGGTGACGGCGTTCCTGCTGCTGACGGACTTCCGCCACGGCTACCTGCGCGACGAGCTCTACTTCAGGCTGCTGCGCGACCACCTGAGCTGGGGATACTACGACCAGCCGCCGCTGGTGCCGTGGCTGGCCAGGATCAGCACCGCGGTGTTCGGTGACACGTTGTGGGCGCTGCGCATGCCGTCCGCGCTGGCCATCGGGGTGTTCACGGTGCTGGCCGGGCTGGTGGCCCGCGAGCTGGGCGGCGGGCGGGGTGCGCAGGTGCTCGCGGCGGTCGCGGCCGGCACCGCGCCGTGGCCGCTCGGCAACGGCGACATGCTGGTCACCAACGCCTTCGACCTGCCGATGTGGCTGGCCGCGATCCTGTTCGCGGTGCGGGCGCTGCGTGGCGGCGACGGCCGGTGGTGGGTGGCCGCGGGGCTCGTATGTGGGCTGGCGACGTACAACAAGTACCTGATCGGCCTGCTGGGGCTCGGGCTGCTGGCCGGGCTGCTGGTGGCGGGGCCGCGGCGGGCGCTGGCCGGCCGGTGGTTGTGGGCGGGCGTCGCGGTGGCGGTACTGGTCGCCGCGCCCAACCTGGTCTACCAGGTCGTCAACGGGTTCCCGCAACTGACGATGGCGGACGCGCTGGCCGCGGACCGCGGAGCGGGCTTCCGGGTGTTCTTCGTCCCCATGCAGCTCATCATGATCGGCCCGCTGCTGGCGCCGTTGTGGGTGGCGGGCTGGGTGTGGCTGGCGCGTGAGCCGCGGCTGCGGGCGTTCGCGGTCGCCTATCCGGTGTGCGGGGTCGCGGTGCTGCTCGGCGGCGGCCGTCCCGACTACATCGCGGGGCTGGTGATGCTGCTGCTCGCGGCGGGATGCGTCGCGGCCGGGCGGCTGCTGACCCGGGTACGGTGGCGGGTCGCCGCGGGCGCGGTGGTCGCCGTGAACGCGCTGTTCGCGCTGGCCGTGGCGGTGCCCGTGCTGCCGTTGCGGACCGTGCTGGCCTCGCCGATCCCCCGGCTCAACCTGAAGGTCACCGACTCGATCGGGTGGCCCGAGCTGGCCCGCCAGGTGGCCGGCGTCTACCACGGCCTGCCCGATGACGAGCACGCCATCGTGCTGACCGGCAACTACGGCGAGGCGGGGGCGCTGCACCGGCATGGTCTGCGAGCCGTCTACAGCGGGCACAACGAGCTGCACCGGCTCGGGCCGCCGCCCGAGAGCGCCACGGTGGCCGTCGTGGTCGGCGGTGCGGGAGTGCCGGTGAAGACGGCCTTCCGCAGGTGCGTGGTGGCCGGCCGGGTGGACAACGGGGTGGGGCTGCGCAACGCCGAGCAGGGCAGGCCGATCCTCCTGTGCCGCGACCGTACGGACTCGTGGGCGCGGTTGTGGCCGCGTTTCCTGCACTCTCACCACTACGGCTGAGGCCGCGCCGCCCCGGCCGCTGCGTCCGGGGCCGACGCAACGGGACGCTGCGTCCGGGGGGCGGCGCAGCCGGACCTTACGTCCGGGGGCGGCGCAGCCGGGCACGGAGGCCGGCGAGGCCCCAGAGCGTGACCCGCCAGAGTGCCTCGGCGACGATGGCCCTGCTCATCTTGCTGTCACCGGCGGTGCGGTCGGCGAAGGTGATCGGCACCTCCTGCACGCGCAGCCCGCGACGCACCGTACGGAGCGTGAGATCGACCTGGAAGCAGTACCCCTGCGAGGCCACCTCCTCCAGCCCGAGCTTGTCCAGCGTCGCCGCCCGGTAGGCGCGGAAGCCGGCCGTGGCGTCGCGGACGGGCAGGCCCAGCACGATCCTGACGTAGGCGTTCCCGCCGCGCGACAGCAGCCGCCGGCGGCGCGGCCAGTGCAGGACGCGCCCGCCGCGCACCCACTGCGACCCGATCGCCAGGTCCGCTCCCGCCTCCACCGCCCGCAGCAGCGCGGGCAGCTCCTCGGGCCGGTGCGAGCCGTCGGCGTCCATCTCCACCAGCACCTCGAAGCCCTCGGCCAGGCCGTGGGCGAAGCCCGCGAGATAGGCGGCGCCCAGCCCCGCCCGACCGGGGCGGTGCAGCACGTGGATGCGGGGGTCGCGGGAGGCGAGCTCGTCGGCGAGCGCGCCGGTGCCGTCGGGGCTGTTGTCGTCGACCACGAGCACGTGGGCCTCGGGCACCGCCGCACGGACCCGGCGGGTGATGGCCGTCAGGTTGTCGCGCTCGCAGTAGGTCGGGACGATGACCAGGATCGGCTCCATCGTGCCTACAGCAGCGCCAGCGCCCTGACGGGCGCGCCGAACCCGCCGCGCAGCTTCGCCGCTCCCACGACGAGTTGCGCGCCGCGCTCGGGGACGGTGTCGAGCGCGGCCAGGTTCTCCAGCCCGTACCTGCCCGTGGTCAGCAACATCCGGTGGACGAGCGGCTCGCGCCGGGTGCCGACGTCGAGGCTGCTGGTGTC
Organism: Nonomuraea monospora; assembly: GCF_039531895.1. NCBI lineage: Bacteria > Bacillati > Actinomycetota > Actinomycetes > Streptosporangiales > Streptosporangiaceae > Nonomuraea > Nonomuraea monospora. The sequence continues at coordinate 72,782 of NZ_BAAAQX010000011.1, forward strand.
CGTGCCGAAGCCCACGATGGAGCGCTGGTTGATCAGGAAGTCGGCCGCCTCCGGGCTGATCCCGGGGAAGCGCATGACCTGCGCGAGCGCGTCGAACTGCAGGTAGGCCGAGGGGTTTCCGACCCTTTTGTACCAGCCGCTGTCGAGGGCCACGAAGGCGCGTTCGGGCAGCGGGCCGTTCCTGCGCTCCCATTCGCGCAGGTCCTTCACGGTCAGCTCGGTGCTGTTGTCGCGGGCGGCCCGTTCGGCGATGCGCACGACGCACAGGGGCGCGACGAGGTCCTCCGGACGCACCTGGTCGGCGGTGGGCAGGCCCTTCCTGGAGTGCGCGGGCACGTCCATGTGGGTGCCGGTGTGCTCGTTGAACGTCCATTCCGCGGTGTTGAAGCCGATCACGTCCTCGAACATGACCTGGCGGCGGGCGGGCTTGCGCACGTACATCTCGAAGACGGGGAAGTCGGGGCTGAGCGGGTGCGTGAGGTCCAGGACGCGCGAGGCGCGCACCCCGGTCGCGGCCTCCGCGCGGCGGGGCAGGACGGCGAGCGCGCCGGCGCCGAGCAGGCCGGCGAACGCGCCGCGCAACACCTGCCGCCTGCTGCCCCGGGCGGCGGGCTCGCCCTGCGGGCCGCGGGTGGCGGGCTCGCCCTGCGGGCCGCCGGAGGCGGGCGGACCGTTCGAGGCGGAGGCGGGCGAACCGTTCGAGGCGGAGGCGGGCGCGCCATGCGAGCCGGAGGCGGGCGCGCCATGCGAGCCGGAGGCGGGCGCGCCGTGCGAGGCGCAGGTGGGCTCGCCTTCCAGGGCGGCCATGATGGTCTCAGGCGCGCACACGCGGCGACCTCCCCCGGCTGGCCAGCGGCGCCAGGAGGGCGGCGGCGTCCTCGCTGTTGGTGGCGTCGGCGACGTAGCCGTCAGGCCGGACGAGGATGAGTTTCGCGCCGCGCAACGGCCCCTGCGCCGCGAAGCCGCCCGGCACCCGGTACGGCTCCCCGTACGCGCTGCCCTTGGACACCAGCACGCGCGGCACGACCCGGTCGGCCAGCGGCTCCATGTCGGGCAGCACCTTGAGCGGGTCGGCGCCCGGCATGACGAGCAGGGTGTGCCGGGGGTCGGCGAGCAGGGCGCTGAGCCGGACGGGGTCGCCGTCGGCGCGCAGCGGGGTCACGGTGACGTCGGGCAGGCCGCGGGCGCCGATGGCGCGCCGGCCGCCGCGCGGGCCGACGACCGGGCTCTTGCGGTAGTCGAGGTCGTCCTGCGCCAGGTTGGGGATGAAGCGGCGCTCCAGCGCCCCGGTGGCGCCGAGCAGGCGGAGCAGCGTGTCGCGCAGAAAGCGGCCGATCGGCGCGCGGACGGTCCACAGCCGGGTCTGCTGGTGGGCGCCGCGCAGCACCTGGGCGGCGATGGGCGAGCGCTCGGCCTGGTAGCTGTCCAGCAGCCGTTCCGCGTCGCCGTACCCGTTGAGGATGAGAGCGAGCTTCCAGCCGAGGTTGGCGGCGTCCTGGATGCCGGTGTTGAGTCCCTGGCCGCCCGCCGGGCTGTGCACGTGGGCGGCGTCGCCGGCGAGCAGGCAGCGGCCCGCCCGGTAGGCGGCGGCCTGCCGCATGTGCACGGGGAAGCGGGTGCTCCAGCGCAGGTCCTTGATCTGCAGCGGGTAGGGGGCGCGGTCGTCGGCGAGGCGTTGCAGCTCCTCGACGGTGGGCGCGGAGTCGAGCCTGCCGGCGGTGCTGGCGTCGGCGAAGACGCGCAGCTCGCCGCCGGGCAGCGAGACGAGCACGAGCACGCCGTCGGGGTGCAGGTGGTAGTGCGCCTCGCCGCGCGGGACGGGGCCGGTGACGGCGCCGTCGCCGAGGATGAAGCTCTGCGTGTAGGTGGTGCCCGCGAAGGGGATGCCGGACAGCTCGCGTACGGTGCTGTGCGCGCCGTCGCAGCCGACCACGTAGGCGGCGGTGAGCTCCTCGACCCCGCCGGGCCCGTCGAGCCGGACGGTGACGCGGTCGCCGTGGTCGGTGAGCCCGACGAGCTCCGTGCGCCACTCCACCGCCACTCCGAGCTCGCGCAGCTTGGCGGCCATGACGCCTTCGACGGCGGGCTGGGTGATGCCGAGCATGGTGGGGCCGCCGTTGTGCCAGTCGCCGAGCCGGGCGGTGGCCACGTTCCTGGCGCCGGACCAGTAGCGGGCGGCGTTCATCCGCAGCCCGGCGGCGATCACGCCGTCGGCGGTGCCGTGCCGGGCCAGGACGTCCAGCGCGCCCGGCCACATCGCCACGGCTCTGGCCTGGTGGGCGGGCCTGTCGAGGGAACGGTCGATGATCCGGCAGGTGACTCCCTGCCTGCGGAGCTCTGTCGCGAGAGCCAGTCCGGTGGGGCCGGCGCCGACGACCAGGACGGGCAGGGTGATCTTCTCTGTGTCCACCGCGCCACCGTAGGCCGGGGGTGGCCTGCGGCGATTCCAGCGAAGGGTGACAGCGGCTGGAACTAAGGAGTCAGCCCATGTGTCGAAGGAGACATACGCCTTCCGCTTTGGAACAGGTGGACCGCTGCGCGGAGGGATCGATCGGGACGACCGTCGTACCATCCGACAGGACGGCTCTCTTTCGAGAGTACGCAACTGACGGGGAATAGAGCACTTGATGATCAAATTCAATGTACTCGGTCCACTGGAAGTAGCCACCGAAGCCGACGCGTCACTGCCCAAGGGCCGCAAGGCACGCCAGGTCCTGGCCCTGCTCCTGCTGCGAGCCAACGAGGTGGTGGATGTGGAGACCATCGCCGAGGAGCTGTGGGAGGGTCGCGGCGGGGGGGTCGGCGCGATCCGCACCCACGTCTACAACCTGCGCACGGCGCTGGCCGCCCAGCCTGCCACCAGGGCGGTGGCGGACATGCTGGTGACCGAGCCGACCGGCTACCTGCTGCGGGTGGAGCCGGGTCAGCTCGACGCGGAGGTGTTCGCCGACTCGGTCGCCGAGGGCAGGCAGCTCATGAGCTCGGGCGCGGCCGAGAAGGCTGCGCGGCGGCTGCGTGACGGGCTGAGCCTGTGGCGGGGCCGCGCGCTGGCCAACGTCGCGCCGGGCCCCGTGGTGGCCAGGCATCTCACCTACCTGGAGGAGATCCGCAACCGCGCCGTGGAGCTGCGGCTGGAGGCGGACCTGCGGCTGGGCCACCATCGGGAGCTGGTGGCGGAGCTGCGCACGCTGATCGCCAGGAACCCGCTCAACGAGTGGTACCACCTGCGGCTCATCGAGTGCCTGTGCAGGTCGGGGCGGCGCGGCGAGGCTCTGCTCGCCTACCACGACCTGCGCAGGATCCTGGACGAGGAGCTGGGGCTGGAGCCGTCGGCGGAGGCCAGGCGGCTCCAGCACGGGATCCTGTCGGACGTCGAGCACGCTCCGGCCGATCAGCAGTCGAACCGCTCGGTGTACAACTGGTCCCTGCGCGCGCCGCTCGCCCGCAGGCCGGCGGCCGTCGCATCGACGAACCGGGGGCTGCCGCAGATGAAGTAGCGGGCCCGCGGCGTGACCGGGATGGCGGGCCGCTCCGGCCGTACCACCTCCTGGTAGCGCTCGCCGAGGCGGTGGCGCAGCTCCGCGCCGAAGACCGCCTCCTGCGGCGAGGTCACCACGTGGACGAGCGACAGGGGCAGATCGTCGTTCCTGCGCACCAGCTCCACGAAGGGGGTCACGCCGATGCCGCCCGCGATCAGCACCGCCGGCCTGCGCGGCCCGGCCTGCGCGGCGCGGGTGAAGGTTCCGTAGGGGCCGTCGAGGTGGACGACCGCACCCGGCTCGAGAGCGCGCAGCCGCTCGGTGAACGAGCCGGCGTCCTTGACGGCGAAGGTCAGCTCCCTGCCGTCGCCGCGTACGACGCTGAACGGGTGGGCGCGGCTCCGCAGGCTGGTCCGCAGGTAGCAGAACTGCCCGGGCAGCGGGTCCAGCGCGCGGCCCAGCGCCCTGAAGGTGTAGGCGGACACGGTCGGCGACAGCCTCTCGACCCCGGCCAGCCGGTACGGCACCGCCCACCGCGACACCGACAGCCGCCAGCACACCACCCCGCCGAAGGTCACGGCCAGCCCCAGCCAGTAGGCCAGCAGCCACGGCGTCTCCGCGAGGTAGCTGCCCAGCCCCCAGGAGTGCACGAACACCAGGGCCAGCAGCGGGTACGACAGGTAGTGCGCGTACCGCCAGACCCGGTGCCCGATCAGGTAGCGGGCCAGCGTGCTGGTCAGCCAGAGCGCCAGGAACATGAGGAACGCCAGCCGCCCCAGCGACGCGTACGCCGACTCGGCCCAGGTGAAGTCGGGCACCAGCACGTACGCCCAGTCCTGCCGGTCGACGACGGTCTCCAGCAGCGGGTGGAGCAGCACGAGGAACGCGCCGCAGCCGCCGAGCCACCGGTGCAGCGACACGGCGGCGAGCCGGTCGTCGCCCAGCCGGTGGGAGATCTGCCGCACGCCGAGCAGCACCTGCCACCACATGACGATCGCGCCGGCCAGGCCGATGAGGTTGGCCACGTCGCCGAGGTCGGTGGCGCGCAGGGCCAGGGGGAGCAGCGGCAGGAACGAGACGGCCACCGCGATCGCGACACGGGTCAGGCCGGCGCTGCCGAAGAGCGCACCTGACCTCAGGTCAGCGCCGCCGGGAGACGTATCCGGCCTCATGTCAGCGCCACCGAGGAGCGCACGCGGCCGTCGTGGCCGACGGTGACCCAGTGCGCGCCGGGGTCCTGCCCGGCCAGCCATTGCGGCCCTTCGCGGGTGCCGAGCAGGACGAGGCAGGTGGCGTACACCTCGGCGGCGGCCAGGTCGGCGGTCATGACGGTGGCCTGCGCGCAGTCGGAGCGGGCCGGCTCGCCGGTGCGGGGGTCGATGATGTGGTGCAGCCCGGTGCCGGCCCGGTCGTGCCAGCTCCGCCGTACGACGCTGCTGGTGGCCACCGCGGTGGTGGCGGCGGGCAGCTCCAGCACGCCGGCCGGCCGCTCGCGCAGCGGGTGCTCGACGCCGATCCGCCAGGGCACGCCGTCCTGGGGCCGCCAGGCGACCAGGTCGCCGCCCGCGTCGATCATCCCGTACGGCTCGCGGCTCGCCTCGGCGGCCCGCTGCACGCTCCAGCCCTTGACGAACCCGCCGAGGTCGACGGCGAGGCCAGGCGAGAGCGTCACGGCGCGGCGTTCGTGGTCGAGGTGCACGGCGGGGGCACGGGCGGGGACGGGCGTCGCGGCCACCTCCGGTGTGCCCACCAGCGCGAAGTCGGTGTCGTAGCCGAGCCGGGCCAGCTCGGCGCCGAGGAAGGGGTTGAACAGGCCGCCGGTCGCGTCGAAGTAGCCGCAGGCCTCGTCGAGCGCCGCCAGGAACAGCTCGGAGACGACGACGGGCCCGCCGGCGTTGACGCGGCTGGTGTCGCTGGCGGGGTCGAAGCGGCTGAAGACGCGCTCGGCGGCGCGCAGCCACTCCAGCACGGCGGCCTGTTCCTGCGGGGGCAGGACGAGCAGGAGGTCGGTGCCCATCACCCGGTCGCGCAGGACCCGCACGTTCATGACCCCCTCGTGAACGTCGTGACGGCCCCGGCGGGCAGCCGCTCGCCCGGGGAGAAGCTGGCCCGGATGTCGGCGACGAGCGCGGGCTCCTGCCCTGTGTCGGCCGGCAGGAACTCGACCCGGGGCTGGGAGGCGTGCGGCGTCTCCCCCACCTCGACGGTGCCGGTGAACAGCACGCGCTTCTCCCACACCACGTTGCCCTCCACCCGGTAGGTGTAGGTGCCCGGCGGGACGGGCTGGCCGCTGCGGTCGGTGGTGTCCCAGTAGACGCTCTGCCTGCCGCTCTCCTGTGCGGGGCGGCTGGCGGCCTTGACCTCGGTGTCGGTGGCCGACTCCCAGCCGGAGGCGCGCCGCCACTGGGGCAGCGACATGGGCCGGCGCTCGAAGCCGCCGTTGGCGGTGAAGCTGGTGGCGAACAGGGTGCGCACGTAGCGTCCTTGCGCGTCCTCGACCCAGATGGCGAGCTGGTTGCTGGCCAGGCGGGGTAACCGGTTGAGCTGGTAGTCGATGCATACCACTCCCAGGCTGGCGGTGACGGGCGCCGACCACGTCAGGCCCGCGGGTGAGGCGGGCGGCGGTTCGGGGCGATAGGCGAGGTAGGCGGCGGTCGCGGTCGTGGCCACTCCGGTGATCACGACCATCGGCACGATCAGTCGGCTCGTCCGCTCCGACATGGTCACCCTTTCCGTGAAGGATAGTGTGCATCAACACTATCTATTTTTCGGGCACGATGACGATCTCGTCACAGGAATGTCCGCACGCGCTGAGGGTAGCAGCGTACGCATGCCCCCCATCGTGGCCGTGGTGGCCCACCGCAAGAAGACTCTCGGCGCGGGACTGGACGCGCTCCGCGTGCTCATCAGCGAGCAGGACGTCGGCGAGCTGATCTGGCACGAGGTGTCGAAGAGCAAGAAGGCCGGCAAGAAGGTGCGCAAGGCGCTCGACGAGGGCGCCGAGCTGGTGTTCGTCTGGGGCGGAGACGGCATGGTGCAACGCTGCGCCGACGCCCTGGCGGGCTCGGGCGTGCCGATGGCCATCCTCCCCGCCGGCACCGCGAACCTGTTCGCCGCCAACCTCGGCATCCCCGCCGACCTGGACGAGGCCGTCCGCATCGGCTTCCACGGACGGCAGGAGAAGCTCGACCTGGGCCTGGTCAACGGCGAGCACTTCGCGGTGATGGCCGGAGCCGGCTTCGAGGCCGAGATGATCGCCGACGTGGACGGCCAGGCCAAGCGGCGCTTCGGCAAGCTCAGCTACTTCAGGGCGGCCGTGCGGCACGTCGGCGGCCCCCGGGTGCCGATGAAGATCAAGCTGGACGGCGCGACCTGGTTCGAGGGCAAGGCGAGCTGCCTGCTGCTGGGCAACGTGAGCACGATCGCCGCCGGCGTCGAGGCCTTCGACGACGCCCGCCCCGACGACGGCTGGATCGAGGTGGGCGTCTCCACTGCCAAGGGCCCGGTGCAGTGGGCGCGGGTGCTGACCAGGATGGCCGCGGGCCGCTCCGACGGCTCGCCCCTGGTGCGGGTCTCGCGCGCCAGGAAGATCACGGCCCGCTTCGGCCGCCCGTTACGCTACGAGCTGGACGGCGGCGAGCGCGGCTACACCACCAAGATCAAGGCCGAGGTCGTCGCGGGCGGGCTGACCGTCTGCCTCCCCGACGACGGCTGAGCGCGCTCACGTGGCGGCCGCGTGCCGCTCCAGGAAGGTGTAGACGTCGGCCTCGTCCACGCCGGGGAACGAGCCGGGCGGCAGCGCGGCCAGCACGTGCGAGTTGGCGCGGGCCGACGGCCACGCGTACCCCTCCCAGCGCTCGGACAGCTCGGTCGGCGGGCGGCGGCAGCAGTCGCCGTTCGGGCAGCTCGACTTGGTGCGGTGGGTCGTCTCGCGCCCCCTGAACCAGCGTGACTCCTTGTACGGCACCCCGAGCGTGATCGCGAAGTCCCGCTCGCGCGACGGATCGACGTGCGCGACGCAGAAGTACGTGCCGGTGGGCGAGTCGGAGTACTGGTAGTACACCGAGAACCGGTCGGGCGAGGCGAACACCTGCCGCCCCGACCACTGCAGGCACATCCGCTGCCCCTCGATCGCCCCCTGCTCGTCGGCGGGGAAGACGATGCCGTCGTTCTCGTAGGCCTTGTAGATGGTGCCGCCCGCGTCGTTGCGCACGAAGTGGCAGACCAGCCCGAGGTGGTGGGTGGCCAGGTTGGTGAAGCGGTGCGCGGCCATCTCGTAGGAGACGGCGAACACGTCGCGCAGGTCCTCCACCGACAGCGCCCTGTCGGACTTGGCCTCCTGGAGGTAGAGCGCGGCGGCCTTCTCGGGGACGAGGACGGCGGCGGCGAAGTAGTTGGCCTCGGTGCGCTGGCGCAGGAAGTCGGCGAAGTCGCGCGGCTTGTCGTGGCCGAGCGCGAGATGCCCGAGCGTCTGGAGCAGGATCGTGCGCGGCGTGTGCATGCCGAGCTGCTCGTGCTTGACGTAGATGCGGCGGTTGCGCAGGTCGGTGATGGAACGTACGGAGCGGGGCAGGTCCTGCGCGGTGTGCACCGTGTAGCCGAAGTGCGTGACCAGGCTCTGGATCGTGCTCTGCGACAGGGCGCCCGTGCGGTAGCCGACCGCCTCCAGCGCCTGGGCGGCGGCCTTCTCGATGTCGGGGAAGTAGTTGCCCACCTCCCGCTGCCTGCGCCGCAGCTCGGCGTTGGCGACCCTGGCCTCCTCCGGCGTGGCAGTGCCGCGGGCCTGGCGGGCGCGCAGCTCGCCGTACAGGCCGAGCAGGTGCTCCAGCACGTCGTTCGGGACGCGGGCGGAGACCTTCAGGCGGGGCAGGCCGAGCCCGGCGTAGACGGGGTCGCGCTGCGCCTCCTCCAGCGCGATCTCCAGTTGCGCGCGGCGGTTGGGCGGCTGGCGGCGCAGCAGCTCCTCGACCGGGACGCCCAGCGCGGTCGCCAGCGACTTGAGCAGGGAGAGCTTGGGCTCGCGCTTGCCGTTCTCCAGCAGGGAGAGCTGGCTGGGGGCCCTGCCCACGCGCGACCCGAGGTCGGACAGCGTCAGGCCGCGCTGTTTGCGCAGGTGGCGCAGGCGCTGGCCAAACGCGATCAGATCGAGCTCTTGCGTCAAAGACAGCGGTTCTTCGCCCAGCAAGGAGGCCATACCGGAATCTTAGACAGAAATTCGGCCCATTTTCTAGCCTCCGCGTGGCCACGGTTCCACGCATCGGGACGCCCGTTCTCGCGGCGGGATTGGTCTAGGCCAACGGTAAAACTTGCGATTTCTTCACCACTGAATACCCCCGAGTAATGCACAGGAGCAGAAGAATCACGATTCTTCTGTGACCTTCGGGCTGTTTGCCCCTGCCCGCCAGGGCAGAGACTCGGCGTGAGCCCCAGGGGACGACGAAGGAGTGAACGATGAACGATCGCCTCAAGGGAGCTGCCGAGCAGCTACAGGACGAATGGGACAACGACCCTCGCTGGGAGGGCATCGAGCGCACGTACAGCGCAGAAGACGTGATCAGGTTGCGCGGCAGCGTTCAGGAGGAGCACACGCTGGCCCGGCTCGGCGCCGAGCGGCTGTGGCAACTCCTGCACACCGAGGACTACGTCAACGCCCTCGGCGCGCTCACCGGCAACCAGGCGGTGCAGCAGGTGAAGGCCGGCCTGAAGGCCATCTACCTGTCCGGCTGGCAGGTGGCGGCGGATGCGAACCTGGGCGGCCAGACCTACCCGGACCAGAGCCTCTACCCGGCCAACTCCGTGCCGGCCGTCGTGCGCCGCATCAACAACGCGCTGCTGCGCGCCGACCAGATCACCTGGTCGGAGGGCGACGGTGACGCGCCGCACTGGCTGGCGCCCATCGTGGCGGACGCGGAGGCCGGCTTCGGCGGCGTGCTCAACGCGTTCGAACTGATGAAGGGCATGATCGCGGCCGGCGCCGCGGGCGTGCACTGGGAGGACCAGCTCGCCTCCGAGAAGAAGTGCGGCCACCTCGGCGGCAAGGTGCTGATCCCGACCGGCCAGCACGTCAAGACCCTGAACGCCGCCCGCCTCGCCGCGGACGTCGCCGGAGTCCCCTCGCTGATCGTCGCGCGGACCGACGCCCAGGCCGCGACGCTCCTGACCAGCGACGTGGACCCGCGCGACCAGGCGTTCACCACCGGCGACCGCACCGCCGAGGGCTTCTACCGGGTCAGGAACGGGCTGGAGGCGTGCGTGGCGCGCGGGCTGGCGTACGCGCCGCACTCCGACCTGCTGTGGATGGAGACCGGCACGCCCGACCTGGACGTGGCCCGCGCGTTCGCCGAGGCGATCAAGGCCGAGTACCCCGACCAGATGCTCGCCTACAACTGCTCGCCGTCGTTCAACTGGAAGAAGCACCTGGACGACTCCACCATCGCCAAGTTCCAGCGCGAGCTGGGGCACATGGGGTACAAGTTCCAGTTCATCACCCTGGCCGGGTTCCACTCGCTGAACTACGGCATGTTCGACCTGGCCCAGGGGTACGCGTCGGACGGCATGACCGCGTACGTGGAGCTGCAGGAGGCCGAGTTCGCGGCCGAGTCGCGCGGCTACACCGCCACCCGGCACCAGCGTGAGGTCGGGACCGGGTACTTCGACCTGGTCAGCACCGCCGTCGCGCCCGACTCCTCGACCACCGCGCTGCGCGGCTCCACCGAAGAGGAGCAGTTCGGCCACTAGGTTCTCCTCGATCTCGCCGGCCACCTCCAGGGCATGGGAAGGTTCCCCCGGCGAACGCGGGCCGCGCCGGTCCCCCCAGCATTGGCGCGGCCCGCCCTTTTCGCGTGCGCCCGGCCGGCCCTTTCTTTGCCTGGGAGTGTCACCGAGGGCACAGCCTGCGGCGATGCCCGCTCAGCACACTGGCACCAGCACCATCGCCCGTGTCAGGAGGCACCTTGCAGCACCTCTCTCGGCACCCCGCCCATCGCTCCTACCTGACCCTCCGCGCCCGCACCGCCGCCCCGCCGCCGGCCGCCGGGCCACCGCGGGTGTGCGCCGGTGGCTCCTTAGGCCTCGGCTGACGGCGCGCAGAGGGGCCTGGCGCCGCCCCCTTTACGAGCGGCGCCAGGGTCCCTCGAAGCACGGCCAGGCCTCAGGGCGTGGCCGTGCCGGTCGTCGCCGGAGTGTCCGACGGCGACCCGGACGGGTCCGGCGACTCCCCCGGCCCGTCCTGCGGAATGGTGCTGATCGACCCCGTCGGCCGCGGGCAGTCCCGCCCGGCCACCGCGCCGCCACCCCGCCTGCGCCCCGCGGGCGTCACGCACGACTCCCCGCCGTCCCCGCCCTGATCACCGGGCCCGCTGCTCTGGGTCCCGCGGGACGTGCCGCGCCGGTCGCCGGACGGCGTCAGCACCACGACGGGCTTCTTCGTACGGGCCCGCGTGACGGACACCGTGGGCGTCGGCTCTCTGGTGGCGAGCCGCACCGGAGGCGGGTTCCCGCCGGTCACCACCGTGGGCCGCACGGTGGACTCCGCGCTGCCGGAGGCGTGCACGGCGGGCGGGTTGCCCGGCAGCAGCGAGGAGCCGCCGACGCTCAGCCCGTCCCCGCCGGAGGCCGCGATGACCGTGACGGCCGCGATCGAGACCGTGGCCAGGGCCGCGAAGCTGGCGTGCGAGAGCTGCGCCCGCGATCTGGCCCGTGACCTGGCACGGCCGCGCCGCCTGCCCGGTTTCCCGGAACGCTCCACATCACCGGAACGCACGAGGCGTACCAGGCCGCCGCCCGCCGGGTAGGGGACGGGCGTCCAGATCCGTTCCAGCACCTCCTCCACCGCCTGCCGCAGCTCCCACGGATCGCCCACGCCACCGGCGGCCAGCAGCACCCGCAGCAGGTCGGCGGCCTTGGGCCGGTCGGCGGGCTCCTTGGCCAGGGCGGCGGTGACAGCGGGTCTGAGCAGGCCGGGCACGCCCTCGACGCGCGGCGGGTCGAACAGGATGCGCCGGGTCAGCACGTCGGTTTCGCCGCCGCCGAAAGGGTGGTGGCCGGTGGCGGCGAAGGCGACCAGGCAGCCCCAGGCGAAGACGTCGGAGGCGGGCATGGCGGCCCCGCCGGTCAGCCGCTCGGGCGCCACCCATCCGGGGCTGCCCATGACCTGCCCGGCCTGGGTGTGCGCGGCGAGCGTGTCCACGTCGCGGGCGATGCCGAAGTCGATGACGCGCGGCCCCTTCGCGGACAGCAGCACGTTGCCCGGCTTGAGGTCCCGGTGCACCAGCCCGGCCTCGTGCACGGCCACCAGCGCCGCCGCGACGCCGAGCGCCACGCCGTAGGCGAGGTCGGGTGTGAGTGGCCCGCCGGCCTTGACGACCTGGGAGAGGTCGGGGCCGGGGATGTACTCGGTGACGAGGTACGGGCGGTCCCTGTCGGTGCCGTCCTCGACGACCGCCGCCGTGCAGAAGGGCACCAATCTTCGTGAGAAAGACACTTCCTCAGCGAAGCGCGCCCGTAACGTGGCATCGTTGAGATGCACCGCATGCGGCGTCTTGAGCGCCACGAGGCCACCCTGAGGGTGCTCCGCCAGATACACCACTCCCATCCCGCCCGTTCCCAGGCGGCCGAGGAGCAGGTATCGGCCGATGATGACCGGGTCCCCCACCGTAAGCGGTCGCACGCCAGGAGGCAGCTCGCTCGCACCACGCGCCATCCGGTTTCGCCTCTCCTGATCAGTGTCATGGCAAGGCACACTGTGGCGGGTACCGGGGCGGGCTTTCCCCATGTCTTACACAAGGGGTATCGGAGGGAAGGCGATCATTCCTCGGAGGTAAGTAAGGGGTGTGAAAGCAGGCGATTCCTGGGTCAGGAGGCGATGGCGTCCTGCTCCTCGGCCTCGACGCGGCGGTTCCACTCGCCCTTGACCTGACGCCACGCCTCGTCGTCCACGCCGAGCCGCCAGTAGCCGGAGATGGACAGCCGCTCTAGGGGGATGCCCCGCTCCAGGCGCAGGTGGCGGCGGAGCTCCTTGACGAATCCGGCCTCGCCGTGCACGAAGGCGTGCACGTCGCCGCCGGGGAAGTCCAGCGCGCGCACGGCGGCCACCAGCCGCTCGCCGACGGGGCGGTCGCCCCGGTAGACCCAGGTGATGTGGGCGTGGGCGGCCGTACCCAGCTTCAGCTCGTCCTCCGGCGCGTCCACCTCGATGACGACGTGGGCGCGCGCCGCGTCGGGGAGCGCCTCCAGCGAGGCGGCGATGGCGGGAAGCGCGCTCTCGTCCCCCACGAGCAGGTGCCAGTCGGCCTCGGGGTCGGGCGCGTAGCCGCCACCGGGGCCGAGGATGAGCAGCTCGTCTCCCGGTCGCGCGCGGTCGGCCCACGGCCCCGCCAGGCCCTCGTCGCCGTGCACGACGAAGTCGAGGGTGAGCTCGCGCGAGTACGGGTCCCAGGCGCGCACGGTGTAGGTGCGCAGCTTGGGCCAGACCTCGCGTGGCAGGGTCTCGCGGCAGGCCTTCACGCTGAACGGCTCCGGGTACTCGACGCCCTCGCAGGGGAAGACCAGTTTCACGTAGTGATCGGTCAGCCCTCTGGTGGCGAACTCCGCCAGCCCGTCCCCGCCCACGATCACGCGGACCATGTTGCGCGAGATGCGCTCCGTCCGCTGGACGACCCCCCGGTGGTGATCCGTACGCTTGTCAGCCATGCGACAACCCCCTGAGTTAGGTATACCTAACCTTATACTGCCCGTCGCTATGGCTATAGGCCAATGACCACAAAGAGGTCCGGGTAAAAATCAGGCGGCCGCCGAATCCTCCATCGGCTCCGGCATCTGCGCCACCGCCTTGAGGAACTGCGACATGTGCCGGAAGGCCAGCCGCGCCTCGGGCAGCACGTCGGCCAGGATGGGGAAGACGTGCGGCATCCTGGGCCACTCCTCGTACCGGACCGGCACGCCCGCCAGCCGTGCCCGCCGCGCCACCCGCCAGGCCTCGTCCCGCAGCACCTCCGTCGAGCCGGTGACGATCATCAGGGGCGGCAGCCCGGTGAAGTCGCCGTGCACCGGCGAGACGAGGGGGTCCCAGGGGTCCAATCCCGAGGTCCAGCGGCGGGCCAGCCAGCGCACCCTGCTCGCCGGGAGCATCGGGTCCTGCCAGCGGTTGGCCCGGCGCGGGAAGTCGGTGAGGTCGGCCCACGGCGACAGGCAGATCGCCGCCGCCGGGAGCGGCAGGCGCCGATCGCGCAGCGCGAGCAGGGTGGCCAGCGTGAGGTGCCCGCCGGCGGAGTCGCCCGCCAGGATCACGTCCTCGGGCGCGTGGCCGCGCCGCAGCAGGCAGTCGTAGGCGTCCAGCGCGTCGGCCAGCGAGTCGGCCAGCCTGTGCACCGGGCCCTGCCGGTAGTCCAGCGCCAGGACGGGCCGCCCGGCGACCGCCGACAGCCGCCAGGTGATGGACCGGTGGGTGCGCGGCGAGCACGAGAAGTACCCTCCGCCGTGGAAGTAGAGCACCACCTTGCGCTCGTCGAGCCCCTGCCCGCCGCGCACCCACTCGCCGCCGCACGCGGAGAAGGCCGCCGGCACGACCGCCACGTGCTCAGGATGCGGCACGTGCACCATCCGCGTCAGATCGCCGAGGCGGGCGGCCCCCGACAGGGCCAGCGGATGGCGCATCAGCAGGCTGGAGGCCGGTTTCACGGTGCCGCGCAGGAGCCCGGTGAGCGCCCGCGCCTGCCAGCTCAGCGGATACTCCGGTACCACATCCCTGTCGACTCGCATTCCGCCCCCTTTCAGGGCCTTTGTTCCCCTCTCTTGGAATTCCCTACCGGCCAGTAAGTAACTCATCTCTTACGCGGATATTTCCGGGAGGTGACATCGCGCCGTTTATCGCGTTGCGGACCGCCCGCTCCCCGTCGGATAATTCCGTGTTTCCCACCGGCAAGACCCGTGCGCGGGTCCAGGCACGCTCCGTGAGCGGGCCATCACCCCCTGGAGGTGCAAAACCTTTCCGCTCTACGCCCGGCTCGTCCGGTACGGCTTCCGCAAACACGCCACCTACGTCTGGGGCGCGCTCGCCGGAGCGTTCACCAACAGCGTCTTCGGCATCCTGCGCGCGTACGCGCTCATCGCGCTGTGGCAGGCCCGCCCGGGCCTCGCCGGATACGACATCACCGACGCCATCACCTACTGCTTCGTCACCCAGGCCTTCATCGGCCCGATGCAGCTCTTCGGCGGCGGGCTGACCGTCACCGAGCGCATCCGCAGCGGCGACATCGCGCTCGACCTCGTCCGCCCCGCGTCGCTGCAACTCTGGACGCTCGCCGAGGACGTCGGCAGAGCCGCCTACCTGATCCTGGTGCGCGGCGTCCCGCCCATGCTCCTCGGCGCCGCGATCTTCGGCATCGAGGTCCCTGACACGCCGGGCCGGTGGCTGGCGTTCCTGGCCGGCTTCGCGATCGCCGTCGTCGTCAGCTTCGGCTGGCGCTACCTGATCGCGCTGTCGGTCTGCTGGCTGCTCGACGACCGCGGCATCGGCGTCCTGTCGCTGGTCCTCAGCACGTTCTTCAGCGGCATGATGGTGCCGCTGCACCTGTTCCCCGGCTGGTTCGGCGACCTGGCCATGGCGCTGCCCTGGGCCGCCATGGTGCAACTGCCCACCGACCTCTACCTCGGCACCGCCCCGGTGCTGGAGACGCTGGCCGTCCAGGCGCTCTGGGCCGTCCTGCTGCTCGGCCTCGGCGCGCTCGCCACCAGGGCGATCCGCCACAAGGTGGTGATCCAGGGTGGTTAGGACGTACTTCCTGCTGCTGTGGACGTGGACCCGCGCCGCGGCGGCCTACCCCGTCTCGTTCGTGATGATGGTCGTGCTCGGCTTCGTCATCGCCGCGATCGACGTCGGCGTCATCCTGATCATCTTCGCCAACACCACCAGCCTGGCCGGGTTCTCCCGCGAGGAGGTGCTGTTCCTGTACGGGGCGGCCAACCTGGCCTTCACCATCTGCGACACGTTCGTCAGCAACCTCGACCGGGTCAGCGGGCACATCAAGGCCGGCACCCTCGACACGTTCCTGATCAGGCCGGTCGGCGCGTGGATCCAGCTCGCCACCGACCGGTTCATGGCCACCCGCGTCGGACGGATCATCCAGGCCGCGCTGGTGCTCGGCTACGCCGTCGCCGCGCTCGGCCTCGGCTGGGAGCGGGCCTGGATGATCCCCGTCATGGTGGTGACCGGCGTCGTCATCTTCGCCTCGCTGTGGACGATCGCCGGCGCGCTGCAGTTCGTGCTGACCGACGCCCCCGAGGTGGTCAACTCCCTGACCTACGGCAGCAGCCAGCTCACCCAGTACCCGTTCAGCGTCTACGCCCGCGACCTGGTCAGGGGCGTGACGTACGTGCTGCCGCTGGCGTTCGTCAACTGGCAGCCCGGCCTGTACGTGCTGGGCAGGGACGACCCCTTCGGCACACCCGCGTTCATGCGGTTTCTCGGCCCTGCCGCCGCGCTGGTCCTGGCCCTGGTGGCCGGCCTGATCTGGCGGCAGGGCATCCGGCACTACCGATCAACGGGGAGTTGAGTGATGATCGAGCTCGATCGGGCGGGCCGCTCGTTCAAGGTGCGCAAGAACGTCGTGCACGCCGTACAGGATCTGTCGTTCACCGTGTCGGCGGGCGAGTTCGTCGGCTACCTCGGCCCGAACGGCGCGGGCAAGTCCACCACCATCAAGATGTTGTGCGGCATCCTCACCCCGACCTCGGGCAAGGTCAGGGTGGCGGGGCTCGACCCGTCGCGCCGCCGCACCACGCTGGCGCGGCGCATCGGCGTGGTGTTCGGGCAGCGCACCACGCTCTGGTGGGACCTGCCGCTGTGTGACAGCTTCGAGCTGATCCGGCACCTCTACCGGATCGACCGCGCCGGCTTCCGCACCCGGCTCGACGAGCTGACGCAGACGCTGGACCTGGGCGAATTCCTGCGCACCCCGGTGCGGCAGCTCAGCCTCGGCCAGCGCATGCGCGGCGACCTGGCGGCGGCGCTGCTGCACGCGCCCGAGGTGCTGGTGCTCGACGAGCCGACGATCGGTCTCGACGTGGTCAGCAAGGCCGGCATCCGCGACTTCCTGCTGCGGCTGAACGCCGAACGCGGCACGACCGTGCTGCTGACCACGCACGACCTCGGTGACATCGAACGCCTGTGCCGCCGGGTCATGCTGATCGACCACGGGCGGCTGGCGTTCGACGGCACGCTCGACGACCTGATGGCCACGGCTCCCGGCCAGTCGTCGATCGAGGAGGTGGTGACCCGCCTCTACACGGGCACCGCCCGCTGACCGGCGCTGACCGGCTCCACGGGGTCACCGCCCGGTCAGCCCCGCTCGCCGGGGCGGTCCACGATGACCGAGGTCAGCTTGGCGGTGACCCACACCGCGCCCTTGCGGAAGCTGGGCTTGTCGTCGTCGAAGATGTACTCGTCGCGCAGCCAGACCGTCCTCTCGCCCAGGTAGCGGTAGGTGGTCGCGTCCAGGATCCGGTAGCTGCGGTACGCGGTGCCGTCCTTGCCGGTGTCGCGCCAGACGCCCAGGCCGCTGCGGCCGGCCGCGTCGGTGACGCCCTGTTCGACCCGGACGCCGGGGATCAGCGCCAGCGCCTCGAACAGGGCCGACTCCAGCTCGGGCGGCATGACGCCGTACCGGCTGAGGTAGAGCATGATCACGCCGTAGGCGCGGTCCGCGTCGGGGGCGACGACGTGCGGGACGCCCTCCTCTCTGGGGAAGTCGATCCAGTGCCGGTCCTTGGTCACCTTGGCGAGCAGTCGCTTCGGGTCGGTGGGCAGTGCGCGCAGCTTCCGGTCGTACTGCTGCGGCGACAGGTCGTCGTCACCGGGGTCCGGCGGGACGTCCCTGATGGCCAGGCGGCCGTCCTCGCCGAAGCCGGCGGTCTGCTTGCCGTCGTAGCGCATCCAGGACTCCCTGGTCTTGACCGTGTCGCCGTTCGGCTGCTTGTCCAGGGTCTTGGTGTACTGCCACTGCGTCGGCAGCGGCGCCTCGGCCGCCCGGCGCCTGCCGACCGTGTCGGCCGCCCGCGTCAGGACCGCCTCCGTGTCGAGCTGGACGGTGTGCGGCCGGCTCGACGGGACCGGCGGGGCGGGCTCCTGCGGCCGGACCACGACCAGGGCGAGCGCCGCGGCCGTCGCCAGCGCGCCAGCGGCCAGGAGCGCTCGGCCGAAGGCGCGCCTGCGCGGCCGCATCCGGCGCAGCAGCCGGCGGCGTTCCCGGACCATCCACTCCTCGCCCGGCTCCGGCACCGCGGCACGCAGCTCGCGCAGGGATCGCAGGTCATCCATCGATGGGCTCCTCTCGTGCCGTGGTGGGGTCGCTGCCGCCGAGCGCCCTGCGGGTCCTGGCCCTGGCGCGGTGCAGGCGTGAGCGGACCGTTCCGATGGGGATGTCCAGCGCGCGGGCCACGTCGTCGTACGACATGTCGGCCCAGGCCACGAGTAACAGCACCTCGCGGTCGGCGGCCGGCAGTGCGGCCAGCGCGGCGGCCAGGCCCGCCTGCTCCGCCGCGACGCGGTCGTCGACCCTGTCGGCGTACGGTTCGGTGAGCTCGTCCACGCCGGTGCGGGCCAGCGCCCGGTACAGCCTGACCTCGACCCGGCGGTGCCGCAGGATGAGCCGGGCGGCGATGCCGTACAGCCAGGGGCGGGCGTCGGGATGGGCCGCGTCGTAGTGACGGCGGCGGCGGAACGCGGTCAGGAACGTGTCGGAGACGACGTCGTCGGCCAGCGAGTCGCCCAGCCGCCTGGCGACGTAGCGGCGCAGGGCCGCCGCGTGCCGGTCGAAGAGGTCGGCGAACAGCTCGGGGACCTGCTCGGACCGCCGGATCAGCTCAGAGTCCAGTTCAGGGTCCAGCTCGGAGCCGGCGGGCCTGCCGGTCACTTCGTCGATCACATGTCGCTCCGTCCTCACGAAGGTTTCCCTGGCTTTCGCCCGGACGGCCGGGAGGAGTTCGCGCTTCGGAGTGTGACCTGCGTCACAAAAGCCGCGGCCGTCTCCCCACAGGAGACGCCCGCGGCGGAAGTACGCGTGAGGGTCAGTAGTAGCTGCCCTCGGGGGTGCTCTCGTAGTCCTCGTCGAGCTCGTCGTCGCGGCGCGACCACCGCGAGGGCATCAGGACGGGGATGAACAGGGCCACGCCCAGCAGCGCGAGCACGCCGGTCGTGAGGAGCGCCTTGGCGCCCAGCCCGGCTTCACGGACGATCTGGTTGACCGACGGCTCGGTCGGGACGAAGGACAGCGCCCGGTTCATGTCGAGCGCGTAGACGACCGTCCAGGCGAGCAGCACCAGGGACGGCACGAAAGTCGCCAGCGGGGAGATCCGGCCGGCCATAACCAGGCCCACGACGAGCCCTACCGCGGCCATCGCGCCGAGCGCGATCCACATTTTCTGGCTGTCGGGCGGGTTCGCCGCGGCGGTCCCGACGGCCTGCTGCACCGCCCATCCGCCGCCTAACAGCACGGCCGCCGTCACCACCAGGCCGATCAGCAAACCACCTAAGTGCCGCAACGTTCTCACCTCTATGTCAGCGCGATCGGCACGACCCTAGCGACAAATGCCATTTTCGGACCAGGCATTGACCAGCTTGGGACTCGAGGTCTCATCCTCCCCTGCCCCGTGAGAGCATGGGGCACACCCATGCGCGCGCGACTCCCCCTCCGGTTGGCGCGGACGGCCGCCTTCGCCGCCGTCTGCGTGACGCTGGCCGCGCTCGCCCACGTCCTCGGCGGCGGCGCCGCCCCCGCCCCGCAGGCAGCCGCACTCGGGCTCGCGGGCGTCTCCGCGCTCGGGCTGGCGCTGTGCGGCAGGGAACGATCGGCGGGCACGATCAGCCTGGCCCTGGTCGGGGCCCAGGTCGGCCTGCACGAGCTGTTCGCCGGCGAGGGCGCCTCCTACGTCTCGGTGCACGCGCACGCGCAGGGCGGGCTGGCCGTCAACGCCGGCATGCTGCTCACGCACCTCACCGCCACGGTCATCACCGGCCTGTGGCTCTCACGCGGCGAGGCCGCGCTCTGGTCGCTGCTGCGCCGCGCCGGCCGCCGCCTCCTCGTCCTGCTCCCCCCGGCCGCCGCGCCCGTGTCGCGGCCCTGCGCGCCGGTCGTCCGCACCAGGATGGTGCCGCCGCAGCCGGGTTTCCGGCACAGCGTGGCCAGGCGTGGTCCTCCACTTCCCGCCTGACCTTCTGACACCCCTTCTTCATCCCCCATCACCAAGTGGAGCTTCGAGATGTCCTTCTTCCGCCGTGCCACCGTCGTGCTCGCCGCGACCACCGCGCTCACCGCCGGGCTCGCCCTGCCCGCCCTCGCCCACGTCACCATCCAGCCCGGCACCGCCGAGCAGGGCGGGTTCACCAAGGTCGCGTTCCGGGTGCCGAACGAGCGCGACAACGCCTCGACCACCAAGATCGAGGTCTCCTTCCCCACCGACCACCCGCTGGCCTTCGTCTCCGTCAAGCCCGTGCCCGGCTGGAAGGTCAAGGTCACCGAGAGCAAGCTGCCCACCCCCGTCAAGACCGAGTACGGCGACCTCGAGGAGGCCGTCACCAAGGTCGTCTGGGAGGGCGGCAAGATCAACCCCGGGGAGTTCCAGGAGTTCGAGGTGTCCATGGGGCAACTGCCCGAGGACGTGGACTCGCTGATGTTCCCGACCAAGCAGACCTACTCCGGGGGCGAGGTCGTCGACTGGTCCGAGGCGCCCAAGGCCGACGGCACGGAGGCCGAGCACCCTGCGCCGGTGCTCAAGCTGGTGCCCGCCGCCGAGGACGCCGACGGCGGCCACGCCACCGCGTCGGCCGGCACGAGCACCCTTTCGGCCACCGCCCCGCCGTCCGTCACCCCGGTGGCTGCTGCCTCCTCCTCGTCCTCGTCGGACGGCACGGCGCGGCTGCTGGGCGCGGCCGGGCTGGTGGTCGGGGTCATCGGCGTCGTGATCGGCGTCCTCGGCCTGCGCCGCCGCCCGTCCGCCTGACGACACCCGCCCCTCAGGCGCGCGGTTCATGTGACCTGCGCGCCTGACGGCGCCCGCCCCCCGGCCCGCTCAGCCCGCGCCACCGTCCGCGCGCCTGTGGCGCTCCCGCCCTCAGGCCCGATGGCTCGGCCACCGCCCACGCGTCTGCGGGCGCTCGGCCGTCTGCGGGCGCTCCGCCTCCAGGCCCGTTCGACCGCCTGACGGCGCTCCGCCCCAGGCGCGCTCAGCCCGCGCCGCCGCCCTCAGGCACGATGGCTCGGCCACCGCCCACGCGTCTGCGGGCGCTCGGCCGTCTGCGGGCGCTCCGCCTCCAGGCCCGCTCGGCCGCCTGACGGCGCTCCGCCCCCCGGCCCGCTCAGCCCGCGCCGCCGCCCGCGTGCCGGAGGGTGCTTCCGCCTTCAGGGGTGTCCGGCCGGCGCTGGGCTCGCCTCCCGCCGGCCGTGCCCCGACCCCCCGGCGGGGGCGTCAGGAGGTGATGTCCTTGCCGGAGAAGCGGGCCCAGGCGATCGACCCGAACAGCACGATGTAGGCCCCGAACGTCAGCAGCCCGTCCCTGAGCGCCGCCACGTCGATCGGGCTGCGCAGCACCGCGTCGAAGCTGGTGAACCGGGTCGGCAGCAGGTACGGCACGATCGAGCTCAGCTCGGGGATGGCCCGCAGCACCTGGCAGACGATGACCAGCACCATGGTGCCCGCGATGGCCCCGATCGGCACCTCGGTGAACACCGACAGCGTCAGCGCGACCGCGGCCAGCGCCGCCATGCCCGCGCCGACGTACCCGACGGAGATGGCGATCCGCAGCAGCCCGTCGGCCAGCGGGACGGTGGTGCCCGACAGCAGCGTCACGTCGCCCGCCGGGAACAGCACCAGGCCCGTGACCAGCGCCGACAGTGCCACGACCGCCGTCACCGCGTAGGCGTAGACGGCCGCGTTGAGGTACTTGACCGCCAGCAGCCTGGTGCGGCCCGCGGGCGCGGCGAGCAGGTAGCGGAGTGTGCCGCCGCCGGCCTCCCCCGCGATCGAGTCGCCCGCCACCACGGCCACGGCCACCGGCATCAGCAGCAGCACCAGGAACGAGAACGAGACGAACGTCAGCATGACGCTGTTGCCCGCCACGTCCTGGACGAGCCCGCTCATGTCGTCGTCCGCCGAGCCGAACATGCGCAGCGCGACGCCGACGACGACCGGCACGACGGCCAGCACGGCGAGCATGGCGAGGTTGCGCGGGCGGCGGAAGGTCAGGCCCAGCTCGGAGCGGAGCAACCGCCAGAACGCCCACGTCGGCCGCGCCGCCGGCTCGGGCGGGGCGGCGGGCCGCGGCTCCGGTTCGTGGCGCTCGGTGGTGCGCATGGTCTCCGTCACCGGCACGAGCCCAGGCGTGCGCCGCGGGCCGGACGTGGTCGCCTGCGCCGTCGCCGCCGTGGTCGCCGCCGCAGTCGGCCCCGCGGTCGCCCCCGCGGCTGTCCCCGAGGCTGTCAGCGTGCTCGCCCCCGGGTTCTCACCCGTCGACATCGAAGCCCTCCCCTGTCAGTCCCACGAACACGTCCTCCAGGCTCGGCCGCACCACGGCCAGCCCCCGCACGGCCACGCCCTCGCCCACGAGCGCGGCGTTGACCTGCTCGGGCGCGTGCCCGCCCAGCTCGGCGGTGACGGCGCGGCCCTCGGCGGCAACGTCGGCCAGGCCGAGCCCGGTCAGCACCCGCGCGGCGTCGTCCGGGTCGGGCGTCTCCACCCTGATGCGGGTGACGAGGCCGCCGCTGAGCGAGGCGATGGTGCCCTGCGCGACGAGCTTGCCGGTCCGCATGATCGCGGCGTGCGTGCACATCTGCTCGACCTCGGCCAGCAGGTGTGAGGAGACGAAGACGGTGGTGCCCTCGGCCGCGATCTCCTTGACGAGCGTACGGACCTCGCGGGTGCCCTGCGGGTCGAGGCCGTTGGTCGGCTCGTCCAGCACGAGCAGTTCGCGCGGCCCGAGCAGCGCGGCCGCGATGGCCAGGCGCTGGCGCATGCCGAGCGAGTAGTTGCGGTAGCGCTTGCCTGCGGCGGCCGACAGGCCGACCCGCTCCAGCGCGTCGGCGATGCGCCGCTTGGCGGTGCCGCCGTGCGCGGTCGGGTCGGCGGCGTCGAAGCGCGCCAGGTTGGCGGTGCCCGACAGGTACGGGTAGAACGCCGGCCCCTCGACCAGCGCCCCCACCTTGGGCAGGGCCTGCGCCTGCGGCAGCCCGAGCACCGAGTACTCGCCCTGCGTGGGCGCGACCAGGCCGAGCAGCATGCGGATCGTGGTCGTCTTGCCCGAGCCGTTGGGCCCGAGGAAGCCGAACACCGAGCCGCGCGGCACGGTCAGGTCCAGCGCGTCCACGGCGACCTGGCCGCCCTTGAATCGCTTGGTCAGGCCTCGGGTGAGGATCGCCGCGTCCTGGTGCCCGGAGGGCGGGGCCGCCCCGAAGGGCGCCCCCGCTTCCTGCGTGACGGTGGTCACTTGGTGCCCGCCGCCTTGGTGATCGCCTCCGGCGTGACCGCGCCGACCAGGAGCCGGCCGTCGTCGGTGAGCAGGGCGGTGACGAGCTTGGTCCTGACCAGCCTGCCCGAGCCCCACGTGCCGCTCACCGGGGTGGCGCTCTTGAGCACGTTGTCGACCAGCGCGGCCGGGTCGCTGCCGGACCGCTTCTCGCCGCTTTCTGACTGCTGGGCCGCCGTCAGGTCCGACAGCGAGAACGGCATGACCGCGACGGCCGACCAGCCCTCGCCGACGACCTTCAGGTCGCCCGCGACCTCCCTGGCGTGCTCGGCGCGCTCCTCCGCCCTGGCGCCGACCTCGCTGTCGGGGCCGAGCGTCCGCTCCTCCACCTTGGCGCCCGCGGGCGGGGTGAAGGCGAAGTTCTCCGCCGCCGGCGGCGTGAACGTCACCTGGGTGAACCCGACCTGGTACGCCGGCTCGGCCGAGCCCTTGGCGTACACCTGGACCTGGAGCGGGACGTACGTCTCGCCGTCGAGGGCGAACCGGATCTCCTGCACCAGGGAGCTCTCCTCCTTGGGCGCCAGCACGAGCTGGTAGACCGGGCGGCCCGCCACCTCCGCCGTGTTGATCACCCGGACGGTGGAGTGCTTGTCGGCGTCCGCCAGCAGCCGCTCGGCGAGCTGCTGCGGCGTCAGCTCGGTCTCCCTCGGCAGCGGCGTGGTGTGCGCCGCCGTCGGGGTGCCCGGCTTGATGGTCAGCTTGGTGGCGGTGTTGGTGGCGCTGTCCCAGTACCAGGCCTGGCCGCCGTTGACGATCAGGTTGGTCTCGTTGAGCTGGGTCGGCATGGCCACGCGGAGCTTGTCGGCCGCCCCGTACCAGACCTTCACCTCGTGCGAGCCGGACAGCAGGCTGAGCGGCGAGGCCGGGCCGCCGGTCTGCGGCAGGGCCGGCAGGCCGAGCGAGGCCGTCTGCTGCACTGTCCCGGACATCGGCGGGACCCCGCCCGCCTTGCCGGTGGCCGCCGCGGCGTCGGCGAGCAGTTGCTCGGCCGAACGCTCGGGCAGCACGGGGTCGCCGCTCACCGCGGCGATGACGGGGCCGGCGCCGATCGCGGCTCCGATCACGGCAGCCGCCGCGATCGGGACTCCCCACCTCACGAACGTGCCTCTGCGCATTTCACTCCTTAACGGTATGTCGATGCTCAGAGCCTGCGTCATGGTTCCTGTGGCAACCCTGAGACAGTCTGAGATGACTCTCAGGCTTCTCAGCGTTGTCTCAGCGCGAGAACGGGAGAATTGCCGTATGAGAGTACTTGTCGTCGAGGATGAGCGGCGGATGGCGGCGGCGCTGCAGCGTGGGCTGCAGGCGGAGGGGTTCGCCGTGGATCTCGCGCACGACGGCGAGGAGGGGCTGCACGCCGCCAGGCAGGGCGACTACGACGTCGTGGTGCTCGACATCATGCTGCCCAGGCTGTCCGGCTACAACGTGTGCAAGCAGTTGCGGGCCGAGGAGAACTGGGTGCCGATCCTGATGCTCTCCGCCAAGGACGGCGAGTACGACATGGCCGACGGGCTCGACCTGGGAGCCGACGACTACCTGACCAAGCCGTTCTCGTACGTGGTGCTGGTGGCCAGGCTGCGGGCGCTGATGCGGCGCGACGCGGGGCGGCGGCCGTCGGTGCTGCTGGCGGGCGACCTGTCGCTGGACCCGGCCAGGCGCAGGGTGGAGCGCGGGCAGAGCCAGGTCGAGCTGACGCCCAGGGAGTTCGCGCTGCTGGAGTACCTGATGCGGCGGCGCGACGAGGTGGTGTCGAAGTCGGAGATCCTGGAGCACGTGTGGGACACCTTCGACACCGACCCGAACGTCGTCGAGGTGTACGTCGGCTACCTGCGCCGCAAGATCGACGCCCCGTTCGGCAGGAACGCCCTGCAGACCGTGCGCGGCGCCGGCTACCGGCTGGCGGGCGACGGTGGCTGAGTCGCCGCTGGTCTGGTGGCGGCGGCAGGGCCTGCGCTTCCGGCTCACCGCGGCCGCCGCCGCGGTGCTCGCGGCGGCGCTGGCGCTCTCGGCCGCGGTGCTGGTGACCGTGCTCGAACGGGCCCTCATGGACACCGTGGACGACTCCACCACGGCGCAGGCCCAGGCGGTGCGGGTCGCCGCCGACGCCGGCACGCTGACCAGCCCGATCTCCACCCACGACGGCACCATCGTGCAGGTCATCGACGCGCGCGGGCGGATCACGCACGTCACCTACGGCGCCGACCGGCTGGTGCCCATGCTGGACGCCAAGGCCAGGGCGCGGGTCCTGGCCGGCGGGCAGGCGACGCTGCTGGACGGGCGGCCGTACGCGATCCCCGGGTTCCTTCGGGTCGTGGTGCTCAGCGCGGACCACGGGCAGACGGTCGTGGCGGCCCGGCCCATCAGCGAGATCCAGACGAGCCTGGCCACGGCCGGGCGGGTGCTGCTGATCGGCACGCCCGCGCTGGTCGTGCTGCTGGGGGTGGCGAGCTGGCTGATGATCGGCCGTACCCTGCACCCGATCGCGGCGCTGCGCAGGGGCGCGGCCGACATCACCCACACCGCCAGGTCCCGCCGCCTGCCCGTGCCGCAGTCGCGCGACGAGGTGCACTCCCTGGCCACCACCCTGAACGACATGCTGGCCCGGCTGGAGGAGGCCGAGCAGCGCCAGCGCGCCCTCGTCTCCGACGCCGCGCACGAGCTGCGCAGCCCGCTGGCCAGCATCCGGCTGCAGCTCGAAGTGGCGCTCGGGCACCCCGACGGGCAGGACTGGCAGGAGACCGCCGAAGGCGTCCTGGAGGACACCATGCGGCTGTCCAGGCTGGCCGAGGACCTGCTCGCGCTGGCCAGACTGGACGAGCGGGGCGGCGTGCCCGCGCGGCGCGAGCCCGTCGAGCTCGACGAGGTGGTGCGGCAGGTCGTCGACCGGTACGCCGAGGCGCGGCTGACGATGTGCGACCCGGTCGTGGTGCGGGGCGACGCGCTCGACCTGAGCCGGGTGCTGACGAACCTGATGGACAACGCGGTGCGGCACACGGCTTCCAAGGTCGAGGTGGCGTTGACGGGTGACGGGGTGCTGACCGTCACCGACGACGGGCCCGGGATTCCTGAGCAGGATCGGGAGCGGGTGTTCAACCGGTTCACCCGGCTGGACTCCGGGCGGAGCCGGGACGAGGGGGGTGCGGGGCTGGGGCTGGCCATCGTGCGGGAGACCGTGCGGGCGCACGGGGGGACCGTGGTGCTGGAGGACGCGGAGCCTGGCCTGCGCGCCGTCGTCCGGCTTCCGGTGGCCGTCTGAGCCCGGCGCGCTCGCGCCAACGCCCTTCCCGAGCGCGCCGTCTTCTGGTGGCCCGCCTGATCTCGGCCCGCAGCCGTCCGCCTGCGGTGCGTGGCCGAGTCGCGTGTCCCCAGACCATTCCTGTCACCTTGGGGACAGGACCCTGGTCACCGGCCGCCCGCCGTGTTACGCACGGGGCATGCGTGCAGCACGCGGGCGGCCCTCCCGCCGCGTCATCCCGGCCGCCGCCTTCGCGGCGGGCCTCGCGTTCTCCGTGGCCGCCACGCCCCCGGCCGCGCCGGCGGCGAGCCGCACGCCGCAGACCGCCCTGGCGACGGGCCACACGGCCGCTCAGACCCGGGCCCCGTCCATGACGGTGATCGCCTCGGGCCTGGACAACCCCCGGGGTCTGAACTTCGGCCCCGACGGCGTCCTGTACGTGGCCGAGGCGGGCAGAGGCGGCCCCGGCCCGTGCATCGTCGGCGCCCAGAACCAGACGTTCTGCCTGGGCCCCACAGGCGCCGTGACGGCCGTCTCGAAGGGCGGCCAGCGCCGGGTGGTGACCGGCCTGCCGTCCCTCGGCACGCCGAACCTCAGCGAGGTGCTCGGGGCCCACGACGTGGCAGCGACGCACGGCGGGCTCCTCATCCCGGTCGGGCTGGGCACCGACCCGGCCAGGCGCGCGCAGCTCGGCCGGGCTGGGGCAGCCATCGCCACGCTGGTCAAGGCGTCGGGCAAACGGTGGAGGAGCGTGGCCGACCTCGGCGCGTACGAGGCCGCCAACGACCCCGACCAGGGCCAGCCGGGCACCGGCCCGGACAGCCAGCCGTACGCGGTGCTGCCGCACGGCTCGGGCGCGCTGGTCGTGGACGCGGGCGCCAACGACCTGCTGCGCGTGGGCCCGGGAGGCCGGATCTCGACGGTCGCCGTGTTCGACGTCCGTCTCGTGCCCGGCCCCGGCGGCGGCGAGGTCCCGATGCATCCAGTGCCCACGAGTGTGGCCCGCGGCCCCGACGGGGCCCTGTACGTGGGCCAGCTCACCGGCTTCCCCTTCCCCGTGGGAGGAGCAAGCGTGTGGCGCCTGGCGCCGGGTGAGCCGCCGGCGGTGTACGCCTCCGGCTTCACCAACATCGTGGACATCACCTTCGACCGGCGCGGCCGGCTGCTGGTGCTGGAGATCGCCGCCAACGGGCTGCTGTCGGGCGACCCGGCCGGGGCGTTGCACCGCGTCGAGCGCGACGGCACCAGGACGCTCATCGCCGGGGAGGGCCTGTTCACGCCCACGGGTGTGGCGGCGGGGCCGGACGGCGCGTACTACGTGTCCAACAGGGGGACGCTGGCGGGGTCCGGGGAGGTGCTGCGTATCTCGGGTCAGCAGTGATCGGACGGTTGTCCGGCGGCCATCAGGGGCGCGGCGCCGATGCCGGGCCCCACGTGGCTGCTGCTGTCCGCGTGCTCCATCAGGTGACGCGAGACAGGAAATGGATCGTTCCCAAAGGATTCAGGCGGCGGTTCCCTTCTCCGCGGTGGCCAGGAAGTCCTGGGCGATCAGCGGCAGTCGGCGGCGGGCGTGCACGACGGCGATGACGCGTCGTACCGCGGGTTCGAGCGAGCGCACCACGAGGCCCGCGCGTCCGGCCTGTTCGGCCATGCCGCGGTACCACAGCAGCGACGCCTGCCCGGCGCGGACGGCGTTGAGCCAGCCGTTGCGTTCGTCGGTCTCGAGCACGACCACCGGGGTGACCGCGTACTTGCCGAACATCGCGTCGAGCTCCCTGCGCCGCATGCTGCCGCGGGCGGGAAGCGCCAGGCGCATGCCGTGCAGCTTGCCCATCGGCACCGGGTTGGGCAGTTCGAGCCCTGGCGGGGAGATCAGGACGATCTCCTGCCGTTCGAGGGGGTGGGTGATGAGATCGGTGGGCACGGGCAGGTCCGTGAGGCCGAGGTCGGCCCGCTGGTCCCTGATGGCGCTGACGACGCCGTCTCTGCCGTCGCAGCGCACGATGTGCACACGTACGCCTGGATGCTCGGCCGCGTAGGCGGGCAGCAGCCGCCCTGCGAGACCTGGCTCAAGGCTGGGGGTGGACGCGATGCGGAGCTCCGCGTCGGTGGGAGTGGTCTGGTTGGCCAGGCCCTCGATCTCGTGTACGGCGTCGAGTGCCTCCCTCGCCAGCTTGACCACCCGGCGTCCCTGCGCGGTGACGACCACCCCGCGTCCGGAACGCGCGAACAGTGTCATGCCGAGCTCGCGCTCGAGGTCGCGGATCGCGCGCGAGAGCGCAGGTTGCGCGATGTAGAGCGACCTGGCCGCGTCGGTCATGGTGCGGTGCTCCGCAGTCGCGACCACATAGCGGAGCTGCTGGAGATTCATGCAAAAGAAGCTAGGACAACGCCCCCCGCCCGGACCGGGAGATAGCGGAGATCACCTCGAATGATTTCGGACTGTAACCGAGCACTGCTACATCCGTGACGGGTGATAAATCAGTATGCTTTTGCCCCAAATTTGGCAAGGGTCCGACTAGTCGTACGGCAAATGCCTGCATTTCGGACGACGGGGTGAACGGGGAGACACGGTGACAGGGAACGGGCAATATCCACCCCCGCCACAGGGGCCACAGCAGCCCCAGCGGCCTCCCTCGTTGCCCTGGCCGCCGCCCGGACACCGGCAGCCGCAACCCCCTCCGGGACAGCGGCAGCCGCAGCCGCAGGGCGGGGCGTACCCGCCGCCGCCCCCGCCTCCCGCGCCGCCGCAGGGGAACCCGTACCAGCAGCAGCCGACCCGTCCGCAGGGCCAGCCGTACCCGCAGCCTCCGTACGGGCAGCCGCAGTACGGGCAGCCCCAATACGGTCAGCAGCCTTACGGGCAGCCTCCGCAGGGGCAGCCGCCCTTTGGCCAGCCACCGTACCGGCAGCCCGCGCCCCCTCCCCCGCCGCCGCCACCCCCGCCCATGCCGCCGCAGCAGTGGCACCGGCCGCCGCAGCCCAGGAAGTCGGGGATGAGCGCCCTCGGCGTGCTCGGCGCCGTGTTCGGGTCGCTGGCGGCACTGTTCGTGCTGATCGTCATCGGCGCGGTGATGATCTCCGCCTCGTCCAGCTCCGAGACCTCGACGCCGGTGGCGGTCCCGACGTACGACCCGTCCGAGGAGCCGTCCTACGACCCCTCGGCCCGGCCCAGCAACGATGACGACGAGCCCGAGCCGACGCGCAGCCAGGAGCCGCAGCCGACCCCGTCCGAGGACGACGACGAGCCGTCGACCACCGTCACGCCGCCCGCCCAGGTGACGGTCAACACGAGCCTGAAGAACAACAGCGTCTACCGCGCGGGCGTGCTGCCGAGGCTGAACTGCCCGGCGGGCAACGCCAGCATCTTCAGCCACAGCCAGCTCAAGTCGCTGATCATCAAGACGGGCGCGTGCATGGACCGGGCCTGGAAGCCGGTGCTGGAGAAGCAGGGCTTCGAGTTCAGCCCGCCCAGGTACGCCATCGCGGCCCAGGGCGGCCGTGGCGCCTGCGGCGACTACCCGTCGCCGGGCAGCACCGTGCCGTACTACTGCCCGCAGAACAACACCATCTACGCCTCCACCTCGGCCATGGCCAGGGGACGCGGCAACGCCGCCGGCTACGGCCAGATCATCTCCTGGCACGGCGGCATCATCGGCATGATGGCCCACGAGTACGGCCACCACGTCCAGAACCTCACGGGGCTGATGAACTCCTGGTGGTCGGCGACGCTCGACTCCAGCAGCCAGAGCGGCAAGCTGGCGCTCAGCCGGCGGCTGGAGCTGCAGGCCAACTGCTTCGGGGCCATGTGGATGCGGTCGGTCGCGTCGTCGTACCCGGTGAACACGGCCAACCGCAGCCGGCTGTTCTGGTTCTTCAGTCAGGTGGGCGACCATCCTGGTTATCCGCGCGACCACGGCAAGCCGGTGAACAGCGGGCGGTGGTTCCGGCAGGGGTGGGAGAGGAACAAGGCATACCAGTGCAATACGTGGATGGCGCCGTCTTCTACGGTCTCTTGATGGACCAGTGGCGTTCATCTCAGGTTGGGCACATGTCTCTGATGTCCAGGTATGGGGACTAGAATCCTGGCAATCTTGTGCCGATCGGGGGGCAAAACGAGGGTTTTGCCTGGTAGGCGTGTAAGGAGCCAGGTGTGAGTAATCGCGATGGGGTAGATCCCGCGCCGGAAGGCAGGAAACGACGCCCCACGCGACGATCCCGGACCAATTCCGGCGCCGGCTCCCAGCCCGGCCCGGGGCCTGACGCCCGAGGCTCCGGCGCCCGCGGGCCCCACGCGAGCGGCGCCCCGGGTGCCGGCGTCCCAGGCTCTGGCGCCCCAGGCTCCGGCGCTCGGGGTGCTGGCGCTCCGGGCTCCGGCGCTCCCGGCCCTCGCGTGAGCGGAGCGTCGGCGGCCGAGGTCCCTGCCCCCGGGAAGCTCGTCGCCGGCCGCCCCGCCGACCCCGGCGCGCCGAACGCCTCAGGCACGCCCGGCGACTCCGGCGACGCCAGCCGCTCCGGAGTCACCCGAGCTTCCGGCGCCTCCCGCGACTCCGGCCATGCCGGCAACGCGAGCCGGTCCGCCGATACCCGCGCTTCCGGCACCCCCCGCCGCCCCAGCGACTCCGGCCGCCCCGAAAACTCCGGGCGCGCCGGCGGCTCCGGCGGTTCAGACCGGCCCGGCGGCGCTGGCGGTTCAGGACGCTCTGGCGGCTCCGGCCGTCCCGGAAACTCCGGGCGCGCCGGCGACTCCGGCGGTTCAGGCGACTCCGGAGGTTCAGGCCGCCCCCGCGGCGCTGGCGGTTCAGGCGGCTCCGGCAGCGCTGGGCCTGGCCGCTCCGGCGACTCCGGTGGACCGGGCAAGCCTGGCAAGCCCAGCAGGCCCGGCAAAGGCCGTCCCGGTTCGAAGGCGCCGCGTTTCGCCAAGCCGCTGACCCCCGGTGCCGTCCTGGGCTGGACGGCCCTGTCCGCCATCGTGCCCGGCGCCGCGCACCTGCGGGCCGGGCACCGCCGTACCGGCCTGGTGCTGATCAGCGTCTACGCGGTGCTGCTGCTGGCCGCCCTGGCCTTGGGCCTGAGCGTGGCGGGGAACCTGGCGAACGCGTCCTGGCTGGCCAACAGCAGCAACATGATGCTGGTGGTGGTGATCGCCTCGGTGCTGGCGCTGGCCTGGTTCGCGATCCTGACGACGTCGTACGTGGCGCTGGGCCCTAACAAGCTGAACCAGCAGGGCCAGATCCTCACCGGCATCGTGGTGGGCGTGTTGTGCGTGGCGGTCATGTCGCCGTTCGCCCTGACCGCGAACTACGTCGTGACCGCCCGCGACGCGATCAAGTCGATCTTCCCCTCGGCGCCCGACCCCGAGGACCCGCAGGTGACGCACAACCCCGAGGACCCCTGGAACGGGAAGGACCGCGTCAATTTCCTCCTGATCGGGGGCGACGCGGCCGGCAACAGGACCGGCGTCCGCACCGACAGCATGAACGTGGCCAGCGTGGACCTGAAGACCGGCACCACGGTCCTGTTCAGCCTGCCGCGCAACCTGCAGCACGTGCGCTTCCCGACGTCCTCGCCGCTGCACAAGCAGTTCCCGAACGGGTTCATGGCGGAGCTGCCGAACGGCGGCCTGCTGAACGAGGTCTGGCAGTACGCCAACGACAACCCGCAGCTCATGGGCGGCAAGAACAGGGGCCCGCGCGCGCTGATGGACGCCATCGGCTACACGCTCGGCCTGCACATCGACTACTACATGCTGATGAACATGTACGGCTTCGCCGACCTGGTGGACGCCATCGGCGGCCTCAGGATCAAGGTGGAGCAGGACGTCAAGTGGGGTGGCCTCTACGGCACCGCCGGCACCATCAAGGCGGGCTACCGGAAGCTGACGGGCGAGCAGGCCCTGTGGTACGGCCGTTCGCGCGTCGGCAGCGACGACTTCTCCCGCATGTCCCGCCAGCGCTGCGTCATCGGCGCGTTCGCCCAGCAGGCGACCCCGACGGTGATCCTGAGCAGGTTCGAGCGGATCGCGGGCGCGGCCAAGCGGCTGGCGCAGACGAACATCCCGGAGAGCCTGCTGCAGCCGCTGGTGGAGCTGGCGGTCAAGGTCAAGGACGCCAAGATCACCAGCCTCCAGTTCGTGCCGCCGGAGTTCTACTCGGGCCGCCCCGACTGGGCGAAGATCCGTACGGCCACGAAGAAGGCCATCAACGACTCGCTCAGGCCCGCCCGCCGCGCCCAGACGGCCAACGTGAGCGCCTCGCCCAGCGTGACCGGCTCCACGCCCGCCAAGCCCCGCACGGCCACGCCCACGCAGACGCCCACCCGCAACAGCCAGAAGTCCGGCGCCCAGTCCCTCGACGAGCTCTGCGGCCTCTGACAGACCTCAGCCGAACGGCCCCCGCACCGTGAGGCTGGCGCGCTACCGCAACCGCTCGACGGGCACGGCCGGCGCCGGCCCGGGCAGCCGGACGACCTCCGCCGGCGCGGCCCGCCCGACGAGGCGGGCCGGCAGCGCCCCCAGGCAGTAGTGCGGCCCGTGCCCGAAGCTGAGGTGCCCGCTGTCCTGCCGGGTGAGGTCGGGCCGGGGGAAGCGGTCCGGGTCCAGGGAGGACGGGCGGCGGGCGGCCGGGACCCGCCGCGTCGCCGCTACTTGCCGAGCTGACCCAGGATCCAGTCGGCGAGGACGCCGGTCACCTGGCCGTGCTCGGAGTTGTGCGAGTCGCAGTGGTAGTCGTCGAGCTGGCTCTGCTCGGGCGACAGGGACGAGATGTCGGTGTAGAGGTCGATCGGCCAGTCGAGGGGGTCGTACTGGAGGGCGACGGCGCTCACCGAGGGGACGAAGCAGGCCGATCTGTACCGGCCGGCGATGGGCGCGCCCAGTTTGTCGGCGAGCGTGCCGTACAGGGGCAGCGTGCCGCCCGGCACGCCGTCGAACGGCGGGACGTCGCTGGTGTAGCTCTTGCCCGCCCACATCGGCACGGCGCGCATGCCGCCGACGTGCCGGTTGAGGCCGCGTTCCGGCTGGGTGCGGACGGTGGCGCCGACGAGGCCGCCCAGCTCGCTCCACTCGAACACGAGGTGGTCGGGTGGCACGTTCCTGCCGGTGCCGTCGGCGGCCCCGTTGGCCACGCCGAGCTTGCGCGGCCGGACCGGGAACCAGCCGACGCGCCGCAGGTCCTCCAGGAACTCGGTGCGCAGCGGGCTGGAGGTGGCGACGGGCCCCGAGTAGCGGGCGCTGCCGACCCACGCCCACAGGAGCTGCTGGGCGGCGGGGCTGGCGATCAGGGCCGCCTGGCCTGGTTCGGCCGGGGAGAGCGCCTGGGCGAAGTGGGCGAGCTGCTGGAGTATCAGGGGGATCCACGCGCCGTTGTGCGGCGTGTCGTAGGACAGGTAGGTCGCGGTCTGGTGGTCTTCCCGGCGGTTCTCCATCTCGGCCAGCGCGTAGCGGGTGACGAGCCCGCCCATGCCGAGGCCGCCGACGATCAGCGGGGCGTTGCCGGACCGCTCGCTGATGGCGCGGCGGATGCAGGTGGCCGCCACGCCCGCGTTGGCCTGGATGTGCGTGTGCCGGGCGCCGAAGCCGAGCAGGACGACGTCGATGCCCTGGGAGAGGAGCTGGTCGAGGAGGCGCTGCTGGTGGGGCGGGTAGGGCGTGTTGAGGTGGTGCCACAGGCCCGGCACGTCGCTGGGCCCGTAGCCGAAGCCGTCGGCGAGGATCATCGGCCGGATGAGGCGGTCGTGGCCTGCCGCGTAGTGGACGGCGGCGCTGCCGGTGGCGGTGCGGCCCTGGTAGGGCCAGGCGGAGGTGAGGGTCCACTCCGTCTGCGGCACCCGCGCCTGCCCGGCGGGCGGCGGCGCCGGCGGCGCGAACAGCACCCCTTTCGGGAGCACCGCGGCGATCTGCTCGGCACGACCGGCGGGCACCGGGTCGGACTCCTGCCGCAGGGCGAGCTCGACATCTATCCTTGCTGCCCCTTGTGTCGCCATGATTACACCTTTGCTCGTGGGTTTACCGGACATCACCCCCGATCCTTTGCCTCCCTTTCGAGAAGATGAATTATCGCTTTTCACAGACGAACGATCATCGCGATCAAGGCATGGCTGGTATCTCTAGCTCACCTCGCGGTCCCGGACAAATCAACCCGTGCCGGAAACCGTTCACCTGACCATCGGTCAAGAAATTACAGAGACCATTCCGGAAATGCCCGCCGGCATTTCCGGAGGGGGTCACACCAGCGCCGAGTTCTTCCTGGGCAGCAGGGCCAGGGCGCCGACGTACAGCAGGGCCGCCACCACGAGCAGGCCCTTGTAGCCGATCACCAGGGCGACGTACTCCAGGCAGCCGCCTACCATGGCGCCCAGCAGGTTCGCGCCGAAAGAGGTGGTGGCGTCGGCCGTGTCGGCGAAACGTTTGGCGAAGACCACGTTCGCGGCGAAGATCGGCAGGAACGCCACCGTCACCGCGGCCACCGCGCGCAACGGGAGCGGGAGCGACAGCAGCCATTCATTCGGCACCAGCCAGGCCAGCAGGAGGCCCGCGAAAAGCACGCCGTACATGATCGGCAGTGGCGGGGTTCGGAAACGGCGGGTCACCTCGACGGCGGCGAGCACCGCGACGAGCACGCCCGCGAAGACGATCGCGTTGACCACCCACGTGGTGCCGAACAGCAGCGCGAACCCGGTCACGCTCTTGGTCTCCAGCAGCATGAACCCCACGCCGAGCAGGAACAGGTCCGCGTACGGGCGCATCCGCTGGTAGGGGCCCGCCACGACGCGCACGGCCAGCAGGCTGACGATGAGGATCAGGGCGAGCGTGATGACGTAGATCGGCGGGATCGTGCCTTCCTTCAGGTACAGGAAGGGCCGGTCGTCGCCGGCGGGCTCGGGCGTGCCGGGCGCGGCGCCGGGCCATTCGGCGGCGCAGCGCTGGTCGGCGGCGGCCAGGCCGGCGGTGATCACGGCCTGCTGACCGGCGGTGCTGACGACGTCCACGCAGGGCTTGTGCCCGAAGGCGCGCTGCATCGTGGAGGCCAGGCGGTCGACCAGCCAGCTCTCGCGGTAGTAGTTGTACATCGAGAACGTGCCGCCCGGCTTGAGGTGGGCGCGTGCCGCCCGCATGGCCTCCTCGGTGAACAGGTAGCTCTCCAGGCGCAGCGAGCTGGCGCCGGAGACGAGGGTGAGCGAGTCGGGCAGGGCGAACAGGATCAGGTCGTACTTGTCGCCGGTGCGCTCCAGGAAGGCGCGGCCGTCGGTGACGTGGGTGGTGACGCGCGGGTCGGCGTAGGGCTTGTCGGGGTGCGTGGAGCCGCCCAGCTCGCGCAGCTTGGGGTCGATCTCGACGGCGTCCACGCGGGTGGCGCCCTTGGACAGCGCGATCGCCACGTCGGTGCCGCTGCCCGCGCCGACGATGAGCACGTCCCTGGGCTGCTTGCTCGCGCGCTCGTACGGCAGGCCGTACTGGGCCTCCCACTGCAGGCGGGCGTAGGCGGGCACGGCCTGCTGGTGCGGGATGCCGTTGACGGCGATGTCGGTGACGGGCACGCCGAGCTGGACGAGCTGCTTGGTGGTGACCTTGTAGTACGGAGACCAGATCGCCCCGGCGGTGAGCGTCTCGGCCAGCAGCAGCCCGACCACGACCAGGGAGGGCACGGTCACGAGCCCCACGTAGAGCACGCGCGGCCTGGGCATCAGCAGCAGGCCGTAGCAGATGGCCGCGATGAGGCCCCAGAACACGGGCGGCGCGCTGAGGAACGACAGCGCGGTGAACGCGGCGATGCCGGTGAGGCTGCCGATCAGGTCGTAGCGGTAGGCCTCCAGGCGCGGCAGCTCGGGGAAGCAGCGTCCGACCAGCTCGGCGGGGCCCATGAGCACGACGGCGGCGGCGCAGAAGATCACCGGCAGGATCGCCCAGGCGGGCGGCCCGCTGGTGGACAGGCTCGTCCAGTACAGGACGCCCTCGGTGTTGCGGTCGACGGTGACCGGGAAGGTCAGCACGACGATGGTCAGGACGGCCAGCACGATGGGCGAGTAGTACGGCTGCCGTTGCGAGCGCCCCACGCGCAGGAAACCGAGCCCGATGCCGAGGAAGGAGCCGAGCAGCACGAAATTGGTGAAATAACTGAGATGGACGATGTTGGACCCGGTCCACCGGATCAGTGCCAGCTCAAGGAAGAGCATGAAGGCACTGGCGAGGATCAGCCTCGGCCGTACCGCCAACCAGTGAGCCTTTTCTCCGCCATCGACCGGCTTTTGCGCCTGGAGCGTCATAACGCCTCACCGTAGTGAACGGACCGAAAACAAGGAAGTCTGACGTCCCAGAACAAATGTCGTCCGCTTCGCCCCGATTAGGAAGTTTCCGCAGGTCAAAACACCTCAGATCCGCTGGACGAGCCGGAGCGGATGAAGGAATGTTGGGAGGTTCGTTTCCCTCCACAAACGTCTCGGTGGTGACACATGCGGATCCTGATCCAGCTCCGTCCCTCCCCCGATCTGGTCGCGGCGGTCGCGGACCCCGGCCAGACCGCCACCACGGCCGACGTCGCCGACGGCCTGCCGGGCGTCGAGCTCGATCCCGCGTTCACGCCCGTGGCCGTGCCCAGGCCGCTGCCCGCCGCCGACGGCGACCCGCTCTCGCTCAGCCAGCCGCTGGACTTCTCCCTCGCCCCCGAGGACGCGTCGGTGCTGGTCCGGGGCACGATCTCGGACGACGAGCTGACGGCCAGGATCGCGCTGCTGCCCGCGCTCAGGCCGGACGTGGTGGGCGTCTTCGCCGACCCCGTCATCGAGTCCACGCCGGTGTGCGGCGGCGACCCGCCGGCGGGCGACTGGCACGACGTGGAGCGGCTGCTGAACGTGCCGGGGCTGCACGCGCAGGGGCTCGACGGCGACGGCGTGACGGTCGCCGTGCTCGACACCGGGATCAACGCCGCGCACACCGCCAGGCAGCTCGGCAGGGGCGTCACGGTGGACGCCGAGCGGTGCTGGAGCCCGTCTGGCGTGGCGGGCAGGCCGGGCGAGTTCGAGGTCGACCACGGGACGATGTGCGCGTTCGACACGCTCATCACCGCGCCGCAGGCCACGCTGATCGACATCCCCGTGCTGCTGTCCACCCGGCCGGGCGGCTCGGCGCTGGACGGCCTGCTGTCCGACGCGGTGGCGGCCTTCGCCCACCTGCGCAACGTGCTCGACGCCCAGCCCGCCGAGTCGCGCTCGCTCGTGGTGAACAACTCGTGGGGCTCGTTCTCCCCCGAGTGGGACTTTCCCGTGGGGCATCCGGGCAACTACTCCGACAACGCGGCGCACCCGTTCAACCTGATGGTGGCGGCGCTCGACCGTACGGGCGCCGACGTGCTGTTCGCGGCGGGCAACTGCGGGCGCGAGTGCCCGGACGGCCGCTGCGCCTACCCCGGCAGGCCCATCGTGGGCGCCAACTCGCATCCGAAGGTGCTGTCGGTGGGCGGCATCGACGTCAACGGCGAGCGGGTGGGCTACTCCTCGCAGGGGCCTGGACGGCTGACCGCGCGCAAGCCGGACGTGTGCGCGTACACCCACTTCCTGGGCTCCAGGGCGTTCGGCGCGAGCGAGCCCGACTCCGGCACGTCGGCGGCGGCGCCGGTCGCGGCCGGGCTCGTGGCGGCGGTGCGCACCCGCTGGCCGGCCAGCAAACTGTCGCCCGCCCAGCTCAGGGCCCTGCTGCGCAGGACGGCGGAGGACCGTAGCGAGGTGGGGTTCGACTACGACTACGGTTACGGCACGGTGGACCCGGCCGGCGTCATCGCCGCGCTCCAGAAGCGCTCCAAGCACGCGCGCTGACGCTCACGGGGGGCTTTTCAGGACAAGCCCTCCGAGACGGCTTTCAGGACGAGCCTTCCGTGAGGGCTCCGATGATGCCGACGCTCACGCCGAGGGCGACGAAGCAGAAGGTGATGATCAGCAGGACGGTGCCGATGATGCCGCAGATGCGACCGGCCTGGACCATCCCGCGGTTCTCGTAGTAGTAGCCGCTCTCGTCGATCTCACGCAGCGCCTTGTTGCCCATCGACCAGGCGAAGGGACCGGTGAACATGCAGGCCACCAGGCTCACGATGCCCAGCACGAGGATGACGGTGCCGTTCGGATGGCTCTGCGGCGGCGGCCCGTAGTTGCCAGGGCCGTAGTTGGGATAGGACATGGCCCCTCACCGTTGACAGCGACAGGTGGGCTTTTATACCACAGTCTCCTACTTGATCATTATGCGTCATCATGGTACGGCCCCTGATCCGCCTCCGAGGAGCCTGCCCCCGTGCGTGAACGCACCCGCGCCCTACTCGCTCACCGCCACTTCCAGCGGTTCATCATCGGCGTCATCCTGATCAACGCGGCCACCCTCGGCCTGGAGACCTTCCCCGCCGTCGTCGCGGAGTACGGCACCGTCCTGACGGTGGTCGACCACGTGGCGCTCTACATCTTCACCGCCGAGCTGATCGCCAAGCTGTACGTCGAGCGGTCGGCCTTCTTCCGCGACCCGTGGAACGTCTTCGACACCGCCATCGTCGCCATCGCCTTCGCCTCCACCAACGGCGGCCTGTCGGTGCTGCGCGCACTGCGCATCCTGCGCGTGCTGCGGCTGCTGTCCGTGGTGCCGAGCCTGCGGCGCGTCGTCTCGGCGCTGCTGCGCGCGATGCCCGGCATGAGCTCGATCGTGGTGCTGCTGTCGCTGGTCCTGTACGTGGCCGCCGTCATGGCCACCAAGCTGTACGGGCAGACCGCGCCGAACCGCTTCGGCAGCCTGCCGACCTCGCTGTTCACGCTCTACCAGACGATGACGGGCGACGACTGGGGCAACATCGCCAGGGAGGTGATGAGCCGGCACCCGTCGGCGTGGATCTTCTTCACCATCTTCATCCTCGTGTGCACGTTCGTCGTGCTCAACCTCTTCCTGGCGGTCGTGGTGAGCGCGATGGACGAGGAGAGCGCCGAGGAGCGAGCGGCGCTGGAGGACAGCACGACGCACATCATGGAGGACACCAGGGCGCACACGCAGCAGATCCTCGACGAGCTGACCGAGCTGCGCAAGGAGGTCGCCGAGCTGCGGGCGCTGCGCGAGACGGCGCCCGCCTCGCCGCCCGTGAAGAAGGCCCGGGGGAAGCGGTCACGGTCCGCGTGACCGCTTCCCCCGGGCCTTGGCCTGCGGATCAGCGGGACGTCTCGCCGGATCAGCGGGACGTCCTGCCGGATCAGCGGGAGTAGAACTCCACGACGAGCTGCTCGTCCACCGGGATCGCGATCTGCTCGCGCTGCGGCCTGCTGACCAGCGTGAACCGCAGCTCCTGCAGCTCCACCGACAGGTACCCGGCGGGCCGGTCGTCGGCGTAGATGCCCTCGGCGGCGGCCACGAACGGCTGCATCTGGCGCGACCGCTCCCGCACCGAGATGACCTGCCCCGGCTTGACCAGGTAGCTGGGGATGTCCACCTTGCGGCCGTCCACGGCGATGTGCCCGTGGCTGATGTACTGCCGCGCCGCGTAGATCGACGGGGCGAGGCCGGCGCGCAGCACGAGCGAGGCCAGGCGGCTCTCCAGGATGGTGACCAGTTCGGCGCCAGAGGCGCCCGACTTGCGCACGGCGAGGTCCCAGTAGCGGCGCAGCTGCCGCTCCGACACGTCGTAGTACCAGCGCAGCTTCTGCTTCTCCATCAGGCGCAGGCCGTAGTCGCCGGTGTTGCGGCGGTTCGTCTTGCGGCCGTGCTCGCCCGGCGGGTAGGGGCGCTGTTCGAAGTAGCGGACGGCTTTCCTGGTCAGCGGGACGCCCGCGCGACGCGACAGTCGCACCTTCGGGCCGGTGTAGCGCACGTTCACCTCGATGTGATTAGGTAATCCTTACTTAGGTAAGGCTAACCTACCACTATTGATGCTCTCAAGGAGGCGCCATGCTGCCGATCCCCGAACGGGTCCGGACCCTCGCCGCGACGGCCAACGTCGCCAAGCTCTCTGTTGACGGCGCCCCCTCAGCCGCCCGGGGCGGCGTGGACGAGCGCGGCCGACCCAT
Organism: Nonomuraea monospora; assembly: GCF_039531895.1. Lineage (NCBI taxonomy): Bacteria > Bacillati > Actinomycetota > Actinomycetes > Streptosporangiales > Streptosporangiaceae > Nonomuraea > Nonomuraea monospora. Next base: position 113,031 of record NZ_BAAAQX010000011.1, read on the forward strand.
CCTGCTCGTCCGGCCCGGCGAAACCCTGCACGGGCTGCGCGCGGACGCGGTCGTGGCGGTGAACCTGACGGCGATGCGGCAACTGGGCACGATGACGCACCCGCGCGGGCTGATCGAGGTCCAGGGCTGGGCGGAGGCCGTACCGGAGGAGGAGGCCCGCACCGCCGCCGTGGCGGTGGCCGCGCACACCGCGGACGAGAGCCTCTTCGACGCGCTGGAGCGCTTCGGGCAGCCGGACGCGCCCCGGTTGCTGCGGCTGGACGTGGGCCAGGTGGTCTATCTGACCGGGCAGGAGTCGGGCGTGCTGGACGCCGACGACTACCTGGGGGCGGCGCCCGATCCGCTCACCGAGACGGCGGAGCGGGTGCTCGCCCACGTCAACTCCTCCCACCGGGCTCAGCTCGCCGCGGGCGTCACCCAGCAGCTCGGCGAGCCGGCGGGGGACGTGTGGCTGTGGGAGCTGGACCGGTTCGGGGCCACGGTGCGGGTGGACGAGTCGCTCGTACGTTTTCCCTGGCCGACGCCCGCCCGTTCGAGCCTCTGCCTGGAGACGGCGCTGCGCGGACTGCTGTGCACCTGCTGACCTCCCCCCGTCCGATTCGGTGACTACCAGGGTTGATCACAGTTAGTCGGACGAATCACTGCATCGGCGGAAAGGAGCGTGCCGCAGTCCCTACGCTTCTGACCCGTGAGTGGAGCGCATCGGGCGACCGAGACGGCGGTGTTCGTCGACCAGAGCGGCCGGCGCAGGCGGGTGCTGATGATCGTCGGCGTCCTCGGCGGCACCTTGCTGCTGGCCTGCGCCGCGGTCCTGATCGGCGGCACGCTCAGCGGCACCCGGCCCGACAACGCCGACCGGCTCGGATCGGGCGGCTCCAGCCCCTCCGCGCCCGCCACGTCGCCCCCCTCCGAGCCAATCTCCGGCACACCGACGACCACCCGCCCCCCGCGCACCCGTCCCCCTGCCCGCGCGGCCACCCCCAGGGCGCGCCGCTCGGCACCCGCCACGCCGGTAAGGACCACGGCCGCCAGCCGGACGCCCGCGAACGGCGTCAGCCCCTCAGACGCGAGCCGCCCCACAGCGCCCCCTGCCCCCACCACGACGCCGTCCGAACCCGCCACCCCACCGGCCACCGACGGGACCGCCCGCACGCCTCCCGGCCGGGACAAGGAGCCCCATGGCACGGGTCAGGACAAGACCCGTGGTCCCAGGAGCTGAGCCAGGCCGGTACCCGCGCCTGGCCCGCCACCGAGCAGGCCGTCGCGACCGCCACCGGCGTGCACACCCGGCCGGTGCGCCCGCCGTACTCCGCCACCCCGCCAGGGGACGTGGCGCGATCGTCATGCTGCACGACTCAGGCGGGGACCGCGCCCAGACGATCGATGCCGCGGACCGGCTGCTCACCCCGCTGGGCGAGCGCGGCCATGCTCACCCTCGCCAGGCTGCTGCTCTTCCTCGTCCTCGCCTCAGCACATGTACGCCAGGTGCGGCGGCAGAAGGCGGGCCGGGAGCGCGCCGCCGGGGCATGTAAGGGCGGCGGGCCGGGCAGCTCAGTGGGCGATCGTGCGGGACACCCGATCCTCCGTACCCGGCTCGACGATCACGAACTGGCCCATCATGCCGGAGTCCTCGTGCCGCAGCAGGTGGCAGTGGTACATGTACGGCGTGACCGGGTCCGTGAAGCCGCCGAACCTCACGGCCAGCCGCACGGTGCTCTTCGGCGGCACGTACACCGTGTCCTTGTGACCGGTCGCGTACGGCGGCGGCTTCTGCCCGTCCACGTCCAGCACCTGGAACGCCACCTCGTGGATGTGGAAGTTGTGGGCGTAGACGGTGTTCTCGACCTCCCAGATCTCCGTGGCGCCCGCCGGAACCACCTCATCGATGCGGGACATGTCCATCTCCTTGCCGTTGATCGCGTCATGCCCGTTGAGCCGGAACCGGCGCACCCGCGCGTTCGCGGGGACCACGATCGCCTCGGGCGCGGCCAGCCTGGACGGCAGGGCCGGCGAGGGGGTCAGCCGCTCCGCCGCGACCAGTTTCAGCAGGTCGAAGTCGCCCTCGTCGATGTCGTCGCCGCCCGACACCGTACGCAGCAGGACCTGCTCGCCGGCGCTGAACGTCACGACCACCTCCGCCCGCTCGCCCGGCGAGAGCGACACCTGCTCCACCTCGACCGGGGCGGCCAGCAGCCCCGCGTCGTTGCCGACGACGTGGAACCTGCGGCCGTCGCCGAACACGAGGTTGTACCTGCGGGCGTTCGACCCGTTGAGTACCCGGAAGCGCACCCGCTCGGCGCGCACGGTCATGAACGGCGCGTACGTGCCGTTGACCAGCATGCGGTCGCCCAGGATGCCGAACGTCCCGCCCAGCACGTCGGCGTCCCCGGCCTGGTCCCTGTCCTGAAGGATCAGGGGCACGTCGTCCACGCCGTACTCGCCGGGCAGCTCAGGCGTGTCCCCGTCGTCGATGATGAACATCCCGGCCAGCCCGCGGTAGACGTGCCCGGCCGTCTCGCCGTGCGGGTGCGGGTGGTACCAGGACGTGGCGGCGGGCTGGTCGATCGTCCAGTGCGGGGTCCACGTGCCGCCCGGCTCGATCATCTGGTGCGGGCCGCCGTCCATCCTCGCGGGCAGCCGCATCCCGTGCCAGTGCACAGTGCTCGCCTCGGCCAGCCGGTTCGTGACCGACATCCGCACCCTGTCGCCGCGAGCCGCGCGGATCGTCGGGCCGAGGTGCGGGCCGTTGAAGCCCCACGTCTCCGTCGGCTTGCCGGGCAGCAGCTCGGTGCGGCCCCGCTGGATCTTCAGGGCGAAGTGGCGCGTTCCGTCGCGGGCCGTCCTCGGTTCGAGCAGCGGGGGGATGCGCAGCTCCGTGCGGAAGGCCGGCGGGGCGGGGGTTGCCGGTCGTCCGCTGGAGCCGCAGGCTGCGGACAGGCCGGTGAGGGTGGCTAGGGCGAGGAACTGTCGACGGTTCATGGTTCCCGGGTGGTCTGCTGGGTGTGGGTGTGGCGGGAACCACTGTGGGCCGGCGGCGGCCTTGCAGGGCAGTCGCCTGGTTCACCTCGCTGGTGTGAGATTTTCATGATCGAGGGGGGTGCGGGCGAGGAGTTCGAAGCGGTCTGCGGTTCGGGTGGTGGTGAGGGTGCCGCCGATGGCTTCCAAGCGGGCGCGCAGGTTCGTCAGGCCTGAGCCGGGCTCGTGGGCGTCGGCGCGTTCACTGGTCACCTCTTGTACGGGCGCGGCGCCGTCGTTGGTCACCCGGAGTTGTACGTGGCCGTTCTGTACGGCGAGCTCGATCACGCACTCGTGCGGAGTGCCATGCTTGAGCACGTTGGTGACCGCCTCCCGGAGCACCACGGCGAGCACGGGCGCGGCCGCCCCGGTCCCATGCGCGGGCACGTCCGCCCCCACCTCCGACACGACCGCCCCCGCCCCGGACACGGCCATTCCTCTGGCGGGCACACTCTCGATCCGCACCCCCACCCCCGCCGCCTCCAGAACCCCCCTGGCCGACTCGATCTCCGAGCCCAGCGACAGCACCCGCCCGGAAGCACTCAACCTCACGCTGTCCACAAGCGCAGCCCGCACCGCCTCCGCCAAACGCTCCAACTGCGCGCCCACCCGTCCGGACTCCGTCTCGACCAGCCGCAGCACCAGTTCGGCGTGCAACACGATCGCGGTGAGCCCACGCCCCAGCAGGTCATGAACATCCCTGCCCACCTTCAGCCGCTCCCGCAGAGCCGCCACCTCGACAAGCTCAGCCCGCGTCCGGCTGAGCTCCCCGACCAGCCCCACCAACCGCGTGAGCCCATAAACCGCCAGCGCGGTATTCATGACGCTCGCGAACGGATACACCCCCGCGATCAGCCCGGACGCAAGCGCCTCCTCAACCGCCGCAACCCCACTCATCACCACACAAAGCGGCCACGCCACCCGCCACGGCAGATACAGCAGAAGCACTCCCGCGAAGAACCCCGACGCGAGCAGCCCTGACCCCTCCCCGTTCACCAGCGGCGCGTAGATGGCGAGCGCATGCGCGACCAGAGTCCAGACCAGCATCCTGGGCCGAACCCCCGACCGCAGCACGGCCAGATGCCAGAACTGCAGCCCGAACGTCAAAGGCAGGAGCAGAAGGTAACCGGCGTGCGTGAACGCGGGCCCACGCGGCGCATCGGCGACGAAGTAGAACAGCGCCTGCCCGATGAACAGCACATGGGTGACGACCAGAATCGGCGTGGCCAACCGCAGAATGCGCCTGTCATCGTCACGCGGCGGTACCGGAATCGCCTCATCGGCCGGCGGCAGCGCCCGCACCCGCCCCAGCGCCTCCCTCGCGAGAGCAAGCACGGCCCGCACCGCCTCCCGCACCGCCGCCACACCACCCCGCCTCCCCGCCTCCCCCGCTTCCTGCGCCCCCGCCTTCTCCGCCTTCCCCGCTTCCTGCGCCCCCGCCTTCTCCGCCTTCTCGGCCTTCTCCGCCTTCCAAGAGTCGGCCTCCCGCGCCGCCCAAGCCTCCCGCGCTTCCCGCGTCAGCCTCTCGACGACGCCGACGTTCCGTACGACCAGCCCATGAATCCGCCCCCACAACCGCAACCGCTCAACCGCCCCCGCCCGGGCAGCCAACTCCTCCCGCTCCCGCTTCACCTGGTCCACCAGGCCGGCGAGGCTGCTGATGCCGTACACCATCAGGCCGACGTTGATCGGCGCGACGATCGCGTAGTAGACCATGTACGGCAGCCGTTCCATGGCAAGCGCGATGACACCCTCAACAGCCGCGATCAGCCCCAGAATCACCCACGCGAATGGCCCGTTGACCACGAGCAGAGCCGAAGCCGCGACGAAGCCCGAGCCGCCCACCTCCCACCTCTCGGGCTCAGCGAGCAGCGGCAGGTAGTTCACCACGACCTGCACGAGGAAGAGCACGACGGACAGCCGCCGCCGACCCGGCAGCGAGATCGGCACCTGAAGCACGGCGACCACAGCGACACATGCCACGGTCAGCGCATTGAACTCCTGCACAACGGAGTAGAAGCTCACCCGCACCAGACCCGTCACGCAGACGAACGCAACAACCAGGCGAACAGGATCGAGCTCGCCCTGCCGCCCCGAGCCATCCGTCCCGGCCCCGCCCAGCCGTCCCGAGCCATCCGTCCCGCCCCCGACCAGCCGTCCCAGCCGGCCCGAGCCCCGCCCCACCTGACGCCCCGGACCGGCCCAGCTCAACCCCACCCGACGCCCCGGACCGGCCCAGCTCAACCCCATCCGCCGACGCCCTGGACCGGCCGAGCTCAGAGCCACCCGGCATCCTGGGCGATCCGAACGGCGTGCAGCCGATTACGCGCCTGCAGCGCGGTGACGATCTGCGTGAGGTAGTTGCGAACGGTCCCCACGGACAGGAACAGCCCCTGCGCGATCTGCTCCACATCCTCCCCCTCGGCGAACCGCCGCAGCACCTCCAGCTCGCGCGGCTTGAGCGGGCTCTCCACCACCTCCAACGCCGCCACGGCGAGCTGCGGATCAACCACCCGTTCCCCCGCCGCCACCCTCCTGATCGCGGCGGCCAGCTCCCCAGGCGGCGCGTCCTTCACCATGAACCCGGACGCCTGCGCAGCGAACGCCCTGCGCACGTTCCCCGGCCGGCCGTAACTCGTCACGATCAGCACCCGGCAACGCGGCACCCGCCTGCGCAACTCGGCCGCCGCGGTGAGCCCGTCCACCCCGGGCAGCTCGACGTCGATCACCGCCACGTCCGGCTCGTGCTCCAGCGCCGCGGGCACGATCTCGTCACCGGTCGCCGCCTCCGCGACGACCTTGATGTCGGGTTCGAGGTCGAGCAGCGCGACCAGCGCGCCGCGGACCATGTGCATGTCCTCGGCGAGCAGAACCCGGATCATGCCTTGCTCCTAGCCTCAAGACCGCACTTTCGCCCCATTTCTACCATCTCGTGAAATCTTCATTGTGGATCATGAAAGATCCCCCGAGAACGGCTCACCTCAGAAGGCGAACGATCGGCTTCCCGCACAAAAGCGGCCCACCTCATACACGCACGAGGCCGCCCTCATGCCCGGGCGAGCAGCCCACCTCACGCACGGAAGAGCAGCCCACCTCACGCACGGAAGCACGACCCACCTCGCGCGCGGGAGGACAACCCACTTCATGTACGGGAGCGAGCCATCCCCTCCAAGAGGTAGCCGAGCCCCTCGTCGAACGTGGCGTCCCAGTCGTGCTCCAACCCGTGCTCGGCCAGCGCCGGATAATCATCGGCACGCTCACGCAGATACGCGCCGGTGTCGATGCCGCCACTCCGCTCCCAGGTCACCTGCATGATCACCGACCCCATCACGTAGTTCGACAAGCTGTACGCGGCCGTCTTCGGCGCGGCGAACCCGGCGGCCGTCAGCGTCTCGTACAGAAACTCGGTCCGCCGCAGCGCGTTGGGCCCCATGAGCGGACGGTCGAGAAGCGTCGCCGACCAGGGATGCCGCAACAACGCCCCCCGCCAACGCCGCATCAACCCCCGCACCGGCGCCCGCCAATCCCCACCTACACGCGAACCACCACTTCCCGCCCCTGCCGCGCCACCAGTCCCCGCGGCATCCCGATTTCCTGCTGCGCCACCTCCGCCGCCACCAGCGTCGCCTCCCGCCACACCGCCGCCACCTATTGCCGCAGCACCGACACCTTCGCCACCCGCCCCCGAGACAGCGCTCTCCGACCCGGCCAGCGCGGTCGCACCGGTCGGCCCGGCTAGTCCAGCCAACCCACCCAACCCGGTCGGCCCGCCCAACCCAGCCAGCCCTCCACGTTCGGTCCCTCCCCCGCGTTGCATCGGCCCGGGGAGTCCGGCGGCCAACTCCGCCAGATCGTCCAGCCGCACCTCGCGGAAAACCTCGTCCATGGCCAGATCAAGCACGTCATCCTTGGTCTTGACGTGCCAGTAGAGGGTGGTCGAGCCGGTGTCGAGCCGCTCGGCGAGGCGGCGCATGGTCAGCCGCCCCACGCCCTCCTCGTCCAGCAGCGCCACCGCCTCCGCCACGATCCGCTCCAGCGTCAGCGTCTGCCTCAGGGGCTTCTGGTTCCGCGACCACACGTTGTCCACCCGGGGAATAATACGTTGTACGAGGACCGGATCAATGGTCTAGTAAATGGAACGTTGGTCGAGAACACGGATCATCGGTCCGCTTCACCGGATCGAGGGTCGAGGTCCGGCTGATGCCGGAGCAAGGGGAGGGTTCAGGTGGGGCATGTCGACGTGAGCGGGGTGACGTACCTGCTGCCCGACGGGCGTCCCCTACTGCTGGAGGTGTCGTTCAAGGTCGGCGACGGCGCCAAGGCGGCCCTCGTCGGGCCGAACGGGGCGGGCAAGACCACGCTGCTGCGGCTGATCGCGGGCGAGGCGACACCCGACGAGGGGCGGATCGCAGCCACCGGAGGAATCGGCGTCATGCGGCAGTTCCTCGGCGAGGGCACCGTACGGGATCTGCTGCTGAGCGTGGCACCGCGTCCGGCCAGGGAGGCGTGGGCGGCGCTGGAGCGGGCGGAGGCGGCGATCGCGGCGCGCGACGACGAGGAGCGCCAGCTCGGCTACGCCCAGGCCATCGCCGACTACGCCGACGCGGGCGGCTACGAGCTGGAGGTGGTGTGGGACGTGTGCGCCACCGAGGCGCTCGGCCTCCCGTACGAGGAGATCAAGGACAGGAGCGTGGCCACGCTGTCCGGCGGGGAGCAGAAGCGGCTCATGCTGGAGGCGCTGCTGCGCGGGCCTGACGAGGTGCTGCTGCTCGACGAGCCCGACAACTACCTCGACGTACGGGGCAAGCAGTGGCTGGAGCGGGCGATCAGGAGCTCGGCGAAGACGGTGCTGCTCGTCTCGCACGACCGCCGCCTGCTGGCCGAGGCCGCCGACCGGATCGTCACCGTGGAGGGGCGGGGCGTGTGGGTGCACGGCGGCGGGTTCGCCGGGTACGCCGAGGCGCGCCGGCGGCGGAAGGAGCGGCTGGAGGAGTTGCGGCAGCGCTGGGAGGAGGAGCGGGCCCGGCTGCGGCGCCTCGTGCACGTTCTGCGGCAGCGATCGAGCAGCAACGACGCGCTGGCTGGGGCGTACCAGTCGGCGGTGACGCGGCTGGACCGCTTCGAACGCGCGGGGCCGCCGCAGCGCGCGCCCAAGGAGCAGAACGTACGGATGCGGCTGCGCGGCGGCCGTACCGGCAAGCGGGCGGTCGTGTGTGAGGAGCTGGAGCTGAGCGGGCTGCTGCGGCCGTTCTCGACCGAGATCTGGTACGGCGAGCGCGTCGGCGTGCTCGGCATGAACGGCACCGGCAAGTCCCACTTCCTGCGACTGCTGGCAGGCGAGCCGATCGCGCACACCGGCGTCGCCCGGCTCGGCGCCCGGGTCTCCCCCGGCCACTTCGCCCAGACGCACCTACGCCCGGACCTGCACGGCCGCCCGGCCGCGGAGGTGGTCATGCACGAGCACGCGATGACCCGCAACGAGGCGATGGCGGCGCTGGCCCGGTACGAGCTGGCACCGGCGGGCGGGCAGCCGTTCGAGACGTTGTCGGGCGGGCAGCAGGCGCGGTTGCAGATCTTGCTGCTGGAGCTGTCCGGGGCGACGTTGCTGCTGCTCGACGAGCCGACCGACAACCTGGATCTGGCCAGTGCGGAGGCCTTGCAGGCGGGGCTCGGTGGGTACGAGGGGACGGTGCTGGCCGTGACGCATGACCGGTGGTTCGCCGATGACCTGGATCGGTACCTGGTCTTCGGGGCGGATGGGGTGGTGCGGGAGAGCGACACGCCACGGTGGGACGTCTGAGCCCGGCCACGGCACAGCGCAGAGAGCCAGGCCGGGGCGTCTAGCCCGCTTCGGTAACCGGCACCCGCAAAGCCGTGAGCGTCATGCTCTCATCCACAGCCTCAGGCGACAGCACATGATCCAGCACCATCACCGCACACCCGCTGATCCCCGCCCCCGCCCCCAGCCGACTCGGCTCGATACGAAGACGGCGGGTGGCCAGGGCGGTGGAGCGGCGGTAGACGACCTCGCGGATGCTGGACACGAGCGGCCCGAAGGCCTCAGCCATGTCCCCTCCGAGCACCACCACCGACGGGTTGAGGATGTTGACGGCCCCGGCGAGCACTTCCCCGATCCGCCGCCCGGCCTCACGAACGGTGGCCATGGTCTCGGCGTCACCGGCTCTCACGAGCGCGGTGACGTCCGCGATGGTCTTGACGTCCTTGCCGCGCCCCCGTAGCTCCCGCAGCAGCGCGGTCCCGCTGGCGACGGAGTCGACGCAGTCGTGGTTGCCGCACCGGCACAGCACGCCGCCGCCGTCCAGGACGGGGATGTGCCCGATCTCGCCGGCGGCGCCGAGGGCGCCGCGGAGGATGCCGCCGCCGGCGATGACGCCGGCGCCGATGCGGGTGGAGATCTTGACGAACATGAGGTCGTCGAGGTCGGGGTAGGCGCCGCGGTGCTCGCCGATGGCCAGCACGTTGACGTCGTTGTCGACGAGCACGGGTACGGGAAAGCGTTCGCGGATGATGGGCGGGATCACAACCCCGGTCCAGGACGCCATGACGCGGGCGCTCTCGGTGCGTCCTTCGGCGAACTCGACGGTGGCGGGCACGCCCATCCCGACGCCTTGGATCATGGAGCGCGGCCGGTCGCCGAGCAGGTCGTCCCAGGTGTCCATGAGGAGGGGCAGCACGGTGTCGGGGCCCTGTTCGACGTCCATCGCGAACTCGCGCCCGGCCAGCTCGCGCCCGGCGAGGTCGCAGACGGCGACGCGGGTGCGGGAGGCGCCGAGCGCGGCGACCAGGACGACGCCGCCGGCGGCGTTGAACTCGAGCCGGACGGGGGGCCGCCCACCGGTGGACGGGGCGTCGGTGCGTTCGACGACGAGGCGGCGTTCGAGCAGCTCGCCGACGCGTAGCTGCACCGCGGGGCGCGACAGGCCGGTCACCCGGCCGAGGTCGGCCCGCGTCACGGCCTCACCGGTGCGGATGAGGCGGAGCACCTCGCCACTGGTGGCAAGGGCGGCAGCGGTACGTCGAGGCATCGGCTAAGTGAACCACACGCGGTTACGTAATGAAAAGACGAGACTTTTTTATCTCGAATGTCAAAACTCCGCTTGTGCACGACCCAAACTCTAGCTAGTGTCCGTTCTGTCCCTGCTTTGGTAGATCATCGGAGCGCCTTACCGTGTCCACCCCCACCGGCCCCCTCCCCCACACCGCCGACCTCGTCGTCTTCGGCGGCACCGGCGACCTGTCCATGCGCAAGCTCATCCCGGCGCTGTTCCACAGCGACATGGAGGGCAGGCTGTCCCCGGAGACCCGCGTCATCGCCATGTCCCGGGGCGGGCTGACCGACGACGACTTCCGCGGCAAGGTGGACGCCGAGGTACGCAGCCACCTCCCGGTTGAGGACGACGGCCAGTGGCGGCGCTTCCTGACCCGCCTGCACCACGTGTCGGTGGACGTCGGCCGCGAGGACGCCGCCGGCTGGGGCGCGCTGGCCGAGCTGCTGACCGGGTACGAGGAGCGCGACCGGGTGTTCTACCTGGCCAGCCCGCCCAGGACGTTCGGCCCGTTCTGCCGGGAGCTGGAGCAGGCCGGCCTGGTGACGCCGCGCTCGCGCGTGGTGCTGGAGAAGCCGCTGGGCCACGACCTGGTCAGCGCGCAGCGGATCAACGACGAGGTCGGCGCCATCTTCGACGAGCGCCAGATCTTCCGCATCGACCACTACCTGGGCAAGGAGACGGTGCAGAACCTGCTGGTCCTGCGCTTCGCCAACGCCTTCCTGGAGCCGATCTGGAACTCCCTGTGGATCGACCACGTCCAGATCACCGCCGCCGAGACGGTCGGCACGCCGGGCAGGCGCGGCTACTACGACCACGCGGGCGCGCTGCGTGACATGGTGCAGAACCACCTGCTGCAGCTCCTGACGCTGACCGCGATGGAGCCGCCGGCCCGCAACGACCGCGAGGCCATCCGCGACGAGAAGGTCAAGGTGCTGCAGGCGCTGCGCCCGATCGCGGGCGGCGAGGTGGAACGTTTCACCGTGCGCGGCCAGTACACCGAGTCGGGCGACGTGGTGGGCTACCTCGACGAGCCCGCCTCCACGCCGCCGAACGAGGCCTCGCGCAGGGTGGAGACGTTCACCGCGATCCGCGCCGAGATCAAGAACTGGCGGTGGGCCGGGGTGCCGTTCTATCTGCGCACCGGCAAGCGCATGCCGTACCGGCGCTCGGAGATCGTGGTGCAGTTCAAGGACGTGCCGCACTCCATCTTCCCAGGCGGGGCGCCGAACCGCCTGGTCCTGCGGCTGCAGCCGGAGGAGGGCATCGAGCTGCACATCATGGCCAAGGAGCCGGGCGCGGGCGAGACGACGCTCAAGCCGGTGCCGCTGTCGCTGAGCTTCGGCAAGACGTTCACGGCGCGGGTGCCGGAGGCGTACGAGCGGCTGCTGATGGACGTGCTGGCCGGGAACCCGACGCTGTTCATGCGTCGCGACGAGGTCGAGGCGGCCTGGCGGTGGATCGACCCGATCCTCGAAGCCTGGCAGGCCGACCCGGCGCTGCCCGAGCCCTACCCCGCAGGAACCACCGGCCCCACCGGAGCCCACGAACTGCTCGGCCGCAGCGGTCGTGCCTGGCACGAGGAGGAACTGTGAACAACGTCATCCAGGAGATCACCGACCGGATCGCCGAGCGCAGCGCCGCCAGCCGTACCGCGTACCTGGAGCGGATCCGCCGCGAGGGCGAGGCCGCCAGGGAGAAGGGCCCGGCGCGTGCGCACCTGGGCTGCGCGAACCTCGCGCACGGCTTCGCCGGCGCCCCGGCGGAGGACAAGCCGGCGCTGCGCGGCTCGGCCAAGCCGGGCGTGGCCATCGTGACCAGCTACAACGACATGCTGTCCGCGCACCAGCCGTACGAGACGTACCCGCCGGAGCTGAAGCAGGCCGTCCGCAAGGCGGGCGGCGTGGCGCAGGTGGCGGGCGGCGTGCCGGCCATGTGCGACGGCATCACGCAGGGCCGGGCCGGCATGGAGCTGTCGCTGTACAGCCGTGACGTGATCGCCATGGCCACCGCGATCGCGCTGTCGCACGACATGTTCGACTCGACGCTGCTGCTGGGCGTGTGCGACAAGATCGTGCCGGGCCTGTTCATCGGGGCGCTGCACTTCGGGCACCTGCCCGCGATCTTCGTGCCCGCCGGCCCGATGGCCTCGGGCCTGCCGAACAAAGTCAAGGCCCGCACCCGGCAGCTCTTCGCCGAGGGCAAGGTCGGCAGGGAGGAGCTGCTGGACGCCGAGGCCAAGTCGTACCACTCCCCCGGCACCTGCACCTTCTACGGCACCGCGAACTCCAACCAGGCGCTGATGGAGGTCATGGGCCTGCACCTGCCGGGCTCGACGTTCGTCAACCCGCACACCGAGCTGCGTCACGCGCTCACGCAGGCGGCCGGCCGCCGGGCGGTGGAGATCACCGCGCACGGCGCCGAGTACACGCCGATCGGCGAGCTGGTCGATGAGAAGTCGCTGGTGAACGCCTGCGTCGCGCTGCTGGCCACCGGCGGCTCCACGAACCACACGCTGCACCTGGTCGCCATGGCGGCCGCCGCCGGCATCGTGCTGACCTGGGACGACCTGGCCCGCCTGTCGGGCGTCGTGCCGTCCCTGACGAAGATCTACCCCAACGGCCAGGCGGACGTGAACCACTTCCGCGACGCCGGCGGCATGCAGGTGCTCATCGGCGACCTGCTGGACGAGGGCCTGCTGCACGCGGACGTCATGACCGTGGCGGGCCCCGGCCTCGACCGCTACCGGGAGGCGCCGGAGCTGGTGGACGGCGAGCTGGTCTGGTCGCCGGTCACCGGCGGCAGCAAGGACCTGGACGTGCTGCGCCCGGCTGCGGAACCGTTCTCGGCCGACGGCGGCATCCACATGGTGGAGGGCAACCTGGGCCGCGCCGTCAGCAAGGTCTCGGCGGTCAAGCCGGAGCACCTGGTGATCGAGGCGCCGGCCAAGGTCTTCCACGACCAGCTCGACCTGCTGAAGGCGTTCGAGGCGGGCGAGCTGGACGGGCAGGACTTCGTGGCGGTCATCCGCTACCAGGGCCCGAGCGCGAACGGCATGCCTGAGCTGCACAAGCTGACCTCGCCGCTGGCGGTGCTGCTCGACAGGGGGCAGCGGGTGGCGATCGTCACCGACGGCCGCATGTCGGGCGCGTCGGGCAAGGTGCCGGCGGCCATCCACCTGTCGCCCGAGGCGGCGGACGGCGGCCCGATCGCGCTGGTCCGCGAGGGCGACGTGATCAGGCTGGACTCGGCGGCGGGCACCCTGGAGCTGCTGGTGCCGGCCGAGGAGCTGGCCCGCCGCACGCCGGAGGGCCGCCCGCTGAGCGACGCGCAGTGGGTGGGCACGGGACGCGAGCTGTTCGCCGCCTTCCGCCGGATGGCGGGCCACGCCGAGCAGGGCGCGGGCATCTTCGGGGTCAGCGGCGCCGAGTCGCCGCACCACGGCCCCGGCCTGGGCTTTCCCGCCGAGGCGGGCAACTCCCACCTCGAGACGGGCGCGCCGGTCGGCGCGCTGGTGCGGTGACCGGGTATTTGCCGGTACGGTGCTCTATGTCCGTTTGGCGCGCGCTGAACGCTCCTGAGCCCGTACGTCCGCACCACCCCCTCCGGGGGAACGTGAATGATCGTGGGATCCTTCGGTGTATGGCGAGCGATCTTGACGCCGCCCCGAATGCCGGAGGTATCCGTGAGTGCCTTTGACCTTCCGTGGCTCGTCGCCGACATCGGGGGAACCAACGCCCGGTTCGGCCTGGTCACCTCGCTGGGGGCGCGCCCGTCTCACGTCGCGGTCCTGCCCGGCGCCGACTACGCGACCCTCCCCGAAGCCGTAGCCGCCTATCTCGCGGAGCACGCGGGCGGAGTGCGACCGGGGGCGGCCTGCCTGGCGCTGGCGGGTCCCGTGGACGGCGACCACTACCGGCTCACGAACTCCCACTGGTCCGGCTCCATCCGCGACCTCGACGTGCCGTTCGCGCGGCTGCTCAACGACTTCGAGGCGCTGGCCGTGTCGCTGCCGCACCTGGACGGCGACGAACTGGTCACCCTCGGCGGGCCCGCGCCCGGCCACGGCGTCAAGGCCGTGCTCGGCCCCGGAACCGGCCTCGGCGTGGGCGGCCTGGTGCCCGCCGGCGACGGCTGGACCGCGATCCCCGGCGAGGGCGGGCACGCCACGGTGCCGGTGTTCGAGCCGCGCGAGGTCGAGGTCGTCCGCGCGCTCCAGTCGCACGGCCTGCCGCACGTGGTGGCCGAGCACCTGCTGTCCGGCCCCGGCCTGGTGCGCCTGCACAAGGCGCTGGCCGTGGTGAACGGCGTCAGCGCGCCCGACCTGACCGCCTCCGACATCGTGGCCAGGGTGGACGACTCGCTGTGCGCCGAGACGGTCGAGATGTTCTGCGGCATGCTCGGCACCTTCGCCGGCAACGTCGCGCTCACCCTCGGCGCCCGGGGCGGCGTCTACCTGGCCGGCGGGGTGCTGCCCCGCATCGTGGAACGCGTGCGGGCCAGCGCCTTCCGTACGCGCTTCGAGGACAACCCCGACATGGCCGCCTACCTGTCGGAGATCGGCACCGTGCTGATCGTCGCGGCCCAGCCCGGCATGACGGGCGCCGCCGCGTGGCTGAGCCAGCACGCCCGCAGGGAACTGGTGGGCTGACTGAAGCCCGTCAGGTGGGCAGGTGACTCAGTTGTAGGAGACAAGCCGACGGCCGTGAGAGGCCGACGAGGAGAGAGAAACCCCATGAGCCTGCTCGATCTCGCTCCAGTGATCCCCGTCGTGGTGATCGAGGACGCCGGGACCGCCGTCCCGATGGCCCGCGCCCTGGTGGCCGGCGGCCTGCCGGTCATCGAGGTGACCCTGCGCACGCCCGCAGCCCGCGAGGCCATCGCCAGGATCGCCGAGGAGGTGCCCGAGGCGACGGTGGGCGCGGGGACGATCCGGACCACCGACGACATCGCGGCGTCCGTGTCGGCGGGCGCCAAGTTCCTCGTCTCGCCCGGCACCACCCTGTCGCTGGTGGAGGCGCTGGACTCCAGCGGGGTGCCGTACCTGCCGGGCGCGGCCACCGTGACGGAGATCATGGCGCTGGCGGAGCGGGGGATCAAGGAGCTGAAGTTCTTCCCGGCCGAGGCCGCAGGCGGCATCCCGTACGTGAAGTCGCTGTCGGGGCCGCTGCCCGACGTGCGCTTCTGCCCGACCGGCGGCATCAAGCCGGAGACCGCCCGCGACTACCTGGCGCTGCCGAACGTGGGGTGCGTCGGGGGGAGCTGGCTGACCCCCGCCGACGCGCTGGCCTCCGGCGACTGGGCGCGCGTGGAGAAGCTGGCGGCGGAGGCCGCGGCTCTGAAGTAGCCGTTTCCGCGAGTACGGGGTGGCCGGGCATGGATGATGACAGAATGCAGTCATGCCGCCACCCCGCGCGAAATACTTCAACACCACCGGCCCTTGCGACCCCCGGCGGCACTACATGCTGCCACCGACGCAGCGGCTTCCCGAGGCGCGCGCGCTCATCGAGATGGACCGCTACTTCGTGCTGCACGCGCCCCGGCAGACCGGCAAGACGACCACGCTGGACACCCTGGCCGCCGAGCTGACCGCCGAGGGCGACACCGCCGCCCTGATGTTCTCCTGCGAACGCGCCAAGGCGGCCGGCGACGACTACGTCGCCGGCGAGTCGCTCCTGCTGGATTCCCTCCGCGAGGCCGCCGATCTGTCGGGATGGCCGAAGAAGCTGCTGCCGCGGCGTTCCTGGCCGCAGGTCACGCCGGGCAGCCGTTTTGGCGCGGCGCTCCGGGAGTGGTGCCGACGCTGCCCGCGCCGGGTGGTGCTGTTCATCGACGAGATCGACGCCCTGCAGGGCAACAGCCTGGCCAGCATCCTTGGCCAACTCCGCGACGGGCACAACAAGCGACACAAGGCTTATCCGTTCCCGGCGTCGATAGTGTTGTGCGGGTTGCGCGACGTGCGTGACTACAAGGTCGCCTCGGGAGGCACCTCCGACGGGATCAACAAGGCCAGCCCGTTCAACATCATCGCCGAGTCGCTGCGCCTGGGTGACTTCACCGCCGACGAGATCGCCGAGCTCTACGATCAGCACACGCAGGCGACCGGCCAGGAGTTCACCAAGGACGCCGTGGACCGGGTCTTCGAGCTGACCCAGGGACAGCCCTGGCTGGTCAACGCCGTCGCTCATGAGATCACCGTGAAGATGGGGGTGACCGGGACCATCACCGACGGGCAGGTGGAGGACGCCAAGGAACGGCTGATCCGGGCGCGCGCCATCCACCTGGACGCCCTGGCGGCCCGGCTGCACGAGCCCCGGGTCAGGCGCCTCATGGAGCCGATCGTGGCCGGGACGTTCCCGCACACGGACGAGACCTACTCCAATGACCTGTCCTACGTCCGCGACCTCGGCCTGGTCACCCTGAAACCCCCGCCTCAGGTGGCCAACCCGATCTACCGGGAGGTCATCCTGCGCGTGCTGGGCGACCCGGCGGAGAGCTACGTGATGGCCGACCCGCACAGTTTCGTGCTGCCGGACGGCCGGTTCGATCTGCCGCGCCTGCTGCAGGAGTTCGTCGTGTTCTGGCGCGAGCACGGCGAGGTCCTCATCCGGCAGGAGGGCTACCACGAGGCCGCCTGCCAGATCATCCTGATGGCCTTCCTGCACCGCCTGGTCAACGGCGGCGGCTACCTCGACCGCGAGTACGCCTCCGGCACCAAACGCCTCGACGTCCTGGTTCGCTGGCCCTACCCCGGCCCCGACGGCGAGCGCCTCATACAGCGCGAGGCGATGGAGCTCAAGGTCTGGCGGGCAGGCGAGAACGACCCGATGCCCGACGGTCTCGCCCAGCTCGACCGCTACCTCGACCGGCTCACCCTCACCACCGGCGCCCTGGTGATCTTCGACCGCCGCCCCGAGGCCCCGCCGTGGCAGGAACGCGGCGGCTTCGAACAGGCGACCACCCCGTCCGGCCGCCAGGTCACCGTCCTGCGGGTGTGATCGCGAACCGATAATGATCCAGTGGCCCTGGAAACTGCCGCCCTGAAGGTGGGCACCGCGGTGGGCGAGCGTGCCATGCGCGCCTGGCTGACCGCCCGATCGACCGGCGAGAGCGGCCGGCTGCCGCTCGTCGAGCTGATGCGCACCCGCTTGCCCGACCAGTTGGTGCGGCGCAAGGCGCAGCGGCAGCTCGAGGACATCGCGGACGCGGTGACGACGCGCGTGCTGAAGCTGTGCGGGCACGAGTTCCCTGGGCTCGGCGACGACGACCGGGAGGTCGTGCTCGCCGAGGTGCGGCACACGCTGGGGCGGGCTGACCTGTCCGACGGCGCCCTGCTGGCCGCCGACGCCGATCCGGTGCGGCTGGCGCGCGAGGTGCGGCGGGCGCTGCCCGCGCCTAAGGATCTGGACGAGAAGCAGTCGCGGCTGTACGAGGTGGTGCTCGACGAGTGCTGCGACTGCCTGGTCAGGGTCGTCCGTCACCTGCCGGAGTTCCAGCCGCGGGCCGCCGCCGAGACGCTGTCACGGCTGTCGGGGCTCGGGGAGCAGCTCGTGGCGGAGATCGGCTTCCTGCGCGCTCTGCGGCGCCTCACCGAGGTGACGCTCATAGAGGTGCCGATCTCGGAGTTCACCCCCTCTCGGCGACCTGCCCGAGTTGCGGGAGCTGCAGATCTCGGGAGCCGGTTCGCGGACGACGTGGGACCTCATGCCGCCGCTCGACGGCCTGCACGAGCTGATGCTCTCCGGCCTGCCGATGGTGCGGTCCGTGAGCGAGGTCGCCGACCGGGCTCCGCGGTTGCGCACCTTGTGGCTGGCGAATTACGGCAGCCTCACGGACCTGGACGCGCTCGGCCGGCTCGACCTCGAACGGCTGCTCCTGGCGGGCACCGGAGACCTCGAGGACCTCTCCCCTCTCGCGCAGTGCCGCACGCTCGATCTGCACGACGCGGCTCCCGGCCTCGACCTGGCGCCGCTGGCCGCCCACCCGCACCTGGAAGTGCGGATCGGGCTCAGGCAGGAGGTGCGCAACGGCCACCTGCTCGGCAGGCGGCTCAAGCGCACCAGGTATTAACTCCAGATCGACACGTGCACCGGCGGCCGGAACCGGCTGCGCGGTATCCCTTCGTCCGGGGTCCGCATGATCTGGGTGGCCGAAGGGGCGGTGAGGAAGTCCATGAAGGTTCCCGCGGCGGCCGAGCGCGTGGCCGGGTCCAGGGTGGTGGCGTACCAGTAGGCGGGCAGCGGGGTGGCGGCCGTCTCGATGGGGACGAGTTCTCCCCGCCGTAACTGGGACGCCACCAGGTGCGCGGTGGCGGGCGCGACGCCGGCGCCTTCGGCCGCGGCCTTCCAGGCGGCGGTCTGGTTGGCGAAGACGCGGACCTGGGCTTCGGGGACGCGCAGCAGGCGCAGGAGGCGGCTGGTGTCGCTGGCCGGGTCGGTGCCGGACGGGCCGACGAGCCAGTGGTCGCGGCGCCCGCGAGGGGAGCCGACGACGATGAGGCGGCAGCGCAGCACCGGGCGGCTGACGAGGCCCTCGCTCGGGGTCTGGGCGCCGAGGGCGACGTCGGCCAGGCGGCTGGACAGCAGCAGCGGGATCTCGGCGGTCGCGGCCACGCCGGTGGTGGCCTCCACCGACTTGCGCTGGGTGAACAGGCACAGCAGCGGCCCTGCGACGTACTCGGCGAGGCCGGCGTCCATGACGACGTGCAGGCGGGACGGGTGGCCCGGCTGGACGGCGGCGACGGCTTCGGCGCCGAGTGCGACGATCTGGGCGGCGATGCCGAGCAGGCGCCGGCCGCCCTCGGTGAGAACCATGCGGTCGCCCGAGCGGGTGACCAGGGGGTCGCCGAGGTGCCGGCGGAGCTGGGCCAGCGACTGGGAGACGGCGGGCTCGCTGACGCCGAGCGCCCGCGCGGCGGCCTTGACGGAGCCGAGGCGGGCGACGAAGACGAACGCGCCGAGCTGGCTGAGTGTCACTCCCCCTTCTTAGTTCTCGGGCCGCATTAAGGAAAGCCTTATTTGCGGATTGTCGCGACAAATCGGGAACAGCAATGTGCTCTCATGCAGGTTCCCGCGACGTTCGAATACGAGAGAGCGGACAGTGTTCCGCACGCGCTCGAACTTCTGGAGCGCTACGGGCCCGAGGCGAGGGTCGTCGCAGGTGGGCACAGTCTCATCCCGATGATGAAGCTCCGCCTGGCCCAGCCGGAGGCGCTGATCGACATCAACGGCCTGGCCGACGAGCTGGGCGGCATCGCCGTGGAGGGTGACGAGCTGGCGATCGGGGCGATGGTCCGGCACACGGAGTTGCTGGAGAGCGCCACCGCCACCGACCTTTTCCCGATATTTCGGGATGCGGAGCGTGTTATTGCTGACCCAATAGTGCGAAATCGGGGGACCGTTGGTGGTTCTCTCTGCCAAGGGGATCCTTCGGAGGATTTGTCGGCCGTGTTCGCGGCCCTGCGGGCGACCGCGGTCATCCAGGGGCCGGGCGGAATTCGTACGGTGGCCGTCAGGGAATTCCACGAGGGCCCTTACGAGACGGCCGTCCAGCCGAACGAGCTGCTGATCCAGCTCCGCGTGCCCGTCGCGCCCGGCACCGGCAGCGCGTACGAGAAGGTCGAGCGGCGGGTCGGCGACTGGCCCGTGGCGGCGGCCGGAGCGGTGCTGCGGATCGAGGGCGGCGTGATCGCGCAGGCCGGAATCGGCCTGACGGCGGTCGGCGCCGGGCACTTCTGCGCTCCGGAGGCCGAGGCCTGCCTGGAGGGCCGGGCGCCGGACGAGGAGGCGTTCGCGCAGGCGGGCCGGATCGCCGCCGAGCACTGCGAGCCGCACGCCGACCAGCGCGGCCCCGCCGACTACAAGCGGCACCTGGCCGCCGAGCTGACCAGGCGCGCGCTCGCCAGAGCCGCAGGGAGGATCTGAAGATGCGGATCACGGTCTCCGTGAACGGGCAGTCGTACACCAGGGACGTCGAGCCGCGCCTGCTGCTCGTGCACTTCCTGCGCGACGAGCTGGACCTGACCGGCACCCACTGGGGCTGCGACACCTCCAACTGCGGCGTGTGCACGGTGCGGCTCGACGGCGTGCCCGTCAAGTCGTGCACGGTGCTGGCCGTCATGGCCGACGGGCGCGAGGTCACCACCGTCGAGGGCCTGGAGCGGGACGGCGAGCTGGACGCGGTGCAGAAGGGGTTCGTGGAGTGCCACGGGCTGCAGTGCGGGTTCTGCACGCCCGGCATGCTGCTGACCGCGCGGGCGCTGCTCGACCGCAACCCCGACCCGGACGAGGCGCAGATCCGCGAGGCCATCTCGGGGCAACTGTGCCGCTGCACGGGCTACGAGAACATCGTCCGTTCGATCCGATGGGCGGCGGAAGCGAAATGACCTTTGGACGCATGCATCGCAAGGAAGACGCCCGTTTCATCCGGGGGCGCGGCAACTACACCGACGACGTACGCCTGCCCGGCATGCTGTACGGCGCCATCCTGCGCAGCCCCCACGCCCACGCGCGCATCGTCTCCATCGACACCAGCGCGGCCGAGGCGCACCCCAAGGTCAAGGCGGTCATCACCGGCCAGACCCTGGCCGGGCTGAACCTGGCCTGGATGCCGACGCTGTCGAACGACATCCAGGCGGTGCTGGCCACCGACAAGGTGCGCTTCCAGGGCCAGGAGGTCGCGTTCGTGGTGGCCGAGGACGCGTACTCGGCGCGCGACGCGCTGGAGCTGATCGACGTCGAGTACGACCCCCTCGACGCGGTCATCGACGCCAGGAAGGCTCTCGACCCCGGCGCCCCGGTGATCAGGGACGATCTCGAAGGGCGTACCGGCAACCACATCTTCGACTGGGAGGCCGGCGACAAGGCGCGCACCGACGCCGTGTTCGAGCAGGCCGAGGTGACGGTCGCGCAGGACATGATCTACCCGCGCGTGCATCCCGCCCCGCTGGAGACGTGCGGCGCGCTGGCCGACTTCGACAAGGTCACCGGCAAGCTGACCGTCTGGTGCCCGACGCAGGCGCCGCACGCCCACCGCACGCTGTACGCGATGGTGGCCGGGCTGCCCGAGCACAAGATCCGGGTGATCTCGCCGGACATCGGCGGCGGCTTCGGCGGCAAGGTCGGCATCTATCCGGGGTACGTGTGCGCGATCGTCGGCTCGATCGTCACCGGCAAGCCGGTCAAGTGGATGGAGGACCGCTCGGAGAACCTCATGAGCACGGCCTTCGCCCGCGACTACCACATGCACGGCGAGATCGCCGCGACCCGCGACGGCAGGATCCAGGGCATCCGGGTCAAGGTGCTGGCCGACCACGGCGCGTTCAACGGCACCGCGCAGCCGACCAAGTTCCCCGCCGGGTTCTTCCACGTCTTCTCCGGCTCCTACGACGTCGAAACCGCCCACTGCGAGGTCACCGGCGTCTACACGAACAAGGCCCCGGGCGGCGTCGCCTACGCCTGCTCCTTCCGCGTCACCGAGGCCGTCTACCTGGTCGAGCGCATGGTGGACGTGCTGGCCGCCGAGCTGGGCCTGGACCCGGCGGAGCTGCGCATGCGCAACCTGCTCAAGCCCGAGCAGTTCCCGTACACCTCCCCCACGGGCTGGGAGTACGACTCGGGCGACTACCCGAAGGCGCTGCGCCTGGCCATGGACATGGCCGGCTACGACAAGCTCCGCGCCGAGCAGGCCGACAAGCGCTCCAGGGGCGAGCTGATGGGCATCGGCGTCAGCTTCTTCACCGAGGCGGTCGGCGCGGGCCCGCGCAAGCACATGGACATCCTCGGCCTCGGCATGGCCGACGGCGCCGAGCTGCGCGTGCACCCGACGGGCAAGGCGGTGCTGCGGGTGTCGTGCCAGTCGCAGGGCCAGGGGCACGAGACCACGTTCGCCCAGATCGTCGGGCAGGAGCTGGGCATCCCGGCCGACGACGTGGAGGTGGTGCACGGCGACACGGACCAGACGCCGTTCGGGCTGGGCACGTACGGCTCGCGCTCCACGCCCGTCTCAGGGGCCGCCACGGCCATCGTGTCCAGGAAGGTGCGGGACCGGGCCAAGATCGTCGCAGCGGCCATGCTGGAGGCCTCCCCGGACGACCTGGAGTGGGCCGACGGCAGGTGGTCGGTGGTGGGCGACCCGTCCACCGGCAAGTCGATGGCCGAGATCGCGCTGGCCGCGCACTCGAACCTGGAGCTGCCCGACGGCGTGGAGGGCCACCTGGACGCGGTCACCGTCTACAACCCGCCGAACCTCACCTACCCGTTCGGCGCCTACATCTGCGTCGTGGACGTGGACCCCGGCACCGGGCAGGTCAAGGTGCGCAGGTTCGTGGCCGTGGACGACTGCGGGGTGCGGATCAACCCGATGATCGTCGAGGGGCAGATCCACGGCGGGCTGGCCGACGGGGTCGGCATGGCGCTCATGCAGGTGATGGCGTTCGACGAGGACGGCAACCACCTGGGCGCCTCGTTCATGGACTACCTGCTGCCGACCTCGATGGAGTGCCCGTCGTGGGAGCTGGGCGAGACCGTCACGCCGTCGCCGACGCACCCGATCGGGGCCAAGGGCGTCGGCGAGTCGGCCACCGTCGGCTCCCCCGCCGCCGTGGTCAACGCCGTGGTGGACGCGCTCGCGCCGTACGGGGTGCGGCACGCGGACATGCCGCTCACGCCGGCGAACGTGTGGCGCGTCGTCAACGGCGACCCGTTCCGCACGGACCTGGCGATCCCATGAGCGAGTTCCTCGGCATGCCGGCGTCCCGGCCGAAGCCGGTCGCCGACCTGGACTCCAGGGTGGCGGGGCTGCGGTCGGGGCGGAAGCCGTACGTGCTGGCCACCGTCGTGCGGGCGCAGCGGCCGACCAGCGCGAAGGCGGGCGACCGCGCGCTGGTGCTGCCCGACGGGACCATCGAGGGGTTCGTGGGCGGCGTGTGCGCGACGGACACCGTACGCGCTCAAGGTTTGCGCCTGATGGGCACCGGCGACGCCACGCTGCTGCGGATCACCCCGCAGGAGGACGCGCCGCGCGAGGAGGAGGGCCTGGTCGCCGTGGGCCAGCCGTGCCTGTCGGGCGGCACGCTGGAGATCTTCCTGGAGTCGGTGGCGCCGCCCCGGCTGGTGCGCGTGCACGGCGACAGCCCCATCGCGCGCGCCTTCACCGCGGTGGGGCAGGCGATGGGCTACACGGTCGAGCCGGGAGCGGGCCCGATCGCGGCCGACACCGCCGCCGTGCTGGTGGCCTCGCACGGCGTGGGCGAGGAGCCCGTGCTGCGCGAGGCGCTGGCGGCGGGCGTGCCGTACGTCGGGCTGATCGCCAGCCGCAAACGGGGCGCGGCCGTGCTGGCGCGGGTGGAAGGCGGCGAACGCGTGCACGTCCCCGCAGGTCTGGACATCGGGGCCAGAACGCCTGGGGAGGTGGCGGTCTCGGTGTACGCCGAGATCGTCCGGCTCCGCTGAACTGGGGGTATCGACGCGCGGCCACCCGGGTACGCCAGAAAGGGTAAAGCCAATCCCCGGGAAGCCCCTTCCGCTATCCGGAGAGCGAAGGGATGTCGATGCCGACGGAAACGGTCAGCCAAGCGCAGGCGATGACGGGCGAGCGGCCCGCGTCCCAGCGGGTCAGCCAAGCAGAGCCGGTGCCGGGCGAGCGGCCCGCGTCCCAGCGGGTCAGCCAAGCGAAGCCGGTGACGGACGAGCGCCGCACGGCCCAGCGAGCCGGCCGGGCAGAGGCGGTGACGGATGAGCGGCCCGCGGCCCAGCCGGGCAGCCTGGAGCGCGGGATCGACATCCTGCTCGCGCTCAGCGCCGCCTCCCGTCCGGTCACGCTGTCGCAGCTCTGCCGCAGCACGGGCCTGCCCAAGTCGACCGCGCACCGGATCCTGGGCGTGCTGTGCGGGCGCGAGCTGGCCCGCCGGGTGGGCAACGCGTACCTGCCCGGCGAGCTGCTGGAGTCGATGGCGGGCATCACCCGCGCGCGCGTGCCCGGCACGCGCGGGGTGGTGCTGCCGTACCTGCTGTACCTGTTCGAGACCACCAGGCACACGGTGAACCTGGCCGTGCCGTCCGGCCTGGAGGCCCGCTACGTCGAGCGCCTGTACGGGCACAACCGGGTCGGCTCGCGCTCCGACGGCCTGGACCGGGCGCCGCTGCACTGCACGGCGACCGGCAAGGCGCTGCTGGCCTTCGACCCGAAGCTGCGCCAGGAGCTGATGGCGCGCGGCGCGTTCGAGCGGCTGACGCGCCGCACGATCACCAACCTGGCCGGTCTCGAACGGGAGCTGGCGCAGGTCCGCCGGCACGGCGTCGCCTACTCGCAGGAGGAGTTCACCGAAGGGGTGGCGTGCGTGGCGGCGCCGGTGTTCGGGCCGGGCGGGCGGGTCTGCATGTCGGTCGGCGTGGCCGCCCCGGCGCACCTGGCGCCGCTCGCCAAACTGGGCATTTCGGTACGTGGCGCCGCCCAGGCGATCTCGGCCGCACTCCTTCCCCTGTGACCGTTCCGGTCACCGGAACACTCGCAGATCTTGAGACCGAAAGTGTTCCACTGACCGAAACTCCGCATTGCGAGCGCGTGCCCCCGAACGATCACATCGACGCATGGAAGCGCCGAAGGTCACACGTGCCTAGGGGACTGCCCAGGGCCACCCTGCTGGAGAGCCTGCGCCTGGCGGCCACGCTCGTCCCCCCAGGCACGCCGCACCTGACGCGCGGCCGCGACCCGCTGCGGGCGCGCACGCTGCTGGCCGCCATGGAGTCCCGGTACGGCGGCCGACCCGTGCTCGTCCGCGGCCTGCGCGGCCGGGCCCTGCTGGTCATGTCCAAGCGCGACGCCCTGCGCGTGCTGGCCGAGGACGACGACGCCTACGCCCCCACCCTCGACCACCGCCCGTTCGGCCTGCCCACGGACGTGCTGCGCCCCCGCTTCATCGAGATCGCCAGGCAGGAGGCCGCCACGCTGACCGAGGGGGTGGTGGACCACGCTCGGCTCAACGCCTGCTGGCAGCGGGTGGCCAGGCGCTGCGTCTACGGCGACGGCGCGGCCCGCGACGAGGAGCTGACCCGGCTGCTGGAGGGCGTCACCCGGGCCGGGCGGTGGCGGGCCAGGCGGCGCCAGGAGATCCTCTCCGGCCGCTACGACACCCGCATCATCGACCACCTGCGCCGCGCCGAGCCCGGCAGCCTGGCCGGGCTGATCGCCGAGACGCCCGAGGGCGAGTCGCCCGCGCTGATGCACGCGGCGTTCTGGCTGATGGGGCTCGGCTCGACCGCGGCGGGCCTGACGCAGACGCTCGCGCTGCTCGCCGCCCACCCCGCGCACCGCAAGGCCGCCCGCAAGAACCCCGAGCACCTGCGGGCCTGCCTGCGCGAAGGGCTGCGCCTGTGGCCGCCCGTGCCCGCCCTGTCGCGCGTCACCACCGCCGAGACCGACTGGTACGGCAGCGCCCTGCCCGCCGGCACCACCGTGCTCGTCCCGATGGCGGCCCACCAGCGCAGCCCGCGCCTGCCGTACGCGAACACGTTCACGCCCGAGATCTGGCTGGACGGCACCGCCGCCCGGGAGTGGTGGGCGCGGCCCGGCTGCGGCGGCGTGCACCTGACGCTCGCCGTCGGCACGGCCTTCCTCGGCGCCGTGCTCGGCGTGGCCCGCCCCAAGCCCGTCGGACGGCTCATCTCCCAGCACCGGCCGCTTCCCCACGCGATCGACCTGTCGCGGCTGCGGGTGTCCATGCGGCCACTCCGGCGGGACCCTCCTGGAGGCTAGTGTCCAACGGACAGGCCCTTCCTCCGTTAGAGTCTGGGGTACAAACGGGATGCCGGGCGGCGGAACGGTTCGGGTTGCCATTCGGGTTGCCAGCGGACGAACCGGCGGGAGGAACGGTTCGGGTTGAGACGGGATGACGACGGCGAGAGGACGGCGACGTTGGGGCGCTCCGCAGGCACTCCTCTTCAGCCGGAAGATCCGCCGGCGATCGGCCCCTACGAGCTGGTCAGCCGTCTCGGCTCCGGCGGCATGGGCGTGGTCTACCTCGCCAGGACCGCCGACGGCTCGCGGGTGGCGCTCAAGGCCATCCGGCGCGACTACACCGCCGACCCCGTCTACCGGGCGCGCTTCAACGAAGAGGTGTCCAACGCCCGCAAGGTGGCCTCGTTCTGCACCGCGCGCGTGCTCGACCACGGCGAGGACCACGGCGTGCTCTACCTCGTCACCGAGTACATCGACGGCATCTCGCTGGAGGACCACCTCATCGAGCACGGCGCGCTGTCGCCGTCCGTGCTGCACGCCGCCGCCGTGGGCGTGGCCGCCGCGCTGACCGCCATCCACGCCGCCGGGCTGGTGCACCGCGACCTCAAGCCCGCCAACGTGATGCTGACGCTCGCCGGGCCGCGCGTGATCGACTTCGGTCTGGCGCGCTCGACGCACGTGCACTCCCGGCACACCAACGCCGGCATGGTGATGGGCACGCCCGGATGGATCGCTCCCGAGCAGGTCTTCGAAGGGGTCTCCAGCCCGGCGGGCGACGTGTTCGCGTGGGGGTCGCTGATCGCGTACGCGGGGCTGGGCGGGCATCCGTTCGGCGAGGGCGACGCGTACGTCATGGCGGCCAGGGCCCGGCAGGCGCCGCCCGACCTGCGGGGGCTGCCCGCGCCGCTCGACCGGCTGGTCGCGGCGGCCATCCACCCCGACCCTGCGCGGCGGCCGGCCGCCCGGCAGCTGCTGCTGGAGCTGGTGGAGGCCTCCGACGAGCCGGCCGCGCAGCTCGCCGCCACCAAGCATCTGAACAGCGCGTGGAACCCGTCGGAGTTCGGGCCGCTGATGCCGCCGCCCGACCGCACGGGGCACGGGCCGCTGCCGCCCCGCCACCCTGAGCAGCACCGCGCGCCACAACCGCCGCCCGCCGAACGCACCGGCCCCACGCCGCACGCCTCCCGCGCACCGCAGGCGCCGCCCCCGGCCGAGCGCACGGGGCCCACGCCGGGCTCTTCGCGTGGCGCGCAGCAGCCGCCCGCCGACCGCGGCGGGGCCGCTCCGGGCCCGGCCCACGGCGCGCACCTGCCGCCCCCGGCCGAGCGCACGGGGCCCACGCCGGGCTCTTCGCGTGGCGCGCACCTGCCGCCGCCCGCCGAGCGCACGGGGCCCACGCCGGGCTCTTCGCGTGGCGCGCATCTGCCGCCGCCCGCTGAGCGGACCGGGCCGACGCCGACGGCGGGTCGTGCGCCGTCCCCGGCGGAGCGCACCGGGCCCACCCCCGGCTCGTCCCGCGGTCCTCAGCACGTGCCGCACGCGGCGCCCGGAGGTCCGCATGCGGTGCCGCCCGCCGAGCGCACAGGACCCACGCCGGCGGCGGCCCGTGGCCGGGTGCCCTTACCGCACCAGACCGGGCAGATACCACCGCCGCCCCAGACGGCGGGCCAGGCGCCGATGCCGCACCACTCGGCCACCGGTCAGGGCCCGCTGCCCGACCCTTCGGCCACCGGCCAGGGCAGGCTGCCCGGTTACCGCCCGGCCAAGCCGAAGCGGGGCGTGTTCGCGGGCTGCCTGACCGCGCTGGTGATCGCCGTCGTGCTGATGGTGGTGGTGCTGGCGGTGCTGGCGTGGCTGTTCCGCTCCTCCGCCGTCGGCGCGGACGGCCCGGTACAGGACGGCAAGCTGCGTTTCGCGGTGACGAGCGCCAAGTGCCCCAAGCCGGAGAAGGCCGCGGCCGAGCGTACGTGCCAGATCGGCGTGCAGGTGCGCAACGTCGGCGAGGAGGCCAGGGTGCTCTACCCGGGCCAGCAGAAGCTGATCGACGAGGACGACGAGCTGCACGGCGGCAGCAAGCTGCTCGACAAGGGCGGCAAGGAGATCACGCCGATCCGCATCGAGGCGGGCGCGTCGTTCACCGGCGCGCTGGTGTTCGAGCTGCCGGCGGAGCTGTCCCCGGTCGGGCTCGAGGTGCACGACTCGGGGCTGAGCGCGGGAGCGCGCGTCAACCTCCCGTAAGTGGTCAGAAGCCGCGCGCCGGCGACACCACCCCTTCCAGGGGCTCCCCCTTGGCGAAGCGTCGCACGTTCGCGGTGACCCGCTCGGCCAGCCCCCGCCAGTAGGCCGGACGCGGGTTCGCCGAGTGCGGCGTGATCAGCACGTTCTCCAGGGTCCAGAGCGGGTGCCCGTCAGGCAGCGGCTCGGGGTCGGTGACGTCGAGCGCGGCCCCGCCGATGCGGCCCGCGCGCAGCGCCTCGACCAGGTCGCCGGTGACGACGAGCCCGCCTCTGGCCACGTTCACCAGCCACGCGTCCGTCCGCATGAGCTCGAACTCGTACGCGCCGAACATGCCCCTGGTGCCCGGCGTGGCGGGCGCGGCGACGACGACGTAGTCGGCTTCCGGCAGCGCCTCCTGGTAGCGGGCGCGCGGCAGCACCTCGGCGGCTCCCGGCACCGCGCCGCTGTCGCTGACCGCGATGATGCGGCAGCCGAACGGCTCCAGCATCCGGATCAGCGCCCGCCCGATGCCGCCCGCCCCCACGATGGCGACGGTCGAGCCGGCCAGTTCCCTGGACGTGTTGGGCCCCCAGGTGGTGGCCCTGGCCAGCCGGTGCAGCCCGCGCGCGGCGGCCAGCATCAGGGCCAGTGCGTGCTCGGCGACGGGCGGCCCGTACGAGCCGGTGGCGGCGGTGAAGACGGGGTGCCCGGTGATGACGCCGGCGTCGGCCCACCGTTCGACGCCCGCGTGCGGGAGCTGCACCCAGCGGATGCCCTCGTGCAGCATGGCGCGGATCTCGCCGGGGTCGTCGCTGCCGTAGTAGACGATCGCCTCGGCCTCGGCCAGGGGGACGACGCGGGCGCCCGCGGCGCGTACGGCGTCGATGAGGACGGGCACGGGCTCGGGTCCGACGTGGACGGCGACGGTCATCGGAGCAGCCTCCCGGTCACAGCACGGTGATCACGAATGAGCATATATCGCCACTGATGTCCGGATGGCATCAGCCGGGCAGCAGGGGCAGGCGCAGCACCAGGCACGTTCCGCGGCCCGGGTCCTCGACGGCCAGCGATCCCCGGTGCGTCTGGGCGATCTCGCGGCAGATGGCCAGGCCGAGGCCGGTGCCCTTGGCGTCGCGGGACCGCGATTCCGGCAGCCGGGCGAACCGCTCGAAGACGATCTCGCGGTGCTCGGGCGCGATGCCGCCGCCGTCGTCGGCGACCGCCAGGACGGCGGTGTCGTCCTCGGCCCTGACCACGACGCTGACGACGGTGGCGGCGTGCCGCTGGGCGTTGTCGAGCAGGTTGGTCAGCAGCCTGCCCATGAGCAGCCGGTCGCAGGAGACGAACACCCCGGGCTCCAGGTCGGTGCGGACGGCCACCCGGCCGGGCAGGCGGCGCCCCAGCTCGGCGCGGGTCAGCTCGGCCAGGTCGGTGCGCTCGTGGTGCGGCGAGCGGTCGGCGTCGAGCCGGGCCAGGGTGAGGATGTCCTCGGCGATGGCCTGCTGGCGTTCCACGTCGCACAGCAGCTCCTTGGCCATGCACGGCCAGTCGACGCCGCCCGGGTCCATCAGCGCCTCCTCCAGGCGCAGGCGCGCGCCGGTGAGGGGGGCGCGCAGGTCGTGGGAGGCGTCGGAGGTGAAGCGCCGCTCCCGCCGCAGGGCCGCCTCCAGCAGCTCCAGGGTGTCGTTGACGACGGTGGCCAGGTAGCGGATCTCGTCGTGGTGCCCGGGGACGGGCACGCGGTGCCCGAGGTCGGTGGCGGTGATCTCGGCCAGTTCGGCGGTCATCGCCTCGACGGGCCGCAGGGTGCGGCCGACGAGCTGGTACGTCCCCAGCGCCACGAGGCCGAGCAGGATCACCGAGCCGGCGACGAGCTGCGCCAGCAGCATCTCGCTCAGGTACCACGGCGGCCTCGGCAGGGCGCTGTAGGCGACCAGGTCCCCGCCTGGGGCGGGCACCCAGATCGCCGCGACGATCATGCACTGGCGGGGGAAGGCGGGCACGTCGCACATCGTCCTGTCCAGGCTGGCGGAGCGTGGCGCGGGCACGAACGCGGCCATTCTGGGCTGGCCGAGCAGCCGGGCGGTCGCCGACACCACCTGCCCGTCCGGCTTGACGAGCTGGGCCCCTGACACGTCCCTGACCTGGATGAGGGACGGCACGGCGCGGTGCGCGAACCGGTGCACCAGTTCGAGGTTCGCCCCGTAGACGTGCCTGAACCGGTGTTCCAGCTCGTCGTCGCGGCGGTGGTGCAGCACCAGCCAGGCCGTGATCACGCACAGCAGCACCGCCGCCAGGGTGGCCGCGATGGTCATCCGCGCCCGGATCGACCACGTGGCCCGCTTCATGATCTGCGTGCTCCTTCCTGTCCCCCGCAGCCGCACCGACCCTCAGAAGCTTCCCCTGACCAGGGGAAACAAGCCTTCATCCGGCTGGGTCACGGGCGGGCATGGGGGTCGCAACCGCCTGCCCTGCAACCCGTCCAGAGAGGACAAATACCTACATTTGCCCCCGCCCCGGCTGCGTACCGTTGACGTATGTCGCAACGGCTGACAACTGGAGGCCCGACGCCGGACAGTTGCGATCACCTGGACGTGCCCCGCCCCAGAACCCCGGGCGGGGACGTGCGCGCGGCCGTGGACGAGGCGCTGATCGAGGCGGCGGCCGAGACGGGGGCGCACATCGTCGTGCTCTACCTGCTGCACGAGACCCGCCAGGTGCTGTTGCTGGAGGCGGACCTCGGCCTGCCGGCCTGGGGCGTCAAGCCGTGGACGCGTCTGCGGGCGAAGGCCGCCGCCCCGGTGGCCGCGGCCGCCCGCCGCGACGAGCTGATCTGGGTGTCGGGGCCGGACGACCTGGCCCACCGGTTCCCCGCCGCGGCGCTGTCCGTCCCCTACCCCTTCGCCATGGCCGCGGCCCCCGTCCACAACGGGGCGCGCGTGGCGGGGGCGCTGGGCCTGGCCTGGCCCGCCTCGCACCCGGCCCGCCTGTCGCCGGGCGAGCTGTCCGCCATCGAGCGGGCCGCCCTGCGCGTCGGGGAGCTGCTGACGAGCGCCGAGGAGAGCGGGCGCCCGCTGCGCGCCATCGGGCAGCCGCACACCGTGCTCGCGCCGCGGCCGGGGGCGATGGACGCGCAGCACGTCCCGGCCGCGCTGGACTGCCTGGGCCGGTTCACCGACGGCATCGCCGCCATCGACATCGAGGGACACATCACCTTCTGCAACCCCGTCGCGGCGACGCTGCTCGGCCTCGACGGCTCGCCCGCGCAGGGGTGCCTGCTGTGGGACCGGGCGCCCTGGTTGCGGAACTCGGCGTTCGAGGAGCGCTGCCGCGCCGCGGTGATCGGCCGGCAGGCGGCCACCTGCCTGGCGGGGCATCCCGACGGCCACCTGCTGGAGATCCGGCTGCACCCGGCGCCGTCCGGGGTCACCCTGCACATCACCCCCGCCGGCGACGGGAACGGCCGCGAGCCCGCGCCCCTCGGCCCTGACGCCGCGGGCGCGCCGCCGTCGAACGACTCGCTGAACTTTCTGCACATGGCCTCCACGCTCACCCACGCGCTGGACGTCCGCGAGGTCGTCGACCTGGTCGCCGACCACGTCGCCCCCGTGTACGGCGTGCACGCCATGGCCCTGCTGGTGGCCGAGGGCAGCAGGCTGCGCGTCGTCGGCGCGCACGGCTACCCCCGCGACGTGCTCGACCGGCTCGACGGCCTGCCCGTCACCTCGCCCACCCCCGCCGAGCGGGTCATGCAGACGGGGCGGCCCGCGTTCTTCGACACGTGGGAGGAGCTGATCGGCGCCTACCCGGACGCCGTGCGCACGGACGACGCCGCCGCCTGGGCGTACCTGCCGCTCTCGGTCTCCGACCAGCGGATCGGCACCTGCGTGCTGGCCTTCACCGACGCCCACCGGTTCACCCCGCAGGAACGGGTCGCGCTCAACGCGCTGGCCGGGCTGATCGCCCAGGCGCTGGACCGGGCGATGCTGTACGAGATCAAGGACCGGCTGGCGCACAGCCTGCAGACCGCCCTGCTCCCCGGCGCGCTGCCGCACATCCCGGGCCTGCAGACCGCCGCCAGGTACGTGCCCGCCACCCGCGGGGTCGGCATCGGCGGCGACTTCTACGACCTGCTCGGCCTGGAGGACGGCTCGGTCGCCGCCGTCGTCGGGGACGTGCAGGGCCACAACATGACCGCCGCGGCCCTCATGGGCCAGGTGCGCACCGCCATCCGCGCGTTCACCGTGACCGGCGCCAACCCGGGCAAGGTGCTGCGGCACACCAACCGGCTGCTGGTCGAGCTGGGCACCGACCTGTTCACGAGCTGCCTGCTGGTGCACGTCGACCTGCGGCTGCGCACCTTCTGCGCGGCCAGTGCGGGGCACCCGCCGCCCCTGCTGTGCCTGCCGGGGCGGCACGCCGACGTCATCGACGTGCCCGCGGGCCCGCTGCTGGGCATCGACCCGGACGCGGAGTACCCGACGCTGAACGTGCCGTTCCCGCCCGAGGCCGTGCTGGCCCTCTACACCGACGGCCTGGTGGAGCTGCCCGGCGTCGATCTGGACCGGTGCATCGACGAGCTGGCCCGGCAGCTCGCCCGAGGCTGCGAGGAGCCGCTGCGGCAGCTCACGGACGCGCTGCTCGACCACGCCATGTCGGCCCGCCGGCCCGCCGACGACATCGCCGTGCTGCTGCTCAAGCACGACCCGTCAGCGCTGTGAGCGGAGTCAGGTGGCGAGGGGGCAGCCGGTGCCGTTCAGCATGGTCTCCACCTCGTCCCGCGCGGCGGCCACGATCGACCCGGCAGCCCGCGCCGCGTCCTCGCTGCGCCCCTCGGCGACGGCGGCGGCGACGTCGAGGTGGCGGCGCACACCGGGGTTGTCGAGCTGCCCGGGCATGAGCAGCAGGTCGCGCCTGGCCAGCAGCAGCTCCTCGGTCACCTGCGCGAGCTGGGCGAACATGCCGTTGCCCGACGCGCCGAGCAGCACCCGGTGGAAGGCGGCGTCTGCGGTCACGAAGCCCTCCCTGTCGCCGGACCGGGCGGCGGCGGTGAGGGCGCGCGCGTGGGCCATCAGCTCCCGCCGCGCCTCGGGCGTGGCGTGCCTGGCGGCCAGCGCGGCGGCGGCGGGCTCGACGGCGGTGCGCAGTTCGGCCAGCTCGCGCAGTTGTGCCTGGCGTCCTGGCGAGGTGAGCCGCCAGCGGATCACCTGGGGGTCGTAGAGGTTCCACGCGCTCATCGGCCGGACGGTGACGCCGACGCGCGGGCGGCTGCTGACCAGCCGCTTGGACTCCAGCACGCGTACGGCCTCGCGGGCGACCGTACGGGAGACGCCGAACCGCTCCTGGACGTCCTCCAGCCGCAGCACCTCGCCCGCGCGCAGCTCACCGGCGGCCAGCGACCGGCCGAGACCGTCGACCACCTGCCCGTGCAGGCCCTGGAGCTTCACGCCCGTCAGCCCGCCTGCGCGAGCCGCTTGAGCAGGGCCGCGACCCGCTCGCCTGCGGCCTCGGCGCCGCCCGAGGTGAGCGCGGAGCCCATGCCGCAGGCCACGGCGCCGGCGGCGATCCAGCCGGGCGCGTTGTCCAGGGTCACGCCGCCGGTCGGGATGGCGGGCGTCTGCGGCAGCGCGGCCCGCACGTCGCGCAGCCAGGACGGGGTGAGCGCCGAGGCGGGGAAGAGCTTGACGGCGTCCGCGCCCTCCTCCAGAGCCCGGACGATCTCCGTCGGCGTGGCCACGCCGGGGAAGACCGGCACGCCGTAGCGGTGCCCGGTGCGGATGACCGCGGGGTTCAGGTCGGGTGAGACCAGGAAAAGGGCCCCGGCCTCGACGGCGGCGCGGGCGGCGGCCTCGTCGAGCACGGTGCCGGCGCCGACGAGCGCCCCCGGCCGCTGCTCGGTGAGCCGCGCGACGGCGGCGAGCGCGCGGGGCGTGGTGAGCGCCACCTCCACGGCGCGCAGCCCGGCGTCCAGCACGGCTTCGGCGGCGGCCACCGCCTCCTGGGGTCCTGCGCTCCTGACGATCCCGAACACCCGTTGCTCGGTGACCGCCCGGACGATCTCCCAGCGGAACATGGGACTCCTTTTCTCGGATGTCAACAGCATCTGACTCCGCGGCGTCATGCGCGAGCCCCAAGCGTCCTACCTTGCGAATAATACTATCAAAACACCTTATACACGACATGTCAGCGGAAACATGCTCCCTTGACCACAACCCGCCCATGAGAAACGCTGTCAGTCCGGAATCGTCGTCCGGGGGCATACCGCGTGAGGCGTCCATTCATCACCTTGCTCACCGCCAACGCCCTTTCCGTCACCGGCACCATGCTGTCCATCCTCGCCGTCCCCTGGTTCGTGCTGGAGACCACCGGCAGCGCCGTCCTCACGGGGCTGGCCTCCTTCGCCACGACGCTCCCCATCGTCATCTCCGCCGCGCTCGGCGGCACGCTGGCGGACCGGCTCGGGTTCCGCGCGGTGAGCGTGCTGTCCGACCTGGTCAGCGGCGTGACCGTGCTGGCCGTGCCGGCGCTGTTCGTCACCGGCGGGCTGAGCTACCCGCTGCTGCTGGCGCTGCTGTTCCTGCGCTGGCTGACCGCCACCCCCGGCGAGACCGCGCGCAAGGCCATGCTGCCGGAGCTGTCCACGGCGGCGGGCGTGCCCATCGAGCGGGCCACCGCCGCCTACGACGGCGTCTACCGCGCGGCCGCGATGGTGGGGGCGCCGCTGGCCGGGGTGCTGATCCTGTGGCTCGGGCCGAGCGTGCTGCTGCTCGTGGACGGGGTGACGTTCCTCGTGTCCGCGGCGCTGATCGCCGCCGGGGTGCCGCGCGTGAGGCGGGGACGGCGCGAGCCCGGCGGGTACCTGAGCGGGCTGCGGACCGGGCTGGCGTTCCTGTGGCGCGACCGGCTGCAGCTCAGCGCCACCGCGATGATCGTGGTGGTCAACCTGCTGGACACGGGCGTGACGCAGGTGCTGCTCGCGCTCTACGCGCGCGAGGTCGCCGCCGACCCGCGGGCGTTCGGGCTGCTCACGGGCGTGCTGGGCGCGGGCGCGGTGGCCGGGACCATCGCGTACGGGACGGCGGGCAAGCGATTGCCGATGCGGCTCACGTACGGGCTCTGCTTCCTGCTGGCCGGGGTGCCGCGCGTGCTGGTGCTGGCCATGGGCGTGCCGTTGCCGGCGGCGCTCGCCGTCACGGCGCTGTCCGGATTCGCCGCCGGCGCGATCAACCCCATCCTGGGCGTCCTGCAGTACGGCCGGATCCCCGCCAGGATGCGGGCCCGGGTGATCGGCGCCATGACGGCCGCCGCGTACGCGGGCATGCCGATCGGGGGGCTGCTGGCGGGCTCGCTCACCGCGGTCATCGGCCTCGGCGCCACCCTGTCCGCCTTCACCTGCGTCTACCTGCTGATCTCCCTGCCGCCCTTCGTCTGCCGGGCCTGGCGGGAGCTCGACCGCTCTCAGCCCAGCGAGGCCTTCGGTCAGTCGATCAGGGACTGAGCCCTGGCGAGCAGCAGCGGCTCGGTGATCGGGGACTCGTGGGTGCCCGCGACGGTGCAGGCGTGCGCCCCGGCGATCGCGCCGAGCCGTACGCACTCCTCCAGCGGCCGGCCGCGCAGCCGTCCGTACAGGAAGCCGGAGACGAACGCGTCGCCCGCGCCGTTGCTGTCGGCCACCGGCCCTGGCAGCGGGACGGCGGGGAAGGCGCGCACGTCGGCGTCGTCGCGCGTCAGGACGAGGCAGCCGTCGGCGCCGCGCATGCACACCACCGTGTGGGCGCGCCCGCGCGCGAGGATGTGACGCATCGCCGCCGCCGGGTCGCGCAGCGCGGTGGACGACAGGAATACCAGGTCGGAGCGGTAGGCGAAGTCCTTGTGGTAGTCGTTGGCGCCGTCCCAGTCGTGCAGGTCGGTGGAGACGGACTCGCACTCCAGGCCGGCGTAGACGTCGCGGCACCGGTCGGTGATCGAGACGTGCGCGTGGCGGGCCGCGACGCCGGTGTACAGCTCCTTCGGCAGGCGCTCGCCGGGCGTGGCCTTCGGGTCGTGCAGCGACAGGCGGCGACCGTCGGGGCCGACCAGCAGGACGCTGCGCGTGGTGCCCGCCTCGGCCGGGCCCCAGCGGCAGTCGAGGCCGCGCAGCGCGTCGCGGATCAGCGCGCCCTGCGGGTCGTCGCCGATGAGGTCGGCGAAGACGACGCCGAGGCCGAGCGCGTGGCAGCCGAGCGCGACGCCTGAGCCGGTGTTGCCGATCCGGTCGACGACCGGCGGGACGTGGTAGGTGTCGCGGTAGGGCAGGGGCAGCTCGGGCACGTACACGGTGGTGTCGACCCCGGACCCGCCCAGGACGAGCACGTCGGCGCTCACCGGTCACCCCCCTGCCCGCCGAGAACGAGGA
The DNA here is from genome assembly GCF_039531895.1 of Nonomuraea monospora. Taxonomy (NCBI): domain Bacteria; kingdom Bacillati; phylum Actinomycetota; class Actinomycetes; order Streptosporangiales; family Streptosporangiaceae; genus Nonomuraea; species Nonomuraea monospora. The sequence continues at coordinate 149,460 of NZ_BAAAQX010000011.1, forward strand.
CGTCGGCGCTCACGTGTTCACGCTTTCCCCGGCCGGGCCGGATCGCTGAGGAGGCCTCACCGGTTGACCAGCGGGCCCGAGCCGGTGGAGCCGCGGACGACCAGCTCCGGCTGGAAGATCAGCTCGACGTGCTTGGCGGGCGCGCCGTTCACCTCTTCGAGCAGGGTCTGCACGGCCGCCGAGGCCATCGCCCCTATGGGCTTGCGCACGGTCGTCAGCGGCGGGTCGGTGAACGCGATCAGCGGCGAGTCGTCGAAGCCGACCACGGACACCTCCCCCGGCACGGACAGCCCCTTCTCCCTGCACGCGCGGATCGCCCCCAGCGCCATCAGGTCGCTCGCGCAGACGATGCCGGTGCAGCCGCGGGCGAGCAACTGGGCGGCAGCGGCCTGCCCGCCCTCGACCGAGAACAGCGAGTGCGCGATCAGGTCGTCGACGTCGGCCGAGCCGAGGAGCTGCGCCATCGCCTGCCGGTAGCCCTCGATCTTCCTGATCACCGGCACGAACCTGCGCGGCCCCAGCGCGATGCCGATGCGCTCGTGGCCCAGATCGACCAGGTGCTGCACGGAGAGCCGGGCGGCCATGCGGTCGTCGGGCGAGATGAAGGGCGCGTCGATGTGCTCGCTGTAGCCGTCGACCAGCACGATGGGCAGCCCGCGGTCGGTCAGGCGGGTGTAGCGGTCCATCCGCGCGGTGGTGTCGGCGTGCAGGCCCGAGACGAACACGATGCCGCTGACGCCGCGATCGACGAGCAGCTCGGTGAACTCGTCCTCGGGCGCGCCGCCGGGGAGCTGGGTGCACAGCACGGGCGTGTAGCCGTGCTGCGTCAGCGCCTTCTCGATGGCCTGCGCGAACGCGGGGAAGATCGGGTTGTCCAGCTCCGGCGTCACCAGGCCGACCAGCCCGTTGCTGCGTTGCCGCAGGCGGGGCGGGCGTTCGTAGCCCATGAGGTCGAGCGCGGTCATGACCGCTTGGCGGGTGGCGGCCGAGACGCCGGGTTTGCCGTTGAGTACCCGGCTGACCGTGGCCTCGCTCACCCCGGCCTGGGCGGCGATGTCGGCTAGGCGAGCGTGACCGTTCATGGCACTTACTTTACTTTCCACCAGGCCGCCGAATCCGCTGCTCCAGGGACATCGGAGGCGATCAGGAGCTCACCTTCGACGCCGAAGTCCACGGCTGTCGCGGTCAGGTTGACGGCGCAGACGAAACCGCCGCGGGAGAACACCAGTGTGCCCTCGGGCGAGTCGCGCCAGACCAGCTCGCCGTCGAGCTGCTTGCGCAGCCGCAGCGCCTGCCGGTAGAGCTCCAGCGTCGAGCCGGGCACACCGTGCTGGGCCTGCACGCTCAACTCCCCCCACGAGCCGGGGATGGGCAGCCACGGGTCGTTCCAGCCGCCGTCGAACGTCCACGGCATCGGCACGCGGCAGCCGTCGCGCCCGCTGTCGGGGTCGCGCAGCCGCTGCGGGTCCTGGCACAGCTCGGCGGGCAGGTCGAGCACCTCGGGCAGGCCCAGCTCCTCGCCGTTGTAGACGTAGGCGGAGCCGGGCAGGGCGAGCGTGAGCAGCGCGGCGGCGCGGGCGCGCGCCAGGCTGCCGTAGCGGGTGACGTGCCGCTTGACGTCGTGGTTCGACAGCACCCAGGTGGTCGGCGCGCCGACCGAGCCGGCCGTCGCGAGCGAGGAGTCGATCACGGTACGCAGCTCGGCGGCGTCCCAGGGGGCGAACAGGTAGTGGAAGTTGAACGCCTGGTGCAGCTCGTCGGGGCGGACGTACCTGGCCAGCCGCTCGGGGGTCGGCGCCCACGCCTCGGCCACGCCGATCCGCTCGCCGGGGTAGGAGTCGAGCACGGCCCGCCAGGAGCGGTGGATCTCGTGCACGCCGTCGTTGTCGAAGAACGGCACCGGCTCCCTGCCGACCATCCTGGCCTGGTTGCCGCGGCCGATGTCGGGCAGGCCGTCCGGCTTGACCATGCCGTGCGCGACGTCCACGCGGAAGCCGTCCACGCCCAGGTCGAGCCAGAAGCGCAGGATCGACAGGAACTCGCCGCGCACCTCCTCGCTGTTCCAGTCGAGGTCCGGCTGGGACGGGTCGAACAGGTGCAGGTACCACTGCCCGTCCTCGACCTGCGTCCACGCGGGCCCGCCGAAGATCGACTCCCAGTCGTTGGGCCGGTCGCGGAAGATGTAGCGGTCGCGCCGCTCGCCGCGCAGCGCCTGCTGGAACCAGGGGTGGGCGGAGGAGGTGTGGTTCGGCACGACGTCCACGATGACCCGCAGGCCGTGGTCGTGGGCCTCGTCGATGAGCGACTTGGCGTCCGCGAGCGAGCCGAACAGCGGGTCCACGTCTCGGTAGTCGGCGACGTCGTAGCCGAAGTCGGCCATCGGCGAGGTGTAGAAGGGCGTCAGCCAGATGGCGTCCACGCCGAGGTCGGCGAGGTACGGCAGGCGATCGCGAACGCCGATCAGGTCACCGACCCCGTCGCCGTTGCCATCGGCGAAACTGCGCACGTAGACCTGGTAGATCGCGGCGTCTCGCCACCAAGCGGTCATGGTTTCCCCCGAGTCATCCCCCGAACGTCCCGACTATGAAAGCCCTTTCCGCAACTTTACGCAAGTCCTTCCACGCCCCCCAGATCCGGAAATTTCGGCGTTCGGATGCCCAAAACTCCTGCCCGAAACGCGCACGAAAGAGATTCTTTATGTCAAGGGTGGACATCTAGCGTTAAGGCGCGATGTACTACCTCTTCAATCAGCCTCGTAACAGGTGACACGCGCGCAAGGTGTGAGCCCATGAGCTCGGTCGTTCTCGACAAAGTGACCAAGGTGTATCCGGGCGACTACCTCGCAGTCGACCGGCTGAGCCTGCGGGCCGAAGACGGCGAGTTCCTCGTCCTCCTCGGCCCCTCCGGATGCGGCAAGTCCACCCTGCTGCGCATGATCGCGGGACTTGAGGAGATCACCGAGGGCGAGCTCTGGTTAGACGGACAGATGGCCAACCACCTGGCCCCGCGCGACCGTGACGTGGCGATGGTCTTCCAGAACGGCGCCCTCTACCCCCACCGGACCGTACGCGGGAACATCGCCTTCCCCCTGGAGATCGCCAAGTCCGACCCCGCGCTAGTCCGCGAGCGCGTCACCGAGCTGTCCAAGGCGCTGCACATCGACGAGACGCTGGACCGCCGCCCCGGCACGCTCTCCGGCGGCCAGCGGCAGCGGGTGGCGATGGGCAGGGCGATCGTGCGCCAGCCCAAGCTGTTCCTCATGGACGAGCCGCTGTCGAACCTCGACGCCGGCATGCGCACCGAACTGCGCATGGAGATCTCGTCGCTGGTCAGATCGCTCGGCGTCACCACGGTCTACGTCACGCACGACCAGGTCGAAGCCCTGACGCTGGCCGACAGGATCGCGATCCTGAATCGCGGCGTCCTCCAGGACGTCGGTACTCCGGCCCAGATTTACAACGATCCAGCGACGGCCTTCGTGGCGGCCTTTCTCAACTCTCAGCAGTTGAACCTGTTGGCGGCGGGTGTCAGGACGCCGCAGAACCAGTACGTCATGCTCGACTTCGGCCCGCACCGGCTGACGATGCCGTGGAGCGATCCCAGGGCGTACGCCATTTCCCAGCACACCGGCGGCCAGGTCCTCGTCGGCCTGCGCCCGGACGGTCTCGCGCCCGTGCCTGAGTCGTACGAGGGGCCGTCGTTCTTCGGGCGGGTGCGGGCGCTGGAGTACCACGGGCACGAGTGGCTGGCCTACCTGGAGTGCGGCATGCCCGCCGTCCCGGTGCCCGAGCCGCCGGACCCGCGCAGCCGGCGCGCCAACGGCGACCAGAACGGCTCCGGCAAGCTGTCGGGCCTGGTGCGGCGGCTCTTCCCGCGCCAGCACGAGCAGGAGTGGCAGGACCAGGAGCAGGTCGGCGCGCACCCCAACAGCGGCATCCACCGCCGCTCGGACCTGATCGTCCGGCTCGGCAACCGGCCCATCTGGCGCGCCGGCGACGCCGCCAAGGTCGGAGTGGACCTGTCCCGCATCATGATCTTCACCATGGACGGCGCCCGCATCGACCCCCCACGCCGCTGACCCCTACTTTCTCTTCAGGCCGGGTGTCCACACACCCGGCCTTTCTTTCGCTTGACCAACCGGACCATAGTCCGTATCGTCCTTGCGTGTAACCGGACCACAGTCCGATCTATCCAAGCGAAGGGACCCCGGCACCATGAGCCGCCTCCTGCACATCTCCGCCTCACCGCGCGGAGACCAGTCCACCTCCCTGGCCATCGCCCGCACCTTCACCGACGAGTACCTCGCCACCCACCCGGGCTCCACCGTCGACCACTTCGACCTCTGGGACGGAACGCTGCCCGAGTTCGGCCCGGCCGCCGCACACGCCAAGATGACCGTCTTCGGAGGCGGCACCCCGGAAGGCGAACAGGCGCAGGCGTGGGCCGCGGCCGTGCGCACCTTCGAACGCTTCGACGCCTACGACCGGTACCTGTTCAGCGTGCCCATGTGGAACTCGGGGGTGCCGTACAAGCTGAAGCAGTTCATCGACGTCGTCAGCCAGCCCGCCCTCGTCTTCGACGTCCACCCGGAGACCGGCTATCGCGGCCTCGTCACGGGCAAGCGCGCCGCCGTCGTCTACACCAGCGCGGTGTGGGGGCCGGGGCTGGGGGCGGAGTTCGGCACCGACCACCAGTCGACGTTCTTCGAGGGGTGGCTGCGGTGGGCGGGGATCGGGGACGTCACGGCGATCCGGCATCATCCTACGTTGACGGGGTCGCATGAGAATGAGCGCAAGCAGGCGGAGGAGCGGGCGCGGGAGGTCGCCAGAGCCTTCTAGCGGCGCGGCCAGGTAAGCACCGCCGGGCCGAAGGAGACGGGGAAAGGAATGTCGATCGTCAGCGAGCTGCCCGCCTTGCCCTCGGCGACCAGTTCGTAACCCTGAGCGCCAAGCTTGAACACTTCGGCCCGCGGGGCGCCGTCGCCTTGCAGCTCGACCCTGACGAAAAACGGGATGCCACCAGCGGCATATTTGGGCGGCTTGATGATGTAATCGCGCCAATGAGCACTCTTACCTGGGCTGACGATCTCGACGACGCAGACAACATCCTCCGAGGAGAGCGTCACCGCGCCAGGCATCGCCTCGATGTGCCCGACTACGATGTCCGGGATCAGGCCGTCACCACGAACCTGAAGATTGCCGGTCTCCACCGCCAAGAAGTCGTTCGGACTGGCGTCATTGATGATGCGCACGAGGCTCTGCGCCGCGAACGCGTGATCGTAGTTGGGCATGGGGCTCACCAGATAACTCCCGTCGATCAACTCGATCCGCTCCCCGGTTTCGGGCAGCTTCAGCCAGTCCTCGACGGTGTAGCCATCCTCGGCATGCGGCACGGAGAACAGCCTGGCGCGACCAGGTGGCGGATGGGCATCCAGCCAGCCATCGTCCGGCAGAGCAGTCATCGCCTCATCGCCTTCCATGAATGAGAGTCTCGCATGCACGCACCATGAAGGCAAAGCGTGCCCATACGAGTACGTCGAGTGACGAGGCAACCTTACCGTGTCTTTGCCGTCACTATGGGTTATCGATCAGGATTCCTCAGGAGACCACCGACCACCGCGGCCCCTCAGCCGTGTCCTCCACCGTCACCCCGCCCCGGGCCATCGCCCCCCGCAACGCGTCCGCCACGTCATAACACCCCTTCCCCCGCAGCTCGGCCCGCAGCTCCAGCAACGGCTCCACCAGTGCGGGCAGCTCCCGCGAATGCCGGCTGGCCGTCGAGGCGAGCTCCCCCAGGCGGGCGATGAGCAGCCGCATCAGCTCTCTGCCCTGCTCAACCCCGCCCGCGTCCTCCTCCGTGTCGGCGGCCCATTTGACGATCTCCGCCTCCAGGTCGAGCACGGCCTGGGCGGCGGCCACCATGTCGGGCCGGTCGGCGGCGGCCTTGAAGAGCTCCTCGCACGAGCGGATCGACTCCTCCAGCGTCACCTCGGCGGGCGCGTCGGCCGCCACGTCCTGGGACGGGGGCGGGACGGGGGCGCCGGCGCGGCCCTCGGCCAGGCCGCGCAGCTCGCCGAGGTCGGTGCGGGTGCCCGTGGGCAGGACCGTGAGCCTGCCCGGCCGCCGCACGGTGAGGCCGCCGCGGCCGGCGACGCGCACCGACTCGCTCTCCAGGTCGATGATCAGGGCGGTGTGCTCGTCGAGGCCGAGGACGGCCGTGCCGGGCGGCAGCTCGCGTTCCATGCGCGACAGCCGGCTCTCGCCGAGGTAGCAGTAGCGGGTGTCGTGGGTGCCGCCCTCGGCGTTGTCGAAGTGCGGGATGAGGACGGCGCGCAGGCCGAGCGGCTCCAGCAGGTCGAGGCCTTCGCGCCAGTGCGGCTCGGCGCCCACCTTGTAGATCTCGTAGACCGGTACGGTCGCCAGCCCCGCGGTGCAGGCGGCGGCCGAGGCGAGCACGGTGACGCCCTGCCGGGCGCGGATCCTGGCCCGCAGGTCGCCGGCCACGCCGCTGTCGGCCCACCGGTCGAGCGCGTACGTGGGGCTGCCCGGGCCGGAGAACACCCAGTCGGCGCCGGTGATCGCGGAGCCGACCTCGACATCCAGGCCGACGCTGTGGGCGAAGTATCCGCGGGCGCGGGCGGAGATGTCGGCCCGGTTCTCCTGGAAGGCGTACGGAGTGTCGAGCAGCACGGCCCGCGCCCCCGCGCGCAGCGTCCGCGCCGCGGCGCGGTGGATCTCGACCATGGTCGGGCTCGTCTCGCCCGACCCCATCAGCACCAGCAAACCGGGCATGTGTGTCGGCCTCTCTCTCGCACGCCCTCGACTACAACCCGGCCCGCCGGGATGTTTCAAGAGCGGGACACATATGCCTCACGAATGCAGTTGCATATGATTGGCAGTAAGTTGTTGTCGGTGACGGGGAGACACGTGGTCTCGGTTGAGACGCTCATGCTACGGGTGAGCACCGACAAGCGGTGGTCATACCGGCATGCCATTACCCAGCCACTACACGGGGAGAGCCCTGACGGGGCCGCCCGCAGGCTGGCCGGCGTCACAGCGGGCGACCCCGGTGTCGTCGTGCACTCCACGAGCTGGCGTCACGAACCGGACGGCCGGATCGTGCTCACGTACGCCGTCTGCCCCGATCCCGCGCCCTGGCTGCCCGCCGTCGAGGTGCCGGTGCTGGAGATCGCCCGCGGCGAGGCCCCCGCGACGCCGTCACCCGAGCGCGTCGCCCTGGCCAACGTGGTCGCGCACGCGGTCAGGCACCTGGCGTTCCTGATGGCCGAGGACCCCGTCGTGTCCGGCGTCCTGACGCGCCACCCGCTCGTCGCCGCCGCGCTGGAGCCCGTCACGGCACCGGCGTGACACGCGGCGGCCCAGCGCCTGCATCGGGCGCTCGACGTACCGGTAGGTCAGCGCGCTGACGCCGACGATCACGGCCACCGCCAGCGCCGTCATGGCGAGCTGCACCGGCAACGCCGCCCGCCGCAGGTCGCCGGAGATCTGCACGAAGTACTTCAGCAGCGGATGGTGCACCAGGTACAGCGAGTAGCTGATCAGCCCGAACCACACCAGCACCCTGGGCAGCCGCCGCCCGCGCAACGCCATCCCGCCCGCGAACGTCGCCCCAGCCAGCGCGATCGTGGTGATCCACACATCGGCCCGCACCCACCACCAGCCGCTCTCGATCGCCCACAGCGGCGAGATCGCGACCAGCGCCGACGTGACCGCGACCGGCCACAGCCCGCCCGTCCCGCGCTCCCACCGGTGAATCGCCGTCCCCGCGAACATCACCGCCAGCACCGCCGTGCCCAGCCACGGCACCCGGCTGCTCAGCACCAGCGCCGTCACCGCCATGACGCCCAGCACGCACGCGGCAACCGTACGGAACCTGCCCAGGAGCACCCCCGCCAGGCCGACGACGAACACCCCGCACGACACGTACGCCGGCCACCCGCCCTTCCACACCGCGCCCGACGCCACCAACCCCACCACCACGGCCGCCGCCGCGAACACCATCGACAGCGTCCCGCTGCGGTCATGCCCGCGCGTCAGGAACAGCGCCGTGACCAGCAGGTAGAACACCATCTCGTACGACAGCGTCCACATGGTGTCGGCGACGCCGCCGACGCTGACGACGTCCAGCAGCATGGTCGCGTGCGCCGCCACCGCGCTGCCGTCGCGCGGCACCTCCCCGCGCACCGGCACCCACCAGGCCAGCGCCAGGACGAGGGCGATGACGGCGAGGTAGAGGGGGTAGAGGCGGAAGAAGCGGCTGATCCAGAACGCCCTGACGTCGCCGTGCCGTTCCAGGGACGTGGGGATGATGTAGCCGCTGACCAGGAAGAAGACCAGGATGCCGTAGACGCCCAGGTTGAACCAGTACGGCCTGAGGGCGGGCAGGAACCACGGCAGGAGGTGCTCGGCCACGACGGCCAGCGCACCGATGCCGCGCAGGGCGTCCAGCCAGGCCAGCCTCGCGGCGGGCGAGGTGGTGGAGGGGGCGGCTGCGGGAAGGGCGGCGGCGGACACCCGCCCCAACCTACCCTCTTCGGGTGTCGTGATGCGGAGGGTCGGCGGGGGTTGGTGTCCTTTTGGGGGGTGGTCGTGGCGGGGGTGGGGTGCGAGGCGGGTGCAGGAGGCAGGCGCACGGGCGCGGGGCACGACACAGGGCCTAAGACGCGAGCCGCAGGACGCGTGGCGCGGGCACAGGACGCGGGAGCGTGAGGGCTGCAGGCCCAGGGCGCGGGGGCGCAGACGCAGGACGCGGGGGCGCGGCGCGGGGTGCGGTGGAGCGAGGCGCGTGGGTGAGGAGCGGGGCGGGTGGTGAAGGGGTGGGGGCGGGTGCTGGTGTAGGTGCGGTGGGGGTCAGGGGGTGCGGTGGGAGGTGAGGGTGGCGTGGTGGTCGGCGCCGGCCGGGCCGTCAGGGTCCGTGTGGACGGTGGCGGCGCGGAGGCGGGGCAGTTCGTGCATGAGGCGGTGCTCGGCTTCGACGGCTACCTTGTGGGCGGTTACGACGGACATGTCGTGGCTGACGAGGATCTCGACCTCGGCGTGGAGGGCGTGCCCGATCCACCGCAGGCGTACGGACCCCACCCGCCGCACACCCTGGACCGTGGCCAGGATGCGTTCGGCGTCGTCCACGAGGGCCGGGTCGACGGCGTCCATCAGGCGGTGGTAGATCTCGCGGGCCGCGTCCCGCAGGACGAAGCAGATGGCGAACGTGATGAGCAGCCCGACGACGGGGTCGGCGATGGGGAAGCCGAGGGCGGCGCCGCCCGCGCCGAGGAGCACGGCCAGTGAGGTGAAGCCGTCGGTTCTGGCGTGCAGGCCGTCGGCCACCAGCGCGGCCGAGCCGATCTCTTTGCCGACCTTGATGCGGTAGCGGGCCACCCACTCGTTCCCGGCGAACCCGACGACCGCCGCCCCGGCCACCCATCCGACGGCCTGGATCTCCTGGGGGTCGAGGAGCCGCCGGACGGCCTCGTACCCGGCGAGGGCGGCGGAGGCGGCGATGAGCAGCACGATGACGATGCCCGCGAGGTCCTCGGCGCGGCCGTACCCGTAGGTGAAGCGGCGGGTGGCGGCGCGGCGGCCGAGTGAGAACGCGATGGCCAGCGGTACGGCGGTCAGGGCGTCGGCGAGGTTGTGCAGCGTGTCGCCGAGCAGCGCGACGGAGCCTGACGCGACGACGATGACGGCCTGGACGGCGGCGGTGACCATGAGGACGGCGAACGAGATGGCCAGGACGCGCATGCCGCGGTCGCTGCCTTCCAGGGCGCTGTCGGTCTTGTCTGAGGTGTCGTGGCTGTGCGGGGCGAGGGCGTGGGTGATCTTGCCCAGGACGGCCCTGAGCCCGCGCCGCCCCTCCCCCGAATGCCCGTGCCCATGCCCATGCCCGTGGTCGGGGTCGTGGCCGTTTCCGTGGTCACCCGCGTGCCGGTGCTGGTCGGACATGGCATCCCTCGCTAGCGCCCTCAGTCCCTTTCCTCAGGATAAGGAGTGGCGATTCACCACCCGACCTTGCCCTTCCCCGAGACGAGCGCCCGAGCGATCACCATCCGCTGCACGTCGTTGGTCCCCTCCCCGATCGCCATCAACGGCGCGTCCCGGTAGAGCCGCTCGACCACGTACTCCTGCGAGTACCCGTACCCACCGTGAATCCGCATCGCCTCCAGCGACGCCTTGAGCGCCACCTCGGAGGCGAAGTACTTGGCCATGCCCGCCTCCATGTCCACCCGCCTCCCCCCGTCGGCCTGGGACGCGGCCCAGTAGGTGAGCAGCCGGGCGGCCTGGATCTCGGTGGCCATGTCGGCGAGCTTGAGCTGGATGGCCTGGAAGTCCGCGATCGGCTGGCCGAAGGCGGTGCGTTCGCGGGCGTAGGAGAGTGCGGCGTCGTAGGCGGCCTGGGCGACGCCGACGGCGCGCGCGGCGATGTTGACGCGGCCCATCTCGAGGCCGCCGAGCACCTGCTGCATGCCGCGTCCTTCGACGCCGCCGAGCAGGGCGCTGACCGGCACGCGGACCTCGTCGAGCACGACCTCGCAGGTCTCGGTGCCCTTGTAGCCGAGTTTGGGCAGGTCGCGGCTGACGCTGAAGCCGGGCGTGGCGGGGTCCACGAGCAGGACCGACATGCCCTTGTGGGCGGGCTCGGTGACGGAGGTCTTGACGAGGACGGGGAGCGGGTCGGCGTGGCGGGCGTTGGTGATCCACGTCTTGGTGCCGGTGACGACGTAGTGGTCGCCGTCGCGTACGGCGCGGGTCTGGATGCCCTGGAGGTCGGTGCCGGCGCCGGGCTCGGTCAGCGCGATGGCGGTGCGGCGCGTGCCGGAGGCCAGGTCGGGCAGGTGGGCCTGCTTCTGTTCCTCGGTGCCGTGCCGGGCGATCATCCAGCAGGCCAGCGAGTGGGAGCCGATCGTGCCGGCCACGCCCATCCAGCCGCGCGCGATCTCCTCGAAGACGAGGGCGAACGACACCATGTCGGCCGCCAGGCCGCCGTACTCCTCGGGCACGGACAGCCCGAACAGCCCCATCTGCTTCATCTTGTCGACGATCTCGGCCGGGTAGCGCCCGGAGTGCTCCCACTCGGTGGCGACCGGGACGATCTCCTTGTCCACGAACGCGCGCAGGGTCTCGCGGAACGCCCTCTGCTCGTCGGTCAGCTCGAAGTCCATGTGCGCCTCCTCAGAGCGGGCCGGTCCTGGCCTCGGGGAAGTAGCCCTTGTCGTGCGGGGCGTCGCGCTTGTAGACCATGACGGTCCGCGTCCAGGACATGACCTCGTCGCCGTCCTGGTTGAGCCCGCGGGTGTAGCAGGTGACGATCCCGGCGTACGGCCGGGAACCGGACTCGCGTTTCCCGGTCACCTTCGACTCCGCGTAGAGGGTGTCGCCGACGAACACGGGGTGGGTGAGCTTGATGCCGTCCCAGCCGAGGTTCACAATCGCGGTCTGGCTGACGTCGATGACGGACAGCCCGAGCACGATGGCCACGCTCAGCCCCGAGTTGACAATGATCTTGCCGGTGGGCGACCTGGCCGCGAGGTGGGCGTTGAAGTGGTTCTGGTTCGTGTTCATCGTCAGGAGCGTGAACCAGGTGTTGTCCGTCTCACTGATCGTGCGGCCCATGGGGTGCTGGTACACGTCCCCGATGGTGAAGTCCTCGTAGTAGCGGCCGATGGCGGGCTCGTGCACGGTCACGGACTGCTCCTGTTGCTCACACGATCAGGAGGCCCACGTTAGTGACCAGATGATTGTTCGGTCAATCATCTCAGGAGGCTCGCGCCGCCAGCCTGGAGACCACGTCCACGATGCGCGCGGCCCGCTCCACCTCGGCCCGGTGGAACACCGGCCCGTCGGCGCGCGCCACGACCACGTGCAGCCCGGCGGCCACCACGGGCAGCAGCATCAGCCGCACCTCCTCGGCGTCCACGCAGATGGCCCGCGGCGGCGACTCCGGCAGGTCGAACTCGGCGGGCGCCGCCAGCGAGGCGTGCCGTACCGCGCCGTCGGCCACCGCGACCGACCACTCCGCGCCGCACAGGGCGGGCAGGGCGTCCACGAGGGTGGCGAAACCCCGGGCGGGCTCGGCCGCCACGTGCATGAGCAGGTCGTAGTCGGGCGCGGAGCCGGGCACGTCCTTGGTGGCCCACACCCCTTCCACCCGTACGCCGGGCATGGCGGAAAGCCGCTCGCGCGCCTCTGCGGCGGTCACCGGGCCGGGCCAGGAGACGGTGAAGTCGTCCACGGCCCTTCCGGCCTCGCGTTCGAGCACGGTGACTTGCAGGATGTCCGCTCCCAGCGCGCCCAGCGCCTTGGCGACCTGGCCGAGACCACCCGGCCGGTCGGGCAACGACACCCTCAGTCGCAGCAGCATTTCCGCCCCCTTCCCAGAGGCTCTCACAGTGCCGTGGAAAGGTTTCGAGCATGTTCCACGGATATGTCGCGCATGCTGCGGTTATATCCCAAGATGCAGTGTTAAGTCCGGATTGTCGATAAAGGGTAGTTGACGTTTTCAGGCGAAAACGTCCTGCTGGTAGCGCCCGTCAGCCTCCAGCCCGGCCAGCCACGCCGCGCCGTCCTCCCCACCGGTCCTGCTCCGGTACAGGTCGAGCAGTGCCTGCCGTACGGCCGGCGCCATCCGCAGCCCGTCCCCGCAGACGTACACGTGGGCCCCCTGCTGCAGCAGCTCCCACACCTCATCGGCCCGGGCCGCGACCGCGTCCTGAACGAACCGGTACGGATGCCCCGCCACGGCCGAGTAAGCCCGATGCACGGTAACCCCATCGGCCTCCTCCCAGGCGGTCAGCTCACCGGCGTACAGCAGGTCGTGCTCGGGATGGCGGCACCCGGTGAACACCTCCGCGCGCCCGCTCGCCCCGCTCAGCGCCCGCTCCTCCAGGAAGCCGCGCAGCGGCGCGAACCCGGTGCCGGGGCCGACGAGGATCACCGGCGTGGCGGGGTCGTCCGGCAGCCGGAACGGCGGCGCGGGCACCCGGACGTAGCCGTAGAAGACCTCGCCCTCCTTCAGCCCGGCCAGGTAGGCCGAGCACATGCCCTGGTAGGTGCCGGTGCCGGACCAGGCGGGCCCCTCGACGAGGCCGACGGTGAGCCGGACGGCGCCGGGGTCGGCCAGCGGCGAGGAGGAGACGGAGTAGTAGCGCGGCTTGATCGGCCCGGCCAGCTCCAGGAACACCGGCAGCGGCAGCTCGATCGCGGGGAAGCGCTCCAGCAGCGCCAGCGTGGAGACCCGCTTGGCGAGGATCTCGTCGGCGTAGTTCGCGGTCAGCTCGGCGAGCCGGCCCTTGGTCCAGGGGCAGCCGGTGTGCGCGGCCAGCGCCTCCAGGTCGGCGCGGGTGGCCACCTCCTGCAGCTCGGCGAACTCGGTCAGCAGCAGCCCGGCGGTGACGGGCGTGTCCACGGGCAGGTGCGTGGCTCCGGCGGCGCGCAGCCGGACGACCTGCTCGCGGGGGACGCGCAGGCAGCGCAGCGCCCATTCCACCAGCTCGGGGTCGTTCTTGGCGAAGACGGCCACGTGGTCGCCCGCCGAGTACGTCACCCCTTCGGGCAGCCTGGCCACGATGGAGCGCACGCCGGGGCGGGGCGCCTCGGCCGAGAAGTCCCACAGCCCCTCGGGGTCGCCGGTCAGCTCCTCGTTGGAGATCACGGTCAGCGGGAAGGCCCGCTCGGACACCACCGACGGCCTGACCTCGGTCTCGCTGAGCACCTCCATCTCGTAGCGCGGCCCCGCGCCCTCGGCGGAGGCGCTGTACTCCTCGGCCAGCGCCGCCCACAGGCGGGCCGTCCAGGCGGACACGTCGCCGTCGAAGTCGCCGTCCGTGTCGGCCTCGCCCCGCTCGATGAGCGGGACGGCCCCCGCCGCCGTCAGCTTCTCGTACGCGCGCCGCGGGAAGTCCTGGTACGTCGGCCACTGCGTGTTCCCGCAGCCCAGCACGGCCAGCCGCACCCCGGCCAGGCCGGGCAGCGTCTCCAGGGCGTCGAAGCGCTGGGCGTTGTCGGGCGCCTTGCCGTTGTAGGAGGAGGCCACCACGACGAGCAGCCCTTCGGCGGGCGGGGTCAGCTCGTCCAGCGTGGTCAGCGTGGTCGCGAACCCGGCCCGCCCGGCCCGCTCGGCCAGCCGCTCGGCGATGTCGGCGCTGGTGCCGAGGTTGGAGCCGTAGGCGACGGTGAGCGGCACGCCGGTCACCGCGATGTCCTGCTGCTCGCTGTGCTGCTCGGGCAGCGCGGCCACGACGGCCCGCTCGTGCGCGCGCCGCTCGCGCACCCGCAGGGTGAACCCGTCGGGCTTGAGCGTGAGCGTCTGCTTGATCTTCATGCGGTAGACGTTCGGGTCGGACAGGGCGAAGCGCCGCAGGATCAGCGCGAGTGCCAGCCTGGCCTCGGTCAGCGCGAACTGCCGCCCGATGCAGGCCCGCTCGCCGTTGCCGAACGGCTTGTACGCGCCGGGGTGGTGCCCCTTCTTGTTCTCCGGCAGCCAGCGGTCGATGTCGAACTCCTCCGGCCGCTCCCACGCCTTGGCGCTGCGGTGCAGCGGCGGCAGCAGCACCCCGACGCCCTGGTTCCTCGGGATGAGGTAGTCGCCGATCATGGTGTCCTGGAGGGCGGACACCCCGAACAGGGGGATCGGCGACCAGAACCGCAGCGTCTCCTCCAGGATGCGGGGGATGACGTCCAGCTTCATGATCGTCTCGTACGTGGGCGGTTCGTCGCCCGGCAGCAGCCGGTCCACCTCCTCGTACGCGCGGGCCAGGATGTGCGGCTCGCGCAGCAGGTTGTACAGCGCGAAGGAGAGCAGGCCGCTGGTGGTCTCGTGGCCGGCGATGAGGAAGGTGAGCACCTGGTCGCGGATGTTCTCGTCGGACAGGCGGGCGCCGCTCTGCGGGTCGGACGCCTCCAGCATCAGCCCCAGCAGGTCCTTGGCGCCCCCTCCGCCGCCCTCGGCGCGGCGCTGCTTGATCACCTCGTCCACGAGGGCCTGCATGGTGCCGATGTCGCGCCGGTAGCCCTCCTCGCTCTTCTTCTTGAGCTTGGTGACGAACGGGAGCTGCTGGTTGCGGTGCATGGCCTCGGTCAGCGCACCGCCCATGGCCTGGAGGAACGGGTGCAGCTCGGGCGAGTCGAAGGAGTTGAACCGGTAGCCGAACCCGGTCAGGGAGATCGTGTCGAGCGTCAGCCTGGTCATGTCGTCGGCGACGGGCAGGTCCTCCCCCTGGCGGGCTGCCCACGACGCGACGAGCTGCTCGGCGACCTCCAGGAACTGCGGATAGTACGCCTTCATCGAGCGCTGGCTGAAGGCCGGCATCAGGATGCGGTGCGCGTGGCCCCACACCGGCTCGTCGTGGTCGGCCGTGAACAGGCCGTCGCCGCCGAAGTCGCGCACGATCGTCAGGGGCGGCCTGATCCGCTTGACGAAGCGGCTCTCGTCACAGACCTCGGCCACCAGGTCGGGGTCGTAGACCATGATCACCCGGCGGCCGGCGATCTCGAGCTGGAAGATGCCCTCGTCGTAGCGGGAGGCGAGCTTGACGAAGTGCTCCACGGGCGCGTCCGAGGGGATCTGCAGTGTGTTGCCCACGATCGGCAGGCCCTGAGGGGCGGGGATCCGAGCCATGAGTGCTCCCTTCCATAGCCATACACCGTATGGCTGACGCTACCATACGGTGTATGGCCGTGAGCGCGCGCAGGGGCGCACCCCTGACTCTCGAAGAGATCAGCACCACCGCCCTGCGCCTGATGGACGAGGGCGGCGTGGAGGGCCTGTCGATGCGCAAGCTCGCGGCCGCGCTGGACGTCAACCCGATGTCCCTGTATCACCACGTGGACAACAAGGAGGCGCTGATCAGGCTGATCTGCTCGACGGCGGCGCAGCGCATGGAGCTGCCGCCGGACGACGGCTCACCCTGGCGCGACCAGCTCCGCGCCCTGGGCCTGGCCTACCACCGCAACGCGGTGGAGCACCCGGCGATGTGGAGCTACCTGCACGACCACCCGGAGATCATCGCGGACCGCAAGCTGGTGCTCTGGCAGACGCTCTACCGCATCCTGCGGCTGGCCGGGATCCCCGAGCCGGAGCTGCGGCGCACGAGCGACGTGCTGCACGCGTTCGTCACGGGCTTCGTGATCGCCGAGACCAAGGGGCACCTGCCGGTGGACGAGGCCGAGCGCGACTTCGACACGGCCATCCGGCTGATCATCGAAGGGCTGGCGGGGCTGGCCAGATGATCAGCCCGCCGCCTCCCAGACCGCCTCGAACGCCTCGGGGGTGATCTCGGTCAGCTCCCACACCTCCAGCGGCTGGTCGGTCAGGAAGCCGTACTCGTCCTGCAGATGCCGCCACCAGTAGCGGCGGGCGCCACGGTCGGAACCCACCTCGACCTGCCGCACGGCCCACTGCTCGCGGTAGTCGCCCTCCACGCTCTCGAACAGCCAGGCCCGCCCGTCCTCGTCGCCCAGGTGCCAGTAGTGACGGGGCGCGTCGGACTCGGCGAGCTGCCGCACCAGCGGCTGGCGAAGATCTGGAACCACAATGCCACTCTAGGGCGCGCTCAGTGCTGGTAGGCGCCGGAGTCCAGCGGACCGGCGAGCGGCTTGCCCTTGATGTCCTTGCCGAACGCCTTGCCGCCGTACCACTTCGGCGTCAGCGCGACTGCGCGCCCGAGCGCCGGGGAGCCCGGCCGCAGCCGCAGGTCGGTCTTGGAGACGAACTTCGGGTCGGCCATCACGGACTTCGGCCCGAGCTTGAATCTGGCCGTGCGCCCCTGGTAGACGCTGCCGTCCTCGTCGGCGCCCGCGCCGTCCTCCCAGCCGGACTCGCCGCCGACCACGATGACGTTGTTGCGCAGCTTCAGTATCGACGGGGAGCAGCCGTCGTGGCAGGACCAGCCGACGGTGTCCCTGGCCGGGAGGTAGACGGAGTTGTGCACGGCGATCGTGCCCTTGACCGGGCCGACGATGTGCCGGGAGCCGCGGGTGATGAGGAAGGAGCCGCGGCTGCGGGAGGAGGTGACGACGTTGAAGGCGAACACGTTGCCGGTGGCGGTCTTGCCCTTCTGGGCGCCCAGTTCGGTGAACGTCTCGTTGTTCCTGGAGATGTTGTGAGTGACCCGGTTGCGGTCGCCGTTGAAGATCTCGACGGCGGCCCCGTCGGTGCCGTAGTCGGCGCTCCTGGCGAAGCTGCCGCTGATGGTGTTGCCGGTGACCACGTTGTCGTCGCCGTTGAGGAGCACGCCGAACGCGCCGGAGTCGTTGTCGCCGCCCTCGTCGTTGACGCTCATCCGGTCGTTGCCGGTCAGGACGCTGTCGCGGATGGTGTTGCGCGAGCCGGAGGGCGTGACGAAGACGCCGGCGATGTTGCGGTCGGCCTTCACCCCGCTCAGCTCGTTGTTGTCGCCGTCGAGCTGGAAGCCGGCCCAGCGGCAGTTGGAGGCGTGCAGGCCGCTGATCGCCCAGTGGTTCCCCTTGACGACGACGCAGTCCTCCTCGCTGCCGCTGATCTTGGCGAGCGCGCCGCTGCCGTACGCCTTGACGGTGATGGGCTTGGCGGCGGTGCCGCTGGCCTCCAGCGTGAGCGGCCCGGCGAAGCTGCCGCCGCGTTTGACGGCGACGGTGTCGCCGGGCTTCAGCTCGGCCGCGGCCAGCTTCTCCAGGGACTTCCACGCGGTGCTCGCGCTGGTGCCCGCGGCGGCGTCGTCACCGGCTCGGGAGTCCACGTAGTAGGTGGTGCCCGCGGCGGCGAGGGCGGCGGACGGCAGGCCAGGCAGGAGCGAGGCCACGACGGCCACGGACAGCAACCTCATACGGGCACACCACTATCTAGTTGGGACGGGAGCGTCAGCAGAGGACACCGTAGCGTGATCAGCGTGACAGGCGCCACACTCTCAGCGCAGGTCCCTCCCCCGGGATGACGTCGCCGTCCTCGGCGTTGTGGAGGCCGGTGGCGTGCGCGCCGATGGCGAGCGGCTCGCCGGGCGCGCGGCGCGCGGAGACCAGGATCGTCTCCTCGTACGTCTCGCGCGCGAACACCAGGCAGTCGGCGTCGGCGTGCAGCCAGCGCAGGCCGCCGTGACGCAGGGCGGGCTCGGCCCTGCGCAGCCCGAACAGGTCGCGGTAGCCGGCCAGCGTGCCGAGGTCCTGGTCGGCGGGCCGGTTCCAGGGCATCGGGGTGCGGGAGTGCTCGCCGTTGACGCCGGTCAGGCCGTACTCGCTGCCGGCGAACACCATGGGCGTGCCGGGCAGCGTGGCCTGGAGGCCGGCGGCGAGCAGGTGGCGCTCGCGGGAGCCGGTCACGGTGCGTACGCGGGGCGTGTCGTGGGAGTCGAGGAGCTGCCAGGAGTGCGTGAACGAGCGCCACGACATCTGCGAGGCGAACGAGCGGAACCCGGCCAGCGCGGCGACGCCGTCGCGCCGCGGCACGCCGCCCGGCACGCCGAGGAAGTGCTCCAGGTCGCAGTCGGGGCCGCGCAGCCAGGCCCAGACGGGGCGGGTGAAGCCGCCGTAGTTCATGGTGCCCTGCCAGCCGTCGCGGTCGAGGTCGCGGGTGGCGTCGTGGTTGTGCTCGGCGATGAAGGCGTAGTCGGGGCCGACCTCGGCGCGCAGCAGGGCGGCGGCCTCGGCGGCGTAGTCGTCGGCGCCGCGCCTGCCGGTCATGTTGGCCACGTCCACGCGCCAGCCGTCGAACGGGCCGAGCCACTTCTTCAGCACCGCCGTCATGCCGGCGCGCACCAGGTCGCTGCCCCAGTTGAGCTTGGGCAGCGTCTTGAAGCCCCACCAGGCCTCGTAGTCGCCGGTCACCGGGTCGAAGTAGAACATCTCCCGTTCTGGCGCGTTCACGTCGGAGACGGCCGCGGTGAACCATTCGTGCGTGTCGCCGGTGTGGTTGGTGGTGATGTCGCCGAGCAGCCGCATGCCGCGCGCGTGCAGCGCGCCCGACAGGCGGTGCAGCGCCTCGTCGCCGCCGAGCAGCGGGTCCACGTGCTCGAACGTGGAGGCGTTGTAGCGGTGGTTGGAGCGGGCCGGGAAGATCGGGGTGAGGTAGACGGTGTCGGCGCCGAGGCTCTGGATGTGGTCAAGCCGCCCGGCGATGCCGTCGAGGTCGCCGCCGTAGAACTGCTCGGCGGTGCCGGGGCCCGCCGGGATCACCGGGTCGCGGTCCCAGTCGCGCGGCAGCGCCCAATCGGGCAGCTCGCTGACGGGGTGCGAGCGGTCGAAGCGGTCGGGGAAGATCTGGTAGACGATCGCGTCCGACATCCACTCGGGCGGGGCCTGGTGGCAGACGAGGCGGAAGTCGCCGGCGTCGGTGAGGTCGTGCGCGGCGAGCCCGGCCGCGGTCAGCCACCGCTGCCCGCCCGTGGTGTGCAGCAGGAAGCGGTACGGGGTGACGGGGTTGACCGCGGTGATCTCGGCCCGCCACCAGACGTCGCTCGCGCCGTACCCGCCGGCGTTGCCGCGGTTGTCCGCCGCGGCCTCGTAGTAGCGCGGCTCGCCGTCGTGCACCGCGCGCACGTGCACGGCGGTGACGCCGGCGGCCAGCGGCGCGCGCAGCCACAGCGTGACGCGCGCGCCGAGCTCGGGCCGCTGGTCGGAGACATACAGAGCCGAGCCGTCATGATGCGGCTCCCCCAGGAATCGCAGCACTGCACCTATCCCTTGACTGCTCCGGCGGTCAGGCCGGAGACGATGTACTTCTGCAACCAGAGGAACACACCGACCGTGGGAACGGCGGTAATGAGCGTGCCGGCGGCGAACATGCCGAAGTTGGCGTTGCGGTGGTCGCCGGCGATCATGCCGAACATGCCGACGGCGAGGGTCTTGCTGCCGGTGTCGCGCAGGAACACGTTGGCCATCAGGAACTCGCTCATGATGCCGATGAACGCCAGCAGCGCGGTGACCGCGAGGATCGGCGTGACCAGCGGCATGATGACCCGCCAGAAGATCTGGGCGTGCGTGGCGCCGTCCACGGTGGCGGCCTCGTCCAGCTCCTTGGGTACGGTGTCGAGGAAGCCCTTCATCAGCCAGGTGTTCACGCCGAGCGCGCCGCCGAGGTAGAGCAGCAGCAGCCCCCACACGGTGTTGAAGCCGAAGGCGGGGTACAGCTCGGTCACCTCGGTGAAGATCATGAAGATCGTCACGATGGCCAGGAACTGCGGGAACATCTGGATGAGCAGCAGCGCCATCATGCCGACGCGGCGGCCGGCGAAGCGCATGCGGCTGAAGGCGTACGCGGCGAACATCGACAGCAGCAGGCTCGCGAACGACGACACCAGCGCGATGAACACCGAGTTGAAGAACCACCGCCCGAACGGGTAGGTGTCGGAGGTCAGCAGGTTGGCGAAGTTGTTCAGGCTCGCGCCGGTGGGCAGCAGCTCGGTGGAGGCCAGCGTGCCCATCGGGTTGATCGCGGCCGAGACCACGAACAGGATCGGGAACACCGCGAACGCGCACACGACGAGCACGAAGACGTGCCGGAGCGTCATCCTCACGCGTAGACCTCCTCCTGCTTGCGGGTGCGGCGGAACGCCACGGCCGAGATGACGGCCACGATGGCGAAGATGAACACCGAGATGGCCGCCGCGAAGCCGAACTGCGCGCCGCCCGCGCCGAACGCCAGCCTGAAGGTGTAGGTGATGAGCAGGTCGGTGCCGCCCACCTGCGGGCTGTCGGCGGGGAACGGGCCGCCGTCGGTGGTCAGCGCGATGGCGTTGTAGTTGTTGAAGTTGAACGCGAACGCGGAGATCAGCAGCGGCGTGAGCGCGACGAGCAGCAGCGGCAGCGTCACCCGGCGGAACGCCTTGAACGGCGTGGCCCCGTCGATGGAGGCGGCCTCGGTCAGCTCGCGCGGGATGGCCTGCAGCGCGCCGGTGGTGACGAGGAACATGTACGGGAAGCCGAGCCAGATGTTGACCAGGATGACGCCGAGCCTGGCGGTGCCCGTCTGGCCGAGCCAGTCGATCTCGGCGCCGAGGAGCTGGTTGATCAGGCCGAAGTCACGGTTGAACATGTCGCGCCAGACCAGCAGCATGGCGAAGGCGGGCATCGCGTACGGCAGGATCAGCACGATCCGGTAGAACCTGGTGCCGCGCATGCGCGGGTGGTGCAGCGCGAGCGCGACGCCCATGCCGAGCGTGAAGCAGCCGATCACGGAGGCCAGCGCGAACAGCAGGTTCCAGCCCAGGACCCCCGCGAAGTGGCCGGAGATGGTGGGGTTGGTCAGCACCCGGGCGAAGTTGTCCAGGCCGACGTTGACCTGCCAGCCCTGCGCCAGGTGCTCGCCCCTGGCGTTGACGAAGTAGCCCTGGCTCTCGTCGGCCGTCCAGGTGTCGCCGTTGCCGCGCACGCAGTCGCAGGCGGCGTCGTAGACCAGGGCGGCCTTGCCCTCGACGGCGCGGCTGAGCCCGTTGGCCTTGATCACGCCGCCGGCGGTCGGCACGGCCAGCGCGGTGATCTCCTGGCCGCGCGCGGCGGCCTCGGGCGCCTTGAGCACGGTCAGGCCGGGTGCGGCGAGCACCTTGCCGGTGACGCCGACCTGGGCGCCGGTGAGCGGGGACAGCCCGTCGGGGGTGCCCAGCGAGACCTGCTTGGTCGCCGGGTCCACCAGCAGGAACACCAGCTCCTCGCCGCGCAGCGCGACGGACAGGGTGTACTCGGGCGAGCCGGGCGCCTGGCGGACGGAGCCGGTCTCGATGGCGGTGACGGCGGCGGCCTTGTCGCCGCGGTGCCCGTCGCCGAAGTTGGTGAACGCCGTGGTCACCGTGTAGACCACGGGGAACACCTGAAAGGCGACGAGGAAGACGGTGCCGGGCACGAGGTACTTGGCCGGGATGTGCCGCCGGGTCAGGTAGAGCCAGGCGATGACCGCGCTCACGGCGGCGAGCAGCCCGAGCGCGACCCACGACCCGGTGGCGACCAGCGGCGGCACGGCGTAGAGCAGGATCGCGGCCGCCACGGCGAGCACCGCGATCCTGCTCACCACGAACGCCGTGGTGGTCTCCCGGCGGAACCGCTCCCGCACCTCGGCGGGAGCGGCCTGACGCACGTCGAGAGCCATGTCGTCAGTTCTTGAGCGAGCCGTCGATGGCCTTCTGCGCCGCCGTGGCGGCCTTGGCCGCGTCGGCGCCCTTGACCACGGCGTTCTCGGCGATGCCGAACGGCTCCCAGATGGCGGCCATCTCGGGGATGGCGGGCATCGGCATGCCGTCCTTGCCGGCGTCGAGGAACTTGACGGCGTCGGGGTCGCTGGCCTTGACCTCCTCCAGCGCGGCGGTCAGCGCCGGGGGACGCGGGTCGGCGTCGTAGAGCGCCTTGGCGACGTCCTTGTTGGTCACGTAGTTGGCGACGAACTCCTGGGCCAGGGCCTTGTTCTTGCCCTTGGACGCGACGAAGAAGCTCTGCACGCCGACGAACGGGGTGGCGGGCTTGCCGTCCTTGAACGCGGGGACGGCGCTGATGTCGTACTTGACGCCGGCCTTCTTGACCTCGGCGGTGGCCCAGGGGCCGGAGACGAGGTAGGCGCACTTGCCGCCGGCGAAGTTGACGATGTAGTTCTCGTTGGTCAGCGAGGTGCGCAGCGCGCCGTCGCCCTTCTCGCCGAGCTCCTTGAGCTTGCCGAACGCCTTGATCGAGTCGTCGGAGCCGAGCAGCACCTGCTTGGGGTCGGGGTCGCCGGAGGCGGTGGTGCCGAACAGCGCGCCGCCGCCGGAGGCGAAGATCGGGTAGACGTGGAAGGCGTCGCCCTTCTGGCCGACGGGGATGCAGAGCACCTCCTTGACCTTGCCGGCCTCCTTCAGCTCCTTGCCCTTGGCGATCATGTCCTCGATGGTGGCGGGCGCGTCGGGGGCGAGGTCGGTGTTGCGGATCAGGGCGATGTTCTCCAGCGCGTACGGGGCTCCGTAGATCTGCCCGTTGAACGTCACGGCCTGGATGGCCTTGGGGGCGAACGACGCCTTCTGCTCCTCGGTGAGGGTGACCGGGTCGATGGCGCCGTTCTGCACCAGGTTGCCGATCCAGTCGTGCGCGCCGATCACGATGTCCGGGCCGCTGCCCTGCTGGGAGGCGGTCAGGAAGGTCATCTGGTTGTCCTTGCTGATCTCCTTCACCTCGACGGTCACGCCGTTCTCGGTGCCGAACTGCTCGGCGAAGGGCTGCAGCGGCTTGACCCGCAGCGGGTCGGCCCAGATCACGAGCGTGCCGCCGGCGGCGGCCGCCGAGGCCGGGGCGGACGTGCCCGGCGCCGCCGCGGGCTCAGCCGACGGGGAACTACCGCACGCTGTCGCGGCGAACGCCAGGGTCGCGAGTGCTGCCACTCCCAGAGCCCGCATGCGCATGGAGGACCTCCTGAGGTCACCGGGGAAACGGGGGCGCCAACAGGCGCCGCCGCCGGGTAAGAAAGCTTGAACGTTTCCGGGACGTTAGCGGCTCTTTGCAAGAATTGGAAGAACTTGCGAAAGAGCGTTACCTGATCCACATCGGGCTCACCCCGTCTGACCTCGCGTCCGAGCGTCCGTGTCCTGAAGGACGCGGTCCGCAACTTTCCGAAACTTGCGCTTGACCGTTCGCGGGTGATCGCGACATCGTTGACCGGAACATCACCGCCCGGGGGAAGGACAACCATGCTCGGCAACGACGACTGGTGGCGTGACGCCGTCGTTTACCAGGTGTACCCGCGCAGCTTCGCCGACGCGAACGGCGACGGCATGGGCGACCTGGAAGGCGTCCGTCAGCACCTGGGGTACCTCTCCCGGCTCGGCGTGGACGCCATCTGGCTCAGCCCCTTCTACACCTCCCCCATGGCGGACGGCGGCTACGACGTGGCCGACTACCGCGACGTGGACCCGATGTTCGGCACGCTCGCCGACTTCGACGCGCTCATCAACGAGGCGCACGACCTGGGCATCAGGGTCATCGTCGACCTGGTGCCGAACCACTCCTCCGACCAGCACGCCTGGTTCAAGGCCGGGCTGCGCGACCGGTACGTCTTCCGCGACAAGCCCAACGACTGGGAGTCCATCTTCGGCGGTCCCGCGTGGACGCAGGTCGAGGACGGGCAGTGGTACCTGCACCTGTTCGCCCCCGAGCAGCCGGACCTCAACTGGGACAACCCCGAGGTGCGCGCCGAGTTCCGCGACATTTTGCGCTTCTGGCTCGACCGGGGCGTGGACGGCTTCCGCGTGGACGTCGCGCACGGCATGATCAAGGCCGACGGGCTGCCGGACGTGGGCCAGAAGGACGGCCCGCAGGCCGAGATGCTCGGCGACGAGCAGGTGCCGTACTTCGACCAGGACGGCGTGCACGACATCTACCGCGAGTGGCGGCCGATCCTCGACTCCTACCCCGGCGGGCGCATGGCGGTGGCCGAGGCGTGGGTGTCCTCGCCCGAGCGGCTGGCCCGCTACGTGGGGCCCGACGAGCTGCACCAGGCGTTCAACTTCGAGTTCATGATGGCGGACTTCCACGCCAAGTCGTTCCGTACCGTCATCGACAAGTCGCTGCGGGAGGCCGACCTGGTCGGCGCGCCCACCACCTGGGTGCTGTCCAACCACGACAAGCCGCGCCACGTCACCCGGCACGGCAGCCTGGCGCGCGCCCGCGCGGCCACCCTGCTCATGCTGGCCCTGCCCGGCTCGGCCTACCTCTACAACGGCGAGGAGCTGGGCCTGCCCGAGGTGCTCGACCTGCCGGACGAGCTGCGCCAGGACCCCGCGTTCCTGCGCAGGGGCGAGAGCCGCGACGGCTGCCGGGTGCCGCTGCCCTGGACGGCCGGCGGCGACCTCGGCTGGCGCGACCCGTGGCTGCCGATCCCGCCCGAGTGGGCGGAGCTGTCGGCCGAGGCCCAGGAGGACGACCCCGGCTCGACGCTGAACCTGTACCGGGCCGCGCTGAAGCTGCGCAAGCAGCACCCGGCGCTCGGCGGCGGCACGCTGGCGTGGCTCGACTCGCCCAAGGACGTGCTGATCATCGAGCGTGACCCGGGGCTGGTCGTGGTGCTCAACACCGGCGAGGAGCCGGTGCGCCTCGACCTGGGCGGCGAGGTGCTGCTGGCGAGCGGCCCGCTGCCCGCCGACGGCACGATCCCGCCGGACACCACGGTGTGGCTCCAGCGCTGACTTCCCGAACCTGACGGATTGGCGAAACCTTTCCCCTTACGGGGCAATTGTCAATGGTCACGCTCGGTAGCCTCGTGGGATGGCACCCTGGTGGGCCAGGTCCCTGCGCGGACGCGTCACCCTCATCGCGACGGCCGTAGCCGCCCTCGTGCTCATCCCCGTGGGCATCGCCGGGGTGCTGGTGACCAGGTCGGTGATCACCGCCGGGGTGTTCAGCGAGACCAGGGACACCGCCGAGCGGATCGCCTACGAGATGCGCGGCGGCGCCCTGCCCATGGGCTCCGCCATCCCGGTGCCGCATCCCGCCGTGGATTTGATCCAGATCGTCGGCGCCAACGGGCACATCCTGGCCACCAGCGACGCCTCCAGGAACCTGCCGCCGCTCAGCGACGTCCGCCCGACCGTCAAGAACCGGGTCGTCAGCACCACGAGCTGCCTGCCGACCGAGTGCGTGCACCTGACGGCGGTGCGGGTCAGCATGTTCGCCGACTCCCCCGTCGTCTACGCGGGCCGCAGCTCGCCCGAGGTGCTGTCCAGCAGGACGCTGGAGGTCATCGTGTTCGGGGAGGTCGCCCTGCTCATCGGGGTGACGGCGTGGGCGACGTGGCTGGTCACCGGCCGGGCGCTGCGGCCCGTCGCGACCATGCGGGCCGAGCTGGACGCCGTGCACGCCGGCGACCTCAGCAGCCGCGTCACCCAGCCGCCGGGCGACGACGAGGTGGCCCAGCTCGCCCACTCCGTCAACGGCACCCTGGCCCGCCTGGAGCGCTCCGCCGAGCAGCAGCGCCAGTTCGCCTCCGACGCCTCCCACGAGCTGCGCACCCCGATCGCCGGGCTGCGCGCCCAGCTCGAGAGCGCCCAGCTCTACCCGGAGGACACCGACGTGCAGGCGCTGGTGCGCAGCGCGCTGCGCGACACCGACCGGCTGGAGGCCATCATCACCGACCTGCTGCTGCTGGCCAGGATCGGCTCCCGGGTGGACGTCGTGAAGGAGCGCGTCGACCTGGCCGACCTGGTGCGCAAGGAGCTGGCCGTGCGCAGCGACAAGCTGCCCGTACGGGTGGAGCTGGCCGACGGGGTGGTGGTCGAGGCCGTCCGGCTGCAACTGGCCAGGGTGCTGACGAACCTGCTGGACAACGCCCAGCGGCACGCCGAGCACGCCGTCAGAGTGACCGTCGCGAGGCAGGAGCCGGGCACGGCGGTGCTGGCCGTCGAGAACGACGGCGTGGAGATCGCCGAGTGCGACCGCGAGCGCATCTTCGAGCGCTTCACCCGCCTGGACGCCGCCCGCAGCCGCGACGCGGGTGGCACCGGCCTCGGCCTGGCCATCGCCCGCGACGTGGCCATGGCGCACCGGGGCGAGATCCGGGTGGAGGACTGCGCGGGCGGCGCCCGTTTCGTTCTGCGGCTTCCGATGGCGTTCGAGTAGATTTCCACCGCGCCGGTCGTGGATCATGGATTCATGACGGAACAGGCGCCGCAGGGCGTGAACCCCCACATCCCCAACGCGGCGCGGATGTATGACTACTTCCTCGGCGGCAAGGACAACTTCAAGGCCGACCGGGACCTCGGCGACATGGTGCTGAGCGTGATGCCGGAGGTGCGCGACGGCACGAGGGAGAACCGCGCGCTGATCGGCCGGGTCGTGAAATACCTGTGCGAGCAGGGCGTCACGCAGTTCCTCGACCTGGGCTCGGGGCTGCCCGCCCAGGAGAACGTGCACGAGGTGGCGCTGCGCCACGCCCCCGAGGCCCGGGTGGTGTACGTGGACAACGACCCCGTCGTGGCCACGCACGGCAGGGCGCTGCTGGCCGACCCGAACCGGGTGGCGATGGTGCTGGGCGACTGCCGCAGGCCCGAGGAGATCCTGTCCGACCCCGAGGTGCGCGCGCTGATCGACTTCGACCGGCCGGTGGCCGTGCTGATGATGTTCGTCCTGCACTTCATCACCGAGCAGGACGAGCCGCAGCGGTTCATGGCCGCCTACCGCGACGCGCTCGCGCCCGGCAGCTACCTGGCCATCTCGCACGTCACCAACGACGTGGCCACGGAGCGGGCGGCGCAGGTCTCCGACTTCTACCGCAAGGCCAACGCCGACTTCACGCCGCGCTCCGGCAAGGAGATCGGGGCCTTCTTCGGCGACTTCGAGCTCATCCCGCCCGGCCTGGCCACGGGGCTGCCCGCGCACCAGGTCTGGCCGTTCCACGACCCGCTCAACCCGGTCTTCGTGGACGAGGAGCTGGCGCGGATGGCGTACGCGGGGATCGGCCGCAAGCCGTAACGCACGGAAACCCGGAAACGGCGGGGAGGCGCCTCAGGCACTCCCCGCCGTCAGCCGGACGCTAGGCCGGGGACATCTCCTTGGCGGGCTCGTCCCGCCCGTCCTGCCCGTCCCGCGCTTCCGCGTCGTCGTCGTCCAGCAGGGTGGCCTCGTCGAACGGCGCCTGCCCCGCCAGCACCCGCTCCGCGCGCTCCCGGTCGAACTCCCCGGTCCACGTGCCGACGAGCACGGTCGCCACGGCGTTGCCCGCGAAGTTGGTCAGCGCGCGGGCCTCGGACATGAAGCGGTCGATGCCCACGATGAGGCCCACCCCGTCCACCAGCTCGGGCCGGTGCGCCTGCAGCCCGCCGGCCAGCGTGGCCAGGCCCGCCCCCGTGACGCCCGCCGCGCCCTTGGACGCGATCATCATGAACAGCAGCAGCGCGATCTGCTCCCCGAACTCCAGCGGCGACCCGGTGGCCGTGGCGATGAACAGCGTGGCCATGGTCAGGTAGATCGCGGTGCCGTCGAGGTTGAAGGAGTAGCCGGTCGGCACGGTGATGCCGGCCACGGTCTTGCTGACGCCCAGGTGCTCCATCTTGGCGATGAGCCGCGGCAGGGCGGTCTCCGACGACGACGTGGACAGGATCAGCAGGAACTCGCGGCCCAGGTAGCGCAGCAGCGACCACAGGTTGATCCTGGCCACCAGCCACAGGATCGCGCCCAGCACCACGCCGACGAACAGCACGCACGTCACGTAGAAGGCGATCATGATGATGGCCAGGCTCTTGAGCGCCTCGATGCCGGTCGCGCCCACGACGGCCGCGATCGCGCCGAACGCGCCCACCGGCGCCGCCCACATGATCATGGCGAGGATGCGGAACACCAGCCGCTGGAAGTGCTCCACGCCGCGCAGGATCGGCGCGCCCTTGGGGCCCATGGCCTGCAGCGCGAAGCCGGTGAGCAGCGCCACCAGCAGCGCCTGCAGCACCGAGCCGTCGGTGAGCGCCGACACGACCGTCTCGGGGATGATGCCGAGCAGGAAGTCCACGGTGCTGGCGTCCGCGCCCTTGGCCGCCTCCGCCTCGGCGGCCTGCCTGGCGGTGTCGGTGAGCTGCAGGCCGGAGCCCGGGTCGATGACGTTGCCCACGACCAGGCCGATGACCAGGGCGACCGTGGACATGACGATGAAGTAGCCGAGGGCGAGGCCGCCGACCTTGCCGACCTGGGCGGCCTGGCGTACGGAGCCGATGCCGAGCACGATCGTGCAGAAGATGATGGGGCCGATCACCATCTGGATCAGCGCCACGAAGCCGGTGCCGAGGGGTTTGAGCTCCTTGCCCACGTCCGGCCAGATGAAGCCGACCAGGATCCCGAGCAGGACCGCCACGATGACGGCCAGGTACAGGTAACGGGTGCGATCGCGCATAGGGGGGTTCTCTCCGGCGTTTTGAGGGACCTTCTCGATGTGCGACTATGCGCCTCACGAGTGACGCAGGTCACCATTGCGTAAGTTTCGTACATGGAGGGGAATCCGATGCGGCGCTGGAGCCTGGCAGGGCAGATGCTGGTCCTGCAGTTGCTCGTGGTCGCCGTCACGGCGGCGGGCGGCGCGGTGCTGGCCCTGCTGCAGGCCCACGAGCTGCTCCAGGAGGAGGCGGGCGCCACGGCCAGGGCCGTGGCGGTCAGCGTGGCGGCCTCGCCCGACGTGCTGGAGGCGCTCGGCGAGCCGGATCCGAGCGTGCGGCTGCAGCCGTACGCGCAGCGGGCGCGGGCGGCGACGGGAGTCGATTTCATCACCATCATGAGGACGGACGGCACCCGCTACACCCACCCGAACGAGGCCGAGATCGGTAAGCGGTTCCTCGGCCACATCGAGCCCGCGCTGCGCGGCGAGACGTTCACCGAGACCTACACCGGCACGCTGGGCGCCTCCAAGCGGGCGGTGACGCCGGTCATGGCGGGCGGGCAGGTGCGAGGGCTGGTCAGCGCCGGGATCACGATCGAGCGGATCAGCGCCAGGCTGCGCGACCAGCTCGCCTGGGGCGGCCTCATCGTGGCGCTGGCGCTCGGCCTGGGCGCGGCGGGCACCTGGCTGGTCACCGCGCGGCTGCGCCGCCAGACGCACGGCCTGGGCCCGGTCGAGCTGGGCCGCATCCACGAGCACCACGACGCGGTGCTGCACACCGTCAGGGAGGGCCTGCTGCTGGTCGGCAGGGACGGCACGCTGACGCTGTGCAACGACGCGGCCCGGCTGCTGCTCGGCCTGCCCGCCGACGCCGAGGGCCGCCACGTGCGGGAGCTGGGCCTGGACACCGTACTGGCCGGCGACGAGGAGCGCGTCCACCTGGTGGGTGACCGGGTCCTGGCCGTCAACAGCGCCGCCAGCAGGCTGGGCACGGTGGTCACCGTCCGCGACCACACCGAGCTGCAGGCGCTGACCGGCCAGCTCGACGCCGAGCGCGGCTTCGCCGAGTCGCTGCGCTCGGCCGCGCACGAGGCGGCCAACCGGCTGCACACGGTCATCACGCTGGTGGAGCTGGGCCGTACCGAGCAGGCGGTGGCGCTGGGCACGGCGGAGCTGCGCGCCGCGCAGGAGCTGACCGACCGGGTGGTGGGCGCGGTGCGCGAGCCGGTGCTGGCGGCGCTGCTGCTGGGCAAGAGCGCCGAGGCGGCCGAGCGCGGCGCCGAGCTGGTGATCACGCAGGACAGCGAGCTGGACGACCCCGGCCTGGACCCCCGCGAGCTGGTCACGATCGTGGGCAACCTGATCGACAACGCCATCGACGCGGCCGGCCGGGTGGAGGTGCACCTGAGCGCCGGGGAGCGGGAGGTGCTGATCAGGGTGTCCGACGACGGGCCGGGCCTGACCGGCACGGACGCGTTCGAGAAGGGCTGGACCACCAAGGGCGACGGGCGCGGGCTGGGCCTGGCGCTGGTGGGGCAGGCGGTGCGGCGGCTGGGCGGCACGATCGGGGTCGAGGGCTCGACGTTCACGGTGAGGCTGCCGAAACCATGATCTCCGTGCTGGTGGTCGAGGACGAGGAGATCACCGCCGAGGCCAACCGCATCTACGTCGGGCGGGTGCCGGGCTTCGAGGTGGCGGGGGTGGCCAGGTCGGGCGCGGAGGCGCTGCGCTTCCTGCGCGGCCGCCCCGTGGACCTCATCCTGCTCGACCTGTACCTGCCCGACATGCACGGCCTGGACGTGTGCCGCGCCGTGCGGGCGGGCGGCCTGATGTGCGACGTGATCGCGGTCACCTCCGCTCGCGATCTGGCCATGGTCCGTTCAGCGGTGTCGCTGGGGGTCTCGCAGTACCTGCTCAAGCCGTTCACGTTCGCGACACTGGCGGAGAAGCTGTCGCGTTACGCCCGGTTCAAGGAGGAGGCGGGCCTGGCCGTGGGGCAGGGCGACGTGGATCGGGTGCTCGCCACCCTGCGGGGTCCCTCGGAGCTGCCGAAAGGCATGGCGCGCGACACCCTGGACGCCGTGGCGGCGCAGTTGCGGGCGCACCCGGAGGGGATGGGCGCGCAGGCCGTGGCGGACGCGATCGGAGTGTCGCGTGTGACGGCCCGCAGATACCTGGAATACCTGGTCGAACGGGGTGTGGCGGCCCGCATCCCGCAGTACGGCGGAGTGGGCCGGCCAGAGTTGCTCTACCGGATCCCCATGGAAAGTTAATGGTGGTGACGCTGGCCGTTCAACCCGGCCCTCTAGCTTCTGGGTGCAATCCGATGCACTGAGGAGACACACCTTGCGAGTCCTGGCCGTTGTTCCCGCCCGCGGAGGTTCGGCGGGCGTTCCCCTGAAGAACCTCGCCCTGGTCGGGGGCGTCCCGTTGGTCACCCGGGCGGTGCGGGCCTGCCTGCGCGCCGAGCTGGTGGACCAGGTCGTGGTCAGCACCGACCACGACGGGATCGCCGAGACCGCCAGGCAGGCGGGCGCGACCGTGGTCGAGCGCCCGGCCGAGCTGAGCGGCGCGACCGCCTCCAGCGAGTCCGCGGTGCTGCACGCGCTCGACGCCCTGGGCGAGGACCCGGAGGTCGTCGTGCTCGTCCAGGCGACCAGCGCGTTCATCGACCCCGGCGACCTGTCGGCGGCGGTGCGCAAGGTGCTCGACGGCGAGGCCGACTCCGTCGTGTCCGGGCTGCCCACCCACGAGTTCCTGTGGACGGCCGCGGGCGGCGGCGTCAACCACGACCCGGCCGTCCGGCAGCGCCGGCAGGACCGCGCGCCGGAGTTCCGCGAGAACGGCGCCTTCTACGTCATGCGCACCGCCGGCCTGCGCGAGCACGGCCACCGCTTCTTCGGCGAGATCGCCGTCCAGCCGGTGCCCACCCAGCACGCCGTCGAGATCGACAACCCGGAGGACCTGGAGCTCGTGCGAGCGCTCGCCCCGTTCATCGACCAGCCCGAGCCGATCGACGTGGACGCCGTCATCACCGACTTCGACGGCGTGCACACCGACGACCGCGCCTACGTCGACTCCGACGGCCGCGAGATGGTGCTGGTCAGCCGGTCCGACGGGATGGGCGTCTCGCTGCTGAAGCGCTCCGGCGTGAAGGTCCTGATCATGTCCACCGAGCAGAACCCGGTGGTGGCCGCCCGCGCCCGCAAGCTCGGCGTGCCCGTGCTGCAGGGCCTGGCCGACAAGCGCACGGTGCTGGCCGACTGGCTGCGCATCGAGGGCCTCGACCCGGCCCGCGTCGCCTACGTCGGCAACGACGTCAACGACCTGGGCCCGATGTCCGAGGTCGGCTGGCCCGTCGCCACCCCTGACGCGCACCCGCGGGTGCGCGCAGCCGCCCGCGTGGTGCTGACCAGCGCCGGCGGCACGGGCGCGGTGCGGGAGCTGTGCGACCGCGTCGTGGCCGCCCGGCCCGAGCCCGAGCCCGCTCCTGCGGCGGTGCGCACCCGGCCGCACTTCGCCCCGGTGGCCATCGGCGACGTGCTGGTCGGCGACGGCGAGCCGGTGTACGTCATCGGCGAGATCGGCATCAACCACAACGGCGACATCGACCTGGCCAGGCAGCTCATCGACGTGGCCGCCGAGGCCGGCTGCCAGGCGGTCAAGTTCCAGAAGCGCACCCCCGCGATCTGCGTGCCCGAGGAGCAGAAGGGCCAGATCCGGCAGACGCCGTGGGGCGAGATGACGTACCTGGAGTATAAGGAGCGCACCGAGTTCGGCCGCGACGAGTACACGCAGATCGCCAAGTACTGCGACGAGCGCGGGCTGCACTGGTTCGCCTCGCCGTGGGACGTGCCGTCGGTGGAGTTCCTGGAGGACATGAACGTCCTCGTGCACAAGATCGCCTCGGCCAGCGTGGCCGACCACGAGCTGCTGCGCGCCCTGGCCGCCACCGGCAAGCCGCTCATCCTGTCGACCGGCATGTCGACGCTGTCGGAGATCGACGCCGCCGTGGAGATCCTCGGCACCGACAAGCTGATCATGATGCACGCCACGTCCACGTACCCGCTGCCGCCCGAGGAGGCGAACCTGCGGACGATCACCACGCTCAAGGAGCGGTACGGCGTGCCCGTCGGCTACTCCGGCCACGAGCGCGGCCTGCAGATCTCGCTGGCCGCGGTCACGCTCGGCGCGGTGACCGTGGAGCGGCACATCACCCTCGACCGCACCATGTGGGGCTCCGACCACGCCGCCTCGCTGGAGCCGTCCGGGCTGGAGCACCTCGTGCGCGACATTCGCATCATCGAGCAGGCCATGGGCGACGGCGTCAAGCGCGTCTTCCCCGGTGAGGAGGCTCCGAAGGCCCGCCTTCGCCGCGTGACCGTCTGACCGGAACCATCAGGAAGAAACGACAACATTGATCACGCTCTCGGTCGTCGTGCCCATCAGGGACGGCGAGCGCTTCATCGCCGACGCGCTCACCTCGCTGTCCCGCAACGCGCGCGGCGACTTCGAGTTCATCGTCGTGAACGACGGGTCCGTGGACGCCACGGGCGACATCATCGACGACTTCATCGGTGAGCTGCCCGGCCTGGTCGTGATCCGCAACCCCGCCCCGGTGGGGCTGGCGGACGCGCGCAACACGGGCCTGTCGGCCGCGACCGGCCGGTACGTCACCTACCTGGACGGCGACGACTGGCTGGCCCCCGGCTACCTGGCACGGCTCGTCGAGGCGATCGACGGGCTCGGCTGCGACTTCGTGCGCGTGGACCACGTGCAGGTGGAGGGCCGCAAACGGGTCGTGCACCGGGCCCCGCTGGCGCGGCGCGGCTCGGTGCTCGACCCCCGTGACGCCATCCTGCCGGCGAACGTGCGCACCATGGTCGACTACCCGTACGCGTGGGCGGGCGTCTACAGGCGCTCCCTGGGCGACCTGCTGCACTTCCCCGGTTCCCTGCACACCGCCGAGGACCGGCCGTGGATCTGGCGGCTGCACAGGGAGGCCGCCACGTTCGCGGTGGCGTCGCTGGCAGGGGTGTTCTACCGGCGCATGGTTTCGGGGTCGCTGACCCAGGTGGGCGACGAGCGCCAGCTCCACTTCTTCGACGCGTTCGAGCTGGTCTTCAAGGACCTGGAGCCGGAGTTCCTGCCCAAGGCGGCGCGCAACTTCTGCGCGCTGCTCGCCCACCACCTGGAGATCGGCGAACGGCTCACGCCCGCGCTGCGCGCCCGCTTCGAGGAGCGCGGCGCGCAGATGGTGCGGGCGCTGCCGCCCGAGCTGGTGGCCGAGTCGGTGTCGCGGATGTCCGTCGAACGCGAGGCCATCCTGCGGGCACTGGTGCCCGATCTGCCCCCCAGCCCGCACGTCCGGGTCCGCCGCGACCGGGAGGAGTCCTAAAGGTGAAGGTCTTCTACGCCTCGACGCTGTTCGGGGCGATGTCGCTGGCGGCAGCCATCGACGAGGGCCGCTTCGGCGACGGCCGGCGCGTCCTGATCGTGTCGAACAACGCGGCCATCCCCGAGGTGTCGGCGCCGCTGGACAGGACGCCCGGCTTCGCGGCGCTGCGCTCCCGCTTCGACGAGGTGCACTCGTGGAACGAGCTGATCGCGCCGCTGCACCCGTCCGACTGGCGGGCCCGCGTCATCGAGGTGCCGATGACGGAGCGGCTCATCCGCTCCCACTGGGGCCTGGACGGCGTCGAGGAGCTGGTGCTGGAGTCGATCGCGGTGCCGCCCGCCCGCACCATCGCGGGCCTGGTGCGCGACTGCCCGATCTCGGTCTACTCCGACGGGCTGATGAGCTACGGCCCCACCCGCGACCCGCTGCCGGCGGAGATCTTCCGCCGCATCGGCCAGCTGATCCACCTCGACCTGGTGCCGGGCCTCAAGCCGCTGCTGCTCAGCGAGTACGGCGTCGCCCCCGAGATCCTGCCCGACGAGCGGTTCCTGTCGATCGTGCACGAGGTCACCGCCACCGCCCCCGACATGATGGCCGGGCAGGCGATGATCCTCGGCCAGTACCTGTCGGCGCTGGAGCTGCTGACGCCGGAGGAGGAGGCGGGGCTGCACGAGACCATGCTCGGGGCGCTGGTCGCGCGCGGCTTCACCGACGTGGTGTTCAAGCCGCACCCGGCCGCCGGCCGCCGGCACGCCCAGCTCCTGCGCGCCGCCGCCGGGCCGTTAGGGGTGCGGCTGTCGGTGGCGGGCGAGAGCGTGCCCGCCGAGGTGTGCTTCGCGGCGCTGCGGCCCGAGCTGGTGGTGGGCTGCTTCTCCACGGGGCTGGTGACGGCGCAGCGCTACTTCGGGCTGGAGGTCGCCTCGTACGGCACGGATCTGGTGCTGGAGCGGCTGGCCCCGTACGAGAACAGCAACCGGATCCCGGTCACCATCGTGGACGCCCTGCTGCCCAGGCTGTCGGCCGAGGGGCACATCGAGCGCCCGCCGGTCGTCGACCTTCAGGCGCTGGTGCGTTCCGTCGGCTACTGCATGCAGGCCGACACCTATCCCGACCTGCGGCCGGACAGCATCGACTTCGACCGGCGCTACTTCAAGCGCAAGCGCCTGGAGACGCTGGGCTTCGTCACCGGCAAGCCCAGCGCCCTCACCAGGATCCGCAGGAAGATCAGGTCAGCGATCTGAGGTAGCGGCGCATGCGGCGCTTGGCCCGGTAGCCCACCCGCAACATCTTGGGCGGCACCTCCACCCGGAGGCGGGCCCTGCGCCGCCCCGCCGCGTGCTCCGGCCCGTCGAGCAGCGACGTGGCGGGCCGGCGCGGCCGGGAGATCGCCAGCCCGGCCAGCAGCCCCGCCCAGTCGTTGTCCTCGGCGGGCTGGAAGTAGTTGGCCGCGCACCAGGCCTCGGAGGCGGTGCGGAACTCGCCGGCGGCCAGCTCGTCCATGGTGCCCAGCAGGTCGCTGCCCTCGAACACCAGGTTGATCATCTCGGCGCTCACGCCGAAGTCGCTCAGCACCAGCGACGGCACGCCCATCGCGATGGCCTCCAGCGCCGCCGTCGAGCTGACCGTCACGAACCCGGCCGCCCGCTGGAGCTGCTCCTGCATCGATCCGGCGGCGAACACCAGCCGCCCCGGCTCGCCCAGCTCCCGCCACAGCCGCTGGTAGTGGAAGCGCTCGTTGTGCGTCTGCCGCTCGTCCTCCAGCGCGCGCAGCTTGACCACCACGTCCAGGTCGGGCCGGTGGCGCGCCAGCTCGGCCAGCGACAGCAGGATGCGCTCGCGCTGCTCGCGCTCGCGCGGCACCTTGGCCTGCGTGGCGAACACCACCCGGTTGCCGCCCGCGCCCGTCAGCTCGGGCCGCAGGAACGGCAGCCGGGCCAGGCCGACCGCCCCTCCCCCGCCGAGCCTGGCCGCGATCTGCGAGAACTCGGCCACCTCCCGCTCGCTGTGCACCACGAACAGGTCGCAGCCGCTGCGGAAGATCCACGCCTTCTCCGTCGCCGGCACCGAGATGCCCGGCAGCCCGCTGACGAACACCGGCCGGGGCCGCAGCCCGTCGAGCACCTCGGCCACCAGCACGTCCACCACCGGCCCCGTGCAGGCCACCAGGATCACGTCGGGCTGGCTCCGCTCGGCCAGCCTGCGCACCGAGCGCGCCGACAGCACGGGCGGCGGATCGCCCGCCCTGCCGTTCACCGCCGCGGCGATCTGCTCCGCGGACGGGGCGATCGGCGTGCGCACCACGACCAGCTCGGTCACGCAGCCCGCGGGCAGGTCACCGAGCAGGCAGGCCGCCCATTTCAGATACGAGTCGGAGTCGGCGACCGCCAACACTTTCAACTGGACACTCCGGTCAAATGCGATCGCAGGGCGGGGGCCGCCCTGCTGGTCCACCAGTCATCGGGAACGTCCACGGGCTCCACGGCGACGCCGCGCGGGCTGAGCAGCACCCGCAGCGAGGTGATCGCCGTGGAGGGGAGGCTGAGCACGCGCTGGCCGGCGTCCAGGCCGCGCAGCGTCAGCTCGGCGGGCACGCCGGCGTCGTGGACGGTGATGCCGGGACGCTCCCGGATCAGGGCGACGTCCACGGGGTCCTCGCGGCGGTGCGGGTAGTAGGCCAGCGGCTCGCGCGCGGCCAGGTCGGTCAGCCAGCGCAGGTAGTGGTCGCGGTGCACGAGCCCGTTGCGGACCAGGGAGGTGCCCAGCACGACCGTGCGCTCGGCGGGGCCCTGGCTGCTCGGCGGCTGGGAGCGCAGCCAGGCGAAGTCGTGGCGGACGAGGTCGACGCCTGCCCGGCGGACGGCCTCCGCCAGCTTGTCGTCCACGTTCAGTGCGGTGAAGACCGACACCTTGCTGAGCCGCAGCCGCAGCGCGGCGGCCAGGCCGAGGGTGGCGCGCAGCCTGGTGGGGTCGGCGCGGGCGCGCAGCAGCGGCCGGTACGGGCCCGCGGCGAGCAGTTCGAGCAGCCGCAGCGTGGCCAGCCCGTCGTCCACGATGACGATGCGGCCCGGCCGGGAGGTGAGCCAGCGCAGCTGCACCTTGCCGGAGAAGGCGTCCCCGACGGCCTGCACGCGCCTGGGCATGCGCTCGCGCGGCTCGGCCAGCACCAGGCCGTCGGGCAGCCCCAGGGAGCGCAGCTCGCGCCGCGTGGCCTTCAGCGGCCGCAGGCCCGCCCGCGGCACGACAGCCGTCCGGGGGCCGAGAAGCCCGGCGTGGTGGGCCTCGACGGCGCACAGCATCTGGAGCGGGGACTCCACCCAGGCCGACGCCTGTTCGACCACTCGTTGCCCTCCCAGCGGGGTGATGGCCCGTTAACGACCGCTTCAAGCTAGCCCCACCGCCTTAAGCCCTCAGAAACGCGGCGTGAACAATGGAGGGTATGAATTCGCTCATGCTCAACACTGACGGCGTGCAGATCCCGCAGCTCGGCTACGGGGTCTGGCAGGTCCCGGCCGACGAGGCGGAGAAGGCCGTCTCCACCGCGCTCGAGACCGGCTACCGGCACGTCGACACCGCCGCCGCCTACGGCAACGAGGAGGGCGTCGGGCGGGCCGTGCGCGGGAGCGGGCTGCCGCGCGAGAAGGTGTTCGTGACCACCAAGCTGTGGAACGGCGACCACGGCCGCGCCGAGGCCGCCTTCGACGAGAGCCTCACCAGGCTGGGCCTCGACCACGTCGACCTGTTCCTGATCCACTGGCCGGTGCCGCAGCAGGACAAGTACGTGCAGGCGTGGAAGGCGATGGAGAAGATCTACCGTGACGGCCGGGCCAGGGCCATCGGGGTCTCCAACTTCACGGTGCAGACGCTCACCCGGCTCATGGAGGAGACCGGCATCACGCCCGCGCTCAACCAGATCGAGCTCCACCCGTACCTGCAGCAGCGCGAGATGCGCGCCTTCCACGAGGCCAACGGCATCCTCACCGAGGCCTGGAGCCCGCTCGGGCAGGGCCAGGGGCTGCTCGCCGACCCCGCGCTGGCGGTGCTGTCGGGCAAGTACGGCAAGACGCCCGCGCAGATCG
Source organism: Nonomuraea monospora (assembly GCF_039531895.1). Taxonomy (NCBI): domain Bacteria; kingdom Bacillati; phylum Actinomycetota; class Actinomycetes; order Streptosporangiales; family Streptosporangiaceae; genus Nonomuraea; species Nonomuraea monospora. Next base: position 187,719 of record NZ_BAAAQX010000011.1, read on the forward strand.
TGCTGCGCTGGCACCTGCAGCTCGGCAACGTGGTGATCCCGAAATCCGTCACGCCCGCGCGGATCAAGGAGAACATCGACGTGTTCGACTTCATCCTCGACACCGAGGACATGTCGGCCATCGGCGCGCTGAACAAAGGACAGCGACTGGGGCCGGATCCCGACACGTTCAACATGACCTGAGTGACGGGCGTGACATTTGTGACGCCGCGCCCTTAATTACATATCCCCCCATAACCCTTCCTTTACCCGCCCTATAACATCGCCGACGTGCGAGATTTCACTTGGGGAATTGCGGCCACCGGCGGTATCGCCCGTACCGTGGGGGCCGCCATCGCGGCGGAGCCCCGCATGCGGGTGGCCGCCGTCGGCTCACGGAGCCTGGCCAGGGCGCAGGCCCTGGCCGCCACGCTGGGGGCGGAGTCGGCGTACGGCTCCTACGAGCAGTTGTGCGCCGACCCGGGGGTGGACGCGATCTACGTGGCCACCCCGCACGCGCAGCACCTGGAGGTCGCCGAGCCGGCCATCGCCGCAGGTAAAGCCGTGCTCTGCGAGAAGCCGCTGGCCGCCACCGTGGACGACGCGGAGAAGATGGTGCGCCTGGCGCGCGAGGCGGGCGTGTTCCTGATGGAGGCCATGTGGATGCGGTTCAACCCGCTCATCCGGCTCATCGCGGACGATCCGCGCTTCGGCGCGCTCCGCTCGGTGCAGGCCACGTTCGGCTTCGCCGCGCCCTACGACCCCGCCCACCGGCTGTGGGCTCCGGAGCTGGGCGGCGGCGCCCTGCTCGATCTGGGGATCTACCCGTTCGGGCTGGCCCAGCTCATCCTGGGCATGCCCGCTGACCTGCGCATCACCGGATCCCTGGCCCCCAGCGGGGTGGACGCGGAGGCGGCCGGGGCATTGCTCTACCCCGGCGGCCGACACGCTCTCGTGGCCGCCTCATTGCTCGGGAATTACCCGAACACCGCCTGTGTTGTAGGTACTCAGATGCGGGCGGACATCCCGGCGCCGTTCTGGGCTCCGCAGCGGATCGTTCTCACCGGGCCCTCCATGGAGCCGGAAGAGCATGTGCTCGATCCGGCGGACAACGGATATGCCGGAGAGCTACGTGAAGTCCGCGCCGCCACGGCCGAAGGCAGGACCGAATCCTCGATCATGCCTCTTGACGAATCCCTTGCCATGATGGGGCTTCTGGCCGACGCTCGCAGGCAGATTGCCTAGCTGAGCTTTTATGGATTTGTAATCCTCTTGCCTCATGTATTACCTTATGGGGCATCTCGGGACATAAGTCCGGTTTGTCCGGCTATGTCTGACCATCGCACGAAACATCGCAGGATCGTCCTGCGACCGCTGAATCCGCCTCCGCGCGGAACCGGGGACCCATGTCTTTGGGGCGAATCGGCACTCCGGTGCCGTAGGGCAGCTTCCACGCCCGAGCCCGTCAGCTAACCCGGTAAGCGGCATGGAAGCAAGGAGCACCTCCCTCGATGGCCATGAACCGTATCAACGCTGTGTCGAAGAGCAACATCGCCCGCGCCGCCCTCGGCGTCACCGTCATCGCCTCCGCCCTCGGCGCGAACGCCATGACGGCCAACGCCGACACCGCCACGGGCGTCGCCGCGGCCACCGCCGCCAAGCACCCCGCCACCGCCCTCGCCGCCCACAAGGCCGGCGCGGCGGACAACGACCGCACCGAGACCAAGATCACCGTCACCGCTGACCAGGTCCTGGCCATGGCCAAGGCCCAGGTCGGCACCTCCGAGAACTCCTACGGCGGCGGCACCAAGTTCCAGCAGTGGTACGCCGGCTCCCAGCGCGCCGGCGAGACCGTCGCCCGCGACGGCGGCAGCCGCTCCGCGTACCTGAACGCCGCCTGGTGCTCGATGTTCGTCTCCTGGGTCGGCGAGCAGACCGGCGCCCGCCCGCAGGTCGGCTGGGACGCCTACACCGTCGCCCACGCCAAGTGGTTCGCCGCCAACCACCGCTGGGGCACCACCGCCAAGCCCGGCGCCGTCGTGTTCTTCGCCTGGGACGGCGGCAAGAGCCTGAGCGACATCCAGCACGTCGGGTTCGTCGTCAAGGACAACCAGAACGGCACCATCTCGACGGTCGAGGGCAACACCGGCAACGGCAAGGTCGAAGAGCGTGTCCGGCCGAAGTCGCAGGTCGTGGGGTACGGGTACCCGCAGTACGCCGGCTGACCGGAACGTTCCAGGCTTCCTGCCCCTTGCCGTAGTGCGATCAGCGCGCGTCCCCTCCGGGGGGCGCGCGCTCTCGCATTTCCTGGCTAGTTCAGGACCACACCCGGTCGAGGAAGCCGGCGATGAGCGGCGCGATCTCCGCCAGGTGCGTCTCCAGCGCGAAGTGCCCCGTGTCGAACAGGTGCAGCTCGGCCCCCGGCACGTCACACAGGTAGGCGCGGGCCCCCGGCTCGGGGAAGAACGGGTCGTCACGGCCCCACGCGATGAGCGTCGGCGGGGTGTGCGAGCGCAGCCACGCCTGCCACGCCTCGTACCGCTCCACGTTCGTGTGATAGTCGAAGGCCAGCGCGACCTGCGCCTCCTTCCGGCCCGGCAGGTCGAGGAAGTACTGGTCGAGTATCCAGCCGTCCGGGGCTACCACGGCGGGGTCGGGCACGCCCGTCTCGTACTGGCCGCGCGTGCCGTCCAGGGTGAGCAGGTCGCGGATCGCCTGCTCGGCGCCCGGGATCTCCGGCCGCAGCGCGACGAAGTCCCTGGCCGCGCCGGACAGGCCCTCGGTGTAGGCGTTGCCGTTCTGCACCACCAGCCCGGCGATCCACTCCGGGTGCCGCCCGGCCAGCCGGAAGCCGACCGGCGCGCCGAAGTCGAACACGTACATCACGAAGCGGGTCAGCCCGAGCCGCCGCACGAACCCCTCCGTGACGTCCGCGAGCCGGTCGAAGGTGTACGTGAAGCCGCCGGGCGCCTCGGTGTGGCCGAAGCCCGGGTAGTCGGGGGCGATCAGCCGGTAGCGGGAGCCGAGGGCGTCCATGAGGCGGCGGAACTGGTGCGAGGCGGACGGGAAGCCGTGCAGGAGCAGCAGGACGGGGGCGTCGGGGCGGTCGGGGTGCGACTCGCGGTAGAAGACGCGGACGCCGTCCACGTCGAGGTGGCCGTGGGTGATGCGGGGCAACATGGCGTTCTAACTCCTTGGGCCTTGTGTATGCATTAGGTATAGCGGTCTCTGATCTAATGGTCAACATGGCTTCATACCGTTAGGTGAACGCCTCGCGTTGGATGGCGTACAGCTCGGCGTACGGGCCTGGGCGGGCGATGAGGTCGGCGTGCGTGCCCTGCTGGACGACGCGGCCCGCGTCCAGGACGACGATCAGGTCCGCCGTCCGCACCGTCGGGAATCGGTGCGTGATCAGGAGCGTGACGGCGCCCGGGTGGCGGCGGGCCGCCTCGGCGTAGCGGGCGAAGACGGCACTCTCGGCCGGGGCGTCCAGGGAGGCGGTCGGCTCGTCCAGGACGAGCAGGAGCGGGTCGCGGCGCATCGAGGCGCGGGCCAGGGCGAGCTGCTGCCACTGGCCGCCCGACGGGCGGTGACCGCGTTCGAACGTGTCGCCCAGCTCGGTGGACAGCCCGTCCGGGAGGCGCGCGATCAGGCTTGTTGCGCCCGCTCCGGTCAAAGCCGACTCCACGGCCCGGCGGTCGCCGAGGCGGGGCAGGTCGCCCACGCCGACCGTCTCGGCGGCGGTCAGCTCGAACCGGGCCAGGTCCTGGAAGACGGCGCTGACCCGCCGCCGCCACGCCTGGGGTGTCAGGCGGTGGAGGGGGATGCCGTCCGCCCGGATCTCGCCGCGGTCCGGGTGGTAGAGGGCGCACAGGAGCTTGGCGAGGGTGGTCTTGCCCGACCCGTGCGCGCCGACCAGGGCTACGGTGGCTCCGGCGGGCATGCGCAGGTCGAGGTCGTGCAGGACCTGGCGGGTGGTGCCCGGGTAGGTGAAGGACACCCCGTGCAGGGAGATACCGCCGGCGAGCCGCCCCGGGAGACGGGACGGGCTGTGGCCGTCTTCGGGTGGGGCGGGCTGCCGCGCTGAGGCGGGCTCCTCTGCTGGGGCGGGCTCCTGTGCGTACGCGCGGAGCCAGGCCAGGCGGGCGGCGGCACGCAGCCCAGCGGTCACCGACCCGAGATGGAACGCCAGCCGGGACGCCTGCGTCACGAACTGCACCCCGACCGTCGCCACCAGCACCACGTCCCCCGCCGTCGCAGAGCCCTGCCCTGCCGTGAGACCGAGCGCGCCCACGTACCCCGCCAAAAATGTCGCCGAGCCCGCGAACGTGACCAGCCCCGCCCTGACCCCGGCCCGCCCCTGAACGTCCGACACCTCCTCCCACCGCCGGACGGCCATCCCACCCAGCGCGGGCCCGGCACCACTCAGCCGCACCTCCTTGGCAGACTCCGCACCCGTCACCATCTCCGACAGGTGCTGCTCAAGCCGGGCACTCTCCGCAGTGCGTTCCGCCGCCGCGTCAAGGTGACGGGCCGCGCGCCGCCGTACCAGCAGCGACGGCAGGACGGCGCCCCCGAGCAGCAGCGGCAGCAGCGGATGCACGGCGGCCATCAGCGCCACCCCCAGCCCGATCTGCGCCGCGTGCTCCACCACCAGCGCCAGCGCCCACACCGCGAAGTAGAGCTGCCAGCTCTCCTCCCGCAACGTCCGCAACCGGTCCAGGTAGACGGGCCGCTCCAGATGCTCGATCGTCGGCACACCCGAGGTGAGCGTGAGGATCTCCTCCTGAACCGCCAGCCCCATCCGCTCCGCCAGCTCCTGCATCAGCGCCAGCTCGGCCCGCCCCAGCGCGACACCCGCCGCCAGCGCGAACCCTGCCGCCACCGCCCACACCACGGCCTGCGGCGGGCGCCCGGACGTGGCTGCGTCGGCCACCTCGCGCAGAAACACGCCCACCAGTCCGTGGCTGACCGCGCCGGACAGCAGGAAGACCGCCAGGACGAGCCCGGCCTTGCGGTCCGTCCGCCAGGCCAGGCGCAGCAGGGTGCCCAAGGTGGTGGTGGCCCGTCTGCCGGTCATCGGTCGTCCCGGAGTACGAGGTCCGACTGGAGGCGGTACCAGTGCGCGTACCGGCCGCCCGCGGCCACCAGCTCGGCATGACTGCCCTGCTCGGCGACCGCGCCGCCGTCCAGGACGGCGATCCTGTCGGCCCGGCGGACGGTGGCGAAGCGGTGCGAGATGAGCACCAGGGTGCGTCCCGTGGTGGCGTCCAGGAGGCGGTTGAAGACGTCCCGTTCGGCGCGGGCGTCGAGGTGGGCGGTGGGTTCGTCCACGATCAGGGCTCGGTGGCGGGTGGCGTTCAGCGCGTACATGGCGCGGGCCAGCGCCACCTTCTGCCACTGGCCACCCGACAGGTCGCGACCGCCGGTGTAGGCGCGCGACAGCGGCGTGTCCAGGCCGTCGGGGAGGGTCTGGAGCAGGTCGAGGGCGTCTACCTGCTCCAGGGCTGCCAGGACGTGGGCGTCCGTGCCGTCGAAGACGGGGTCGCCGAGCCTGATGTTGTCGCGCAGTGGCAGCGGGTACCGGACGAAGTCCTGGAACACCACGGTGGCGGGGCAGGTGACGGCGGTGCCGCGGGTGGGCGGGTAGAGACCGGTGAGCAGCTTGACCAGGGTGGTCTTGCCCGCCCCGTTGCGACCGACAATCGCCAGCCGCTCCCCCGGGCGTACCTGGAGGTCGAGCCCTTCCAGCACGGGCTTCGTGGCGTGGGGGTAAGCGAACGTCACGCCGGCGAGCGAGATCCCACCGCGCCCAGGAGCCGGCCCATCGGGCGCGGGAGATCCTGGCTGGGACGTGGGAGGCGGCGGGACGGCCGCAGGAGATCGCGGCGCAGACGCGAGCGGCGGCGACGCGGACGAGGAAGGACGCGCGGCGGGCGCGGGAGACCACGAGGTGGACGCGGGCGGACACGGCCCAGGCACGGGCGGACGCGACCCGGCCACACAAGGACGCGGCGCGGGCGAGGGAGGCGGCGCAGGCGTGGGAGGCGGCGCAGGCGTGGGAGGCGGCGCAGGCGTGGGAGGCGGCGCAGGCGTGGGAGGCGGCGGCGCGGACGCGGGTGGACTTGAGGCGGGCATGCGAGGTCGCGGCGCGGGCGCGGGAGGTGGTGGGGTGGGCGTGGGCTTCAGGAGGCGGGTGATGGCCCAGTACGGCTCGGTTCCGTGGGCGATGTCGAACATGTGGTGGCCGCCCGCCCCGTACGCGAACACCAGCAGCGCCGCCACCAAGCACTCCGCCAGCTCCCCCGCCCCCAGCAGCCCCGCCGCCGCCCGCCCGCCCAGCACCGCGAACGTGCCGCATGCGGCGACCGCCTGTACTGCCAGCACCCACCCGTAGCCCCGGACCACGGCCCGCCGCCCGCGCGTCTGCGGCGCCAGGTACGCGCGCATCGCCGCCACCTGACGCCCGACGAAGAACGCCTCCAGCCCGAAGACGCGAATCTCCTTGGCCGCACCGCCCGGCCCGCCCGCCACCTCGGCCAGGTAGTCGGCCCGCCGCAGCCGCCGCGCCTGCCCCGGACTGTCGGCCAGCGCCTCCACTCCCCCAGCCCCCGGCCCCTCCCCGAATCTGCCCCCGGCCCCGGCACCGCCCCCAGCACCGCCGCCGTCCCGGGCACCAGCACCGCCATCCGTCCCCGGTCCAGCACCCCCGACAGCACCGCCAGCGCCAGCGCCGACGAGCATGGCCGTGATGCGCCGGTTCTGGGCCATGGAGAGTGCGAGCGCGGCGACCCCCAGCCACCACACGTGCGCCGACAGGACCATGGCGCCGAGTGCCGCCGAGGCGAGCCGTCCCAGCTCGCCCGCCGCGGCCACCGCCGCCGCCCCCGCGGTCCTCCCCCGGTGCCCGTGAAGCGCGAGCCGCACGTCCGCCTGCACCTGCGGGCTCTCCAGCCGCCCCGCCGGCATGGCGGCGGTCGCGGCGCGGACCCGTTCGCGCAGCACCCCGTCCACGCGGCGGGCCACGCCCGTTCCGGCCGGCTCGCGCAGCGCCGTGCACAGCTCCTGCGCGAGCAGCACCCCCAGAAGCACGACCAGCGGGACGAGCCCGCCGCCCGAGGCCAGCAGCCCGAGCGGGACGGTGCCGACCGGCCCCAGCACCGCCGCCCCCACCGCGAGCACGGCGAACGGCACCACCTGCCGCGCCCCCGCGAGCGGCAGCAACCGTATCAATCCAATGTGACCACATCGGTTTGCCATACATGCGACCGTAACAAGGCCCCGCAGGACAGGTCAAACCAATAGAGTCACATCGAAAAGAACTGAGCCAGCGCCCCGGCCACCCGCTCCGGGTCGTTCTCCATGGGGATGTGGCCCGCCCCCGCCACCCGCACCAGCCGCGTGTGAGGCATCTCGGCCGCGAACCGCTCGGCGTGCCGCACCTCCTGGAAGGTGTCCGCGTCCCCCCACACCAGCAGCTTCGGCGTCTCGTCGGCCCGCAGCGCGGGCACCAGGTCGAGGGTGTAGCGGCTGTCGGCCGCGCCGGCGAGCGCCATCCAGGAGCGGCAGACCCGCGGATCGTTCCAGGGGTCGAGGTAGTCGGAAAGCTCCGCCTCCGTGGCCGGGCGGCCCAGCGCCACCGTGACCGCCGTACGCCGCGCGGCCAGCAGTTCCTCCACCGTCGTGGCGGCCACCACGGCCGGGTCCCGGTAGCGCGCCACGGCGGGCACCGGCCACGAGTCGTACGTCACCGCGTTCACCAGCGCCAGCCTGCCCACCTTCGACACCCCGCCCGCCAGCAGGTGCTGGGCGATCGCGCCGCCGATGTCGTGCCCCGCCACGGCCAGCGGCCCCGCCACCCCGAAAGCCTCCGCGAAGCGCGCCACCCACGCCGCCAGCGCCGGCACGGCCGCCGTCTCCAGCGTCAGCTCGCCCTCCGACCGCCCCAGCCCCGGCAGGTCCACCGCGACCGGGCGCAGGCCTGCCGCCGCCAGCCGGTCGAGCACGGGCTCCCACACCCTGCTCCAGTACGTCCCGTGCAGCAGCAACACCACGGGCCCTCGCTCACCGGCCGTCAGATAGCTGGCCCGCCGCCCGTCGACCTCGATCGTCATGCGCTTCGACATGGCATAACCATGATGTTCTCGCATGGGTCCGGTCAAATATCAATTAGGGTATGGCGGTATGACATTAGCGCAGCTCAGAGTGCTGATCGCGGTGGCCGATCAGGGCGGGTTCACCGCTGCGGCGGAGCTCGTGGGGATGTCCCAGCCCGCCGTCAGCCGCGCCGTCGCCAGCCTGGAGCGTGAGCTGGGCGCGGCTCTGTTCGTCCGTCATCGCGACGGCATCGCGCTCACCGAGGCGGGCCGCCGCGCGCTCGTCCGGGCCCGCGAGGCGCTGCGCCACTTCGACCTCATCCGCGCGGACGTCGCCGCAGCCAGCGGCCAGATCACCGGTGAGCTGCGCCTGGCCAGCCTCCCCAGCGCCACCGGCACGCTCATCGCCCGGCTGCTGCGCGCGTTCAGCGACCGCTACCCGCAGGTCAAGGTCCGCCTGTTCGAGGGCATGGACGACGACGTGCGCGCCTGGCTGCGGCGCGGCGCGGCCGAGGCCGGCGTCGTCACCCTGCCCGCCCCCGGCCTGCACACCGTGCACCTCAGCACGCACGACATGGTGTGCGTGCTGCCCGCCGGCGACCCGCTCGCCGCCGAGAAGGCCGTGCGCCTGCCCGATCTCACCGGCCGGCCGTTCATCCTGACCACCGCCGGCTGCCGCCCGCTCATCATGGGCGCGGCGCTCACCGCCGGCGTGAGTTTGGACGTCGCCTTCGAGGCGAGCGGGCCGGCCGCCATCCTGGAGATGGTGGGCGCGGGGCTGGGCGTCAGCATCGTGCCCACGCTCGGGCTGCCCGCCGACCTGCCCGGCGTGGTCACCCGGCCGATGGAGCCGGGGATGACGCGGTCCCTGGCCCTGGCCGTCCCGTCGCTGGAGGATTGCGCGCCGACGGCGCGTGCGCTTCTCGACGAACTGAGCGCCTTTACGTTGTAGATCAATAGGGGGTTGACGAACGGCTGTTCGCACGTCAGTCTCGATCTCAAACCGTGAGAATCTTCGTCTTGGGGGCAGACGAGTGGAGAACGGGCATTGCATGACGATCTAACACGTGTAGTCGTCATGGTGGAGGGGTCACTGCTTCAGGCTGTGGCGTTCGGGGCGCTCCTGCGGGAGATCAGCTCGGACATCAGCGTGCTCACCGTGGTACGCGGGCTCGACGAATACCGGCGCGCGGTCGAGACGCGCGTACCGGACATCGCGCTGCTCGACGTGCGTTCCCTGCACCCGATGCTGTTGCAGGTCGTGCGGCGGCTGCGGGAGACCGTGCCGACCGTGAAGATCGTCCTGGTGGTGGGGGCCATCGACCCGGGCGGCGCGCGGGAGGTGATGCGGCTCGGGGTGAGCGGGCTCTTCTCCGGCGAGGCCGATCCGCGCGGGCTGTTACGCGGGCTCAAGGTGATCGGCGCCGGGGACGTCGTCATCGACGGGGTCGCCTCCGGCCTCGTCTTCCGCGAGCCCGGCGGGCCCGTACCGGAGCTGACCGCGCACGAGCTGCGGATACTGCGGCTGGTCGCGCGCGGCATGCGTAACGACGAGATCGCGCGGCAGCTCGCGATCAGCGAGTCGACGCTCAAGCGGAACCTCAAGCCGATACTGAGCAAGCTGGACGCCACCGACAGGGCGGGGGCGCTGCTGGCCGCCGCCAAGGCCGGCCTGCTCTGACACCTGGAAGTGCCCGTCCCCAACTTACTGGAGACGGGCACCCCGGCTCAGCCCTGCTGCTGCGCGCCTGCCCGTACGCCAGGCGTGCGCTCAGCCCTCGCTCAGCCCTGTGGTTGTGCGCCCACCTGGATCCTGGCGTGCGCCTCCCCCGGGAGCGGGCGCTGCACGCTCACCTGGATGTCGTACTCGCCCACCATCGGCACCATCACCTCGGCCGCGTACCACCCGGCCTTCCCCGGCACCTCGGCCATCTGGATCGGCCCCTTGCGATGCGCCATCGGCATCGCGACCATGTCCGCGTACATGACCACGCCGGCCCGCCCGAGCGGGTCATAGGTCCGCGTACTGACCTGAGCCTCCACCCTGACCTTGAGATCCCCGAGGTGCCGCGCCGACACGTGCACCGCCGGGCCGCCCGCCGGCGCGGACGCGGTCGGCGTCGGCGCGGCGGCGGCCGGAGGAGCGGGGAGCGGATCCGTCAGGACGAACGCCAGCGCCGCGATCAGCGTCGCCACCGTCAGCCCGGACCCCGCACCGACCAGGAAGCCGACCCGGAACGCCCGGGTGCGGGTCTGCCCCGCCGGATCCCGCCTCACGGGCCGGACCGGCTTCTTCGTCATCACCATCGAACGCCCCCACTCGTGCGCACCGCCGTGCCGAACGGATGGTCCGGCAGCTCGATCAGGTCCGGCTGCTTGGCGCCGAGGACCCGGAAGATCCCCCACTGCCCGCCCGTCAGGTGCCGGGCCAGCGTGCCCGACCGGTACAGGTAGTCGCCGGGGATCCCCGACGGGCCGCCCGCGCCGCCCGTCACGGCGGGGTCGAGGTGGATGTTGTAGGCGACCCCCGGGTTGAACTGGCCCTGGAAGGCGGCGATCTGCGACTGCGGATCGTCGGGGGCGCGCCGCCAGGTGTGCCCGTGCAGGGCGAAGCCCGTCGAGCGCGGGTCGCCGACCACCTGGGCGACGCGCAGCCGTACCGGATCCTTGGGGTAGGCGCGGAACAGCGGCGTCGCCGGGTCGCCGTGCACCGTGCTGGAGAAGATCTTCGCCAGGTCCTGGTTGACGGCGTACCGGTGGCTCCACGGCTCGTTGCTGTAGTTGATCGCGAACTCGCCCTGGTCCTCGGGGTCGTCGGCCTCGCGGCTCGGGGTGAGCGCCAGGTCCAGGTTGTCGGGCACCGGCAGGTCGTCGGCGGTGTTGCCGTTGGTGTCCTTGCGGAACAGCGACAGGTCGCTGTTCATCAGGATGACGTGCTCGCGGAAGTCCTTCCCGTTCGGGTCCACGATCACGGCGTCCACGCCGCTCTTGAGGTCGGCGCCGGTTCTCGGGTCCTTGTACGTCGAGCCCTTCGGCTCGATCACCAGGCCGCCGAAGAGGCCGTGGTGGCCGTGGTTCAGCGGGTCGGCGTAGTCCTGGAGCACGCCGAGGCCGGTCGCGCCGTCCTCCTCGGGCGCGTACCACCGGTAGAGGATCGACTGGCCGGGGCCGACCGTGCTGTCCGGGAAGTTGTACCCGACGTTGGAGCCCGCGCCTTCGACGTGACTGTCCACCATGGCTGGTCGCAGCCCGACGCGGGAGCTTACCGGGAGCGGCTTGAACCCGGGCACGTTGTGCTCGTTGCCCGGCGGCTGGTCGAGGCATCCGGGCAGCGCGAACCCGCCCTGCGATGGGTCGCGGAAGCCGAGCTGGCCTGGCTCCGTCCCCTCGAAGCAGTGGGGTTGCATCTTGGCCGGGTCGAGCTGGTTCTTCAGCGTCACCTCGACGCAGTCGCCGGCGTTGGCCCGGATGACCAGCGGCTCCGCCTTCTTCGTGCCGGCCTTGATCGCCGCCACGTCCTCCTCCAGCGCGTACATCGCCCCGTGTGGATCGTGGTCACCCGCCTTGTTGTAGGTGATGTCCTTGTTGAAGGCCGCGATCGTGAACCGTTTGATCGGCGCTGTGATCGTCTCGTCCTCGTCGTGCGGGCACGGGTTGTTGCGACCGGGGATCGGCAGCTTGGCCGCTTCCTTGGGCGGGCTCTGCGCCGGCGCCGCCGGTTGCGGCCCGGCACAGATCGTGTCCGGCATGTTGTCCGGCAGCCAGGCCAGCCGGCCGGTGGGCGGCTCGAACCCCTCCCGGCAGCCGTAGACGATGAGAGTGCCCCAGGTCCCGAGGAACCAGTCGTCCGCGCCGCCGTAGTTGTAGAGATAGGAGCGGTAATGGCCGGTGTCTCCCGGGGTGGCGATCTCGTACCCCATGTCGGCGTGCACGTCGAAGTACTCCAGCATGCCGATGTGCTGCGCCTGCACCCGAGGCGATTCCGGGTCGCGCGGCTCCTGTTTCCAGCGGAACCTGTCCAGGTTGAACCCGTGTGACTCCTCCTGGCTGAGCTGGAACAGCCGCCACTTGATCAGGTCCCCTTCGAACGCCCTGGGGATCGGCGTGTACGGGTTGCCGTGCACCCCGGAGTCGAACACATTCGCCATGTCCGACTGGCGGCGTCCCTCGAACGGTTCGAGCCGGTAGTTGATCCCCATCACGCCCTGGTCGTCGGAGCCGGAGGGGAACTTGGCCGGGAAGATGGGCACCCCCTCCGGGGTGACGAACCGGTCGTCGCCCGGGTCGCTCGCGTCCGCGGGCTTGAACATGGGGACGCGGTCCTCGATGAACAGCGACACGTTGCGGTAGTCCTGACCGTCCGCGACCCTGCCGTGGTAGTCGGTGGCGCCGGGAGCGCAGCGCACGTCCACGATGGTGCCGATGTGCACGACCGCCTCAGTGGTCGGATCATGGAACGTGCAGCCGGGCGGATGGATGGTGGCCCCGCCGAACAGGCCGTTGTCCTGGTGCACGTTCGGGAAGAAGTGGTCGTGGAACGAGTTCGTCGCCGTGTCGGCGTGCACGAAGTCGCGGTAGGTGTACTCCTTGTTCGGGGCGGCGGCGTCGGCGCCCTGGTCGTAGTTCCAGCCGTTGGCCGCGCCGTCCGACGACAGCACGTCGAACTGCACCATGTGCTGGTGGATGCCCACCTCGTTGGTGATCTGCCGCCGGTCGAAGACCGTGCCGCCGAACTCGGCGGGCAGGTCGTTGCGCAGGTGGTAGACGACGCAGTCGCCTACGTTGAGCAGCGGGGAGAACGGCTCAGGTTTCTCGCCGTTCCTGACCTTGGTGACCTTGGCGTCGCGTTCGGCGGAGGTGGTGCCGCCGACGTAGACGCGGCTCTGCGGATTGTTCCAGGCGAGTTCGGGGTTGTAGGTCTGTTTGAGCTCGATGGCCGAGACGTAGAACGTCTTGACGGGGATCGGCTTGCCGTCCGACCGCGCGGCCGGGCACGGGTCCTGGAAGAACCCGCCGGGCACCTGACCGCGGTCGTCGGCCGCCCGGATCTCCGCCGCGGTCGGCGGGAACGCGGCCCCGGTCTTGCGTTCGGCGACCGACAGCGGCGCCTTCGGCCCCTTGAAGCCGAACTTGCCCGGGATGAAGTGCGGGAACCCCGGCTCGTCCGCCGTGGGCGCCGGCGGGGCCGCATGGTCGGCGAGCGGGATCAGCCTGGGGATCTGCGTGGTGTCGGGGTTGCGGCGGGTGCCGTCCTCTAATCTGTCGAACGTGCGGTTCAGCCCCCACATGCCGTTGGCGAAGTGCGGATACAGGTGGCAGTGGAAGATGATGTCGCCGAACGTCGCCGGCTTGTCGTCGTGGGCGCTGCCCGCGCCGCCCTCCATGATCAGGGAGTAGTGCGAGCCGGGGCTGACCGCCTGCACGTCCAGCGCGTTGGTGACGGCGATGTGGTGGGTGGCCTTGCTGACCTCGTCGAGGCCGCCCTCGTCCTTGGGGTCGAACGGCCAGCGGTTGACGTGCTGGTGGAAGGTGTGCGTCTCGAACTCGGCGGGATGGATCAGCCTGAACTGCGTCGGCTCGCCCCGGTAGCTCGGGAAGACCAGGTCGCCGCCGCCCGGGTCGCCGAACGGCCAGGACGACAGGCTCGTCTCCTCGCCGATGCACTCGGCGGCGTTGAACCCCTGCGCGGCCCGCGTGGCGGCCGGACAGCCGACCTCCTCCCGGTTGAAGCCCGGCTCGGCCCGATAGTTGAACGCGAACCACTCCAGCTTCACCGGCACCTCGCCCTGCACGAGCGCGTCGGCGTCCCCGCCCGACAGGTCAGGCAGCGTGCCGGCCTTCAGCTTGGTCAGCTCCGCCGAGGTCGGCTCGACGCAGCTTCCGTCGTCCGCCTCCTCGCCCTCTTCCCCGTCGCGGCAGAGCCGCGTCAGGATGCCGGGCTGCGCCTCGACCTCGTCGTGCATGAACACGACCTGCTCGCGGAAGTCCTTGCCGTTCGGGATCTGGATGACGGCGCGGGTGCCGGACTTGATCGGCTGCCCCGTCGAGGAGTCGACCCAGGACGCGCCCTGCGGCTCCACCATGATCGCGCCGAACGCGCCGAAGGCGTGGGAGCCGATGAAGTTGCCCGCGCCGGTCTGGTGCGAGCTCATGTCGGCGCCGTCCTTGAACTGGAACTCGCCCTCCACCCCGGCGAACAGCCGGTACGACACCGACGCGCCCGGCGCGGCCGTGGAGGCGGGGTTGTTGCCGACCGCCGTGCCGTCCGAGGAGGTCACGTCGTAGGTCAGGCCGTCGAAGTGCATCGAGGCGTGCGGCGCCTTCGAGGTGTCGAACCGCACCTCGCGCGCCGACTTGGCGGGCGCGAACTGCCGCTTGGCCGTCGTGACCGCGCCGGGCGTGCCGACCAGCGTCTCCCCCGGCAGCGTGAACACCGACTCGCCGGCGTCGAACTCCAGGTCCGGGGCGGGCTCGTGCAGCCGGTTGGTGAACTTGACGGCCACGCAGTCGCCCTTGTTGACCCGCAGGGTGAGCGGCTCGACAAGGTCACGCTGCGCGAACGGGTCGGCCGCCCGCTTGAACGTGGACCGCACCGTGGCGACGTTCTCGTCCAGGACGTACATGCGCCCCTCGGGGACGACGTCGCCGAAGCGGTTGAGGAACAGCGGGATGTTGATCAGGGACACGTCGAACGTCCTGACGGGCGCGCCCGACGAGCACGGGTCGGCCGCCGCCTGGCTCGCCGCGCCGGACGGGAGCCGCTCGGCCAGCGCCGCGCTGAAGCTCCACATCCCTCCGCCCACCGCGACCAGCCACGCCGCGGCCAGCGCTCCCAGGAGCAGCCGCAGGCCGATGCCGCGGCGTCTGATCCTGATGAGCACCACGGCGAGCGCGATTCCCGCCAAGCCGACCGTGGACAGGTCGGCCACCGCATGGGAACCCACCATGCGCTCCTTTCACCGAGGGGACGGCTCTCTGCGAGGGCGTGAGAGCCTCCCCGTCAGTACCGCGCGCGCCGGGAGCGCGATCAACGACGCGGGCGCAACCTGACCCTCGCGGTTCACAAGTCGGACCGTCCACGCGGGCTCGGTGACCGGACGGGCTCACGTCCGCGAGCCTGATCGGTCACTTGTGCGGCGGAGAATGTCTCTCGGCCGTGTCGATCCGCGCCGCAGCCGTTCGACGCGTCGGTGAGACGGGACGAACCCTCGAAGGAGACGACGATGAAGTTCATGATCGTGGGCAAGGCGAGCGCCGAGACCGAGGCCGGGGGGCTGCCCAGCCAGGAACTGGTCGACAACATGCACGCCTACAACGAGTCGCTGACCAAGGCGGGGGTGCTGCTGGCGGCCGAGGGGCTGTATCCCAGCTCGCAGGGGGTGCAGATCGCTTACAGCGGGGGGCGGGCGACCGTGCTCGACGGGCCGTTCACCGAGGCGAAGGAGCTCATCGCGGGGTTCTGGATCATTCAGGTCAAGTCCCGGGAGGAGGCCGTCGAGTGGGCGCTGCGGGTGCCTGTGCCGCAGGGGGAGGAGGGGGTGGGGCTGCAGGTTTACCGGGTTTTTGACGCGAGTGACGTGCCGGACGAGTCGTTGCCTTCGGAGGAGCGGGCACACGAGGAGGCGCTGCGCCAACGGCTCCGCGGGAACGAACCCAACGCCTGATCGCGCAGGCCAGGCGGGCCGGACGCGCGCGTGTGCTGAGTGGGGCGGACGCGCGCGGGCCGGGCACGCGGGCGGGCCGGGCGCACGAGCGGGCCGGGGCAGCGCGGGGCGGGGCAGCGCGGGGCCGGGCCGGGCGCACGGGCGGGGCGGCCAAGCGCAGCGGACGCGCGGGCCGGCCGGGTGGGTGGGGTGGTTGCGGGGGTGGGGGCGGGGCTGATCTCATGGGCCGGTGACGGCTTCAGACACCCACCGCGCCATAGACGCCGTATGGCGCATCGAGGCGCCCCGCCTGATCGCCGGCCTGGCGGGCCTGGTGCGCGACGTCGGCCTGGCCGAGGAGCTGGCGCAGGACGCGCTGGTGGCCGCCCTGGAGCAGTGGCCCGAGTCGGGCGTGCCGCGCAACCCCGGCGCGTGGCTGATGACGGTCTCCAAGCGCCGCGCCATCGACCTGATCCGCAGGAACGAACGCCTCCAGCGCAACCTCATCGAGCTGGGCCACCGCCTCGACCTGGAGGAGGAGCTGCCGGAGGTCGACGAGATCGAGGACGACCTGCTGCGGCTGGTGTTCACGGCCTGCCATCCGGCGCTGTCGATGGAGGCCAGGGTGGCGCTGACGCTGCGCGTGCTGGGCGGCCTGACCACGGACGAGATCGCGCGGGCGTTCCTGGTGCCGGAGTCCACGGTGGCGCAGCGCATCGTGCGGGCCAAGCGCACGCTGGCCGACAAGCGGGTGCCGTTCGAGGTGCCGCAGGGGGCGGAGCTGGCCGGGCGGTTGTCGTCGGTGCTGGAGGTCATCTATCTGATCTTCAACGAGGGGTACTCGGCTACGGCGGGTGACGACTGGATGCGTCCGGGGTTGTGTGAGGACGCGTTGCGGCTGGGCCGGGTGCTGGCCGGGCTGATGCCGAAGGAGCCCGAGGTGCACGGCCTGGTGGCGCTGATGGAGATCCAGGCTTCGCGTTCGGCCGCGCGGGTGGGGCCGTCCGGCGAGCCGGTCCTGCTGCTGGAGCAGAACCGTGCCCGGTGGGATCGCCTGCTCATCGGGCGGGGGCTGGCCGCGCTCGAACGGGCCGAGGGGTTGTCGGGGGCGGCGGGGCCGTACACGCTGCAGGCCGCCATCGCCGCCTGTCACGCGCGCGCCGTGACCGCGGAGGAGACGGACTGGGCGCGGATCGCCGGGCTGTACGAGGAGCTGGCGCGGATGGCGCGGTCGCCTGTCGTGGAGCTCAACCGGGCCGTGGCCCTGTCGATGGCTTACGGGCCGGCGGCGGGGCTGGGGTTGCTGGATCAGATCGTGGACGAGCCGTCGTTGAAGGGGTATCACCTGCTGCCGAGTGTGCGGGGGGATCTGCTGTTCAAGCTCGGGAGGGTGGAGGAGGCGCGGGTGGAGTTCGAGCGGGCGGCGGGGATGACGCGCAACGCCCGCGAGCGCGCGCTGCTGGAGGAACGGGCCGCCGCCTGCCGGGAGGGATGAGGCTCAGGTCGCGGGCCACCGTAAGGAGGCGCGGGCAGCCGTAAGGAGGCTCAGATCACGGGCAGCCGGACGATCGGCGCGCCGTTGTAGTGGGCTTCCCAGGCCGTGGCGCCGACGAGCTTGAGCGGCGCTGTGATCATGAAGGCGGCATCACCGGCCGCCCAGCTCCCGACACGCCCGCGCGCCTCCTCCGTGTCGAGTCTGCCGACGAGGTGGGTGACGACCGTGGTCCCGTCCACCAGGGACAGGGCACACCGCAACGACGGATGGCCGGCCGCGGCGAGCGCGCGGTTCAGGCCGCCGCCGATGCCCTCGGCCGCCGCCTGCAACTCCGCGGGAGGCGGCGCGTATCCGGGCAGCAACTCCCGCAGCAGGCACCGCTCATCCGACTCGACCGCTTCCCGAGCCGGTCACCTCCCCCTCGCCGCCGAGCAGTTCCTCGACGGTGTCCTCGAGCTCGTCCCGGGGCGCGCGGGTGCCGCCGAACCACGAGATGCAGACGTCCACCGCGCCTACGGTAGCCCCAAAAAGGCGGTGACTGAGCCCCGTGACCGGCGGAAAGGGGCGGTGGTCCGGGTGACATGCCCTTGATGTGACACGAAACATGCCTGTTGAGGTGGGAGCGCTCCCAATCGGCTCTTTGGGGCCTTTATGCCGATAAAAGCAGTTTCTGGTGTCCAAACTGCACCATTGGTAACGGTTACGTTTCGCGGGATTGACGTGCACACCCGCTGAGTGCACCCTTTGTGGGAGCGCTCCCAAAGACTCCCACCGCGGCGGAGCGCGTGCCGCGGTGCACTCCCCCAACATTCACCCGAGAAGGGGTCCACCATGATGATCAGCAAGCGTCGCGGCGGTCTCGCCGCGGCTTCGGCCTTGGCCGCGGTGGCGCTTACCGTCACAGCCTGCGGTTCCGGCAGCACTCCGGAGTCCAGCGCTCCAGCCTCGTCGGCGGCCGCCCAGCCGGTCACGATCCGGGTCCAGACGTTCGGCGGCGGCGAGAACTTCGGCTACAAGAACGCCGTCGCCAAGTGGAACGCGGAGCACAAGGACATCCAGATCAAGCACGAGAACCTGACCGACCAGTTCGAGCAGCAGTACTGGCCGCAGATGATCCAGTGGCTGACCTCGGGCTCAGGCGCGGGCGACGTCGTCGGCATCGACGAGGGCGGCATGGGTCTGGCCAAGGCACGTTCCGAGTGGTGGGCCGACCTGAAGGAGTACGGCCTGGAGTCGCGCAAGGCCGACTTCCCCGCGTGGAAGTGGGAGAACGGCGTGGCCGCCGACGGCAAGGTGTTCGCCCTGGGCACCGACATCGGCGGCATGAGCCTGTGCTACCGCAAGGACCTGTTCGAGAAGGCCGGTCTGCCCAGCAGCCGCGACGAGGTCAGCGCCCTGTGGCCGACCTGGGACGAGTTCATGACCGTCGGCAAGAAGTTCCAGTCGAAGGTCAAGGACACCAAGTTCGCCGACGGCACCAACACGCTGTACCAGGTCGTCCTCTACCAGGAGGCGGCCAAGAACGGCAACGTCAGCTACTTCGACACCAGCAACAACCTCATCGTCGACAAGAACCCGGCGGTGAAGACGGCCTTCGACTTCGCGATGAAGATGAGCCAGCAGGGCATGACCGCCAAGCTGCGCAACTTCACCGACGAATGGGCGACGGGCACCCAGAAGGGCTCGTTCGCCACGGTCGGCTGCCCGTCCTGGATGCTCGGCGTGGTCAGCGGCAACGCCGGCGACGACGGCAAGGGCAAGTGGGACGTGGCCGCAGTGCCCGGCGGCGGCGGCAACTGGGGCGGCTCCTGGCTGGCCGTGCCCAAGCAGTCGAAGCACCCGAAGGAAGCGGCCATGGTGGCCGACTACCTGACGCAGGCGCAGACCGAGGCGAGCATCTTCACCGACTTCGGCAACATGCCGAGCAACACCAAGTCGCAGCAGGACCCGGCGGTGCAGGGCGCGAAGAACGAGTTCTTCAACGACGCCCCCATCGGTGAGATCTTCGCCAAGTCGGCGGCGAGCCTCCAGCCGGTCTTCCTGGGTGTGAAGCACGCGCAGGTCAAGAACGCGGTCGAGTCGGTCATCCAGGGCATGGACGACGGCTCCGTCCCCTACGACAAGGCCTGGCAGCAGCTGGTCGACGACGCGGTGAAGGCCGCGGGCTAGTCCTCCCGCCCGGCCCGCCAGCCGCGGGCCGGGCATGTTGCCGCCGAAAGGTCTGTTATGAGCCTCGACACCCTTCCGCGGGCGTCACGGAACACCCATCGCCGTGAACGTCCGCCCGGCCGCCGCTGGCGTTCCAGACTGGACGTCAAGGCGATGCCGTACTTCCTGGTGTCTCCCTACTTCATCCTGTTCGCCGCCTTCGGGCTCTTCCCGCTGGCCTTCACGCTCTACTACTCGCTCTACGACTACGACCTGACCGGGACCACGGAGTGGGCCGGGCTGGGCAACTACACCGCGCTGCTCGCCGACGACGACTTCTGGCGCGCCACGGTGAACACGGTGAGCATGTTCCTCATCGCCACCGTCCCCCAGATGCTGCTGGCGCTGTTCCTGGCCAACGCGCTGAACAAGCACATGAGGTTCCGCCTGCCGATCCGGATGAGCGTGCTGCTGCCGCTGGTCACCTCGGTGGTCGCGGTCGCGGTGGTCTTCACGCAGCTCTTCGCCCGCGACTGGGGCCTGGTCAACTACGTCCTGGGCCTGTTCGGGGTGGACAACACGAACTGGCGGGCCGAGCGCATCCCGTCGTGGATCGCGATCGCCACCATGGTCGACTGGCGCTGGACCGGCTACAACGCGATCATCTTCCTGGCCGGCATGCAGACGATCCCGAAGGACCTGTACGAGGCCGCCTCGATCGACGGCGCCTCGCGGCGCAGGCAGTTCTGGCAGATCACGCTGCCGATGCTGCGCCCGACCATGATCTTCGTGGTGCTCAACTCCACGATCGGCGGCCTGACGCTGTTCTCGGAGCCGATGACGTTCTACAACGGCAACCCCGACGGCGGCTCGCAGGGCCAGTTCCAGACGGTGGCCATGTTCGTCTACAAGGAGGCCTTCCGGGAGTTCGACTACGGCTACGCCTCCGCGGCCGCCTGGCTGCTGTTCCTGCTGATCCTCGTCGGAGCAGCGATCAACTTCCTGTTCGTGCGCAGGATCGGGGGCACGCGATGACCGTCTGGAAACCTACCGTCCTGACCAGGGTCATGCTGGGGCTGGCGATCTTCGTCTCGGCGTTCCCGCTGTACTGGATGCTGGTCATCGCCTCGCGGACGAACGCCGACGCGGTGGCCTCGCCGCCGAAGTTCCTGCCCGGCGGGAACCTGGGCGACAACATCGTGCGGGTCCTGACCCATCCGGAGGCGCAGTTCCTGCTGGGCCTGACGAACTCGTTCATCGTGGCGACCGTCGTCACCGTCTCGGTCATCCTCATCTCGACGCTGGCCGGCTTCGCGTTCGCGAACCTGAACTTCAAGGGCCGCAACGCGCTGCTGCTGCTGGTGCTGCTGACGATGGCGGTGCCGCTGCAGCAGATGGGCGTGGTGCCGCTCTACCGGCTGATGGTGAGCCTGGAGTGGACCAACACCCTCAAGGCGGTCATCCTGCCGTACCTGCTCAACGGGTTCGGCGTGTTCCTCATGACGCAGTACACGCGGCAGTCCGTGCCGATGGAGCTGGTCGAGGCCGCCCGGGTGGACGGCGCCGCCACGCTGCGCATCTGGTGGAACGTCGTGCTGCCCGCCGTGCGGCCCGGCATGGCCGTGCTCGGCATCAACACGTTCATGCTCATGTGGAACGACTACATGTGGCCGCTGATCGTGCTCAACCAGGAGAACCCGACCGTGCAGATCGCGATCAACGGCCTCAACGCGAGGTTCTCCACGGAGTACTCGTTGATCTTCGCGGGTACGGCGTTGTCCATCATCCCGCTGGTGCTGGTTTTCGTCCTCTTCGGCCGTCAGATCGTCGGCGGACTCATGGAAGGTGCGGTCAAGGCGTGACGACTCAAGAAGAACAGACGCGTACCGGGCTGCGCTTCCCCGCGGGCTTCGCGTGGGGGGCCGCGACGTCGGCGTACCAGATCGAAGGGGCCGTCGCCGAGGACGGGCGCGGCGCGTCCATCTGGGACACCTTCACCAAGACGCCGGGCCGGGTGCTCAACGGGCACAACGCGGACGTGGCCATCGACCACTACCACCGCTACCGCGAGGACGTCGCCGTCATGGCGGACCTGGGCCTGTCGGCCTACCGGTTCTCCGTGTCGTGGCCGCGCATCCAGCCGGCGGGTTCCGGCGCGATCAACCCCAAGGGCCTGGACTTCTACAAGCGGCTCTGCGACGAGCTGCGCCAGCACGCCATCGACCCGTGGCTGACCCTCTACCACTGGGACCTGCCCCAGGAGCTGGAGGACAAGGGCGGCTGGCCCAACCGCGACACGGCCTACCGCTTCGCGGAGTACGCGGCGGCGGTGCACGACGCGCTCAAGGACTACGTCCACACCTTCAGCACGGTCAAC
The DNA here is from genome assembly GCF_039531895.1 of Nonomuraea monospora. NCBI lineage: Bacteria > Bacillati > Actinomycetota > Actinomycetes > Streptosporangiales > Streptosporangiaceae > Nonomuraea > Nonomuraea monospora. The sequence continues at coordinate 209,456 of NZ_BAAAQX010000011.1, forward strand.
GAGCCATGGTGCGCCGCGTTCCTCGGTTACGCCTCGGGCGAGCACGCCCCCGGCAGGCGGGAGCCGGAGAACGCGATCAGGGGCGCGCACCACCTCAACCTGGCTCACGGCCTGGCCGTGCAGGCGATGGACGCGCGCAGGGTCGGCGGCTGCGTGAACCTGTACGCCATCACCCCGGAGACCGACAGCGAGCGCGACCTGGACGCCGCCCGCCGCATCGACGGCCTGCAGAACCGCTTCTTCCTGGACGCCCTGATGCTGGGCCGCTACCCGGAGGACGTGCTGGCGGACCTGCCGTTCGACAAGGACTTCATCGAGCCCGGCGACATGAAGACCATCAACGCGCCCATCGACGTGCTGCTCGTCAACTACTACAGCCGCTTCACGGTCTCGGGAGCACCGGGAGGCGCGCAGTCGGCGGCGGCGGCCCCCACGGACTCGGGTTCGCCGTGGGTGGGCAGCGAGCACGTGTCGTTCGTCAACGGCGGCCGGCCGGTCACCGCGATGGGCTGGGAGATCGACGAGGGCGGCCTGGTGGAGATCCTCACCAGGGTGGCGCGGGAGTACCCGCCGATCCCGATGGTCGTCTCGGAGAACGGCGCGGCCTTCGAGGACGTGCTGGACGAGGGCCGCATCCACGACAGGGAGCGGCTGGCGTACGTGGAGGCGCACCTGGGCGCCTGCAAGCAGGCCATCGACGCGGGCGTGCCCCTGGAGGGGTATTTCGCCTGGTCGTTGATGGACAACTTCGAGTGGGCGTGGGGCTACGGCAAGCGGTTCGGCCTGGTTCGCGTGGACTTCGAGACCCAGGAGCGGCTGGTCAAGGACAGCGCGCTCTGGTACGCGGAGATCATCCGGCAGAATAGGCGCCATGAACCGACCGACTCTTGAGGCAGTCGCGGCTCGGGCCGGGGTAGGCCGGGGCACGGTGTCTAGAGTCATCAATGGCTCGCCGAACGTCAGCGCGAAGGCCCGCGAGGCCGTTGAGCTGGCCATCCGCGAGCTGGGCTATGTGCCCAACCGTGCGGCGCGTGCTCTGGTCACGCGCCGCACGGACACTGTGGCCCTGGTGGTGTCCGAGTCCCAGTTCCGGGTCTTCGACGAGCCGTACTTCGCGGGCACCATCCGCGGCATCGGCTCGGCGCTGGCCGAGACGGGGTTGCAGCTCATCCTGGCGATGGCGCGCACCCCGGAGGAGCACGCGCGGCTGGAGCACTACCTGACGGGCCAGCACGTCGACGGCGTGCTGCTGCTGTCGCTGCACGGCGCCGACCCGCTGCCCGGCAGGCTGGAGGCGATGGGCGTGCCGACCGTGCTGGGCGGCCGTCCCGTCGGCCTCGACCCCTACAGCTACGTGGACATGGACAACAGGGCCGGGGCCCGGCAGGCGGTCAAGCACCTGCTGGGGCTGGGCCGCAGGGCGATCGCCGCGATCGCCGGCTCCCAGGACATGGGCGTGGGCGTTGACCGTCTGTCGGGCTACCGCGACGCGCTGCTGCCGTCGGGCCTGCCGGAGCTGGTGGCCTACGGCGACTTCTCCGAGCACAGCGGGGCGACCGCGATGCAGGAGCTGCTGCGGGCGCATCCCGGCCTCGACGCCGTGTTCGCCGCGTCCGACCCGATGGCCCTGGGCGCGATGCGCGTGCTCAAGGCCGCGGGCCGGGCGGTGCCCGGCGACGTGGCGGTGATCGGGTTCGACGACTCCAAGGCGGCGCTGCACGCCGATCCGCCGCTGACCACCGTGCACCAGCCGACCGAGGCCATGGGCCGGCAGATGGCGCAGTTGCTGGTGGCCAGGATCAACGGCGAGGAGCTGCGCCAGCCGGTCGTCATCCTCGACACGCATCTGGTGCGCAGGGAATCCGCCTGAGAGGGGTGACGTGGACAGCAGGACCAAGCGCCGGTTATCCGACGCGGAGCTGGACGCGCTGGTGCGCCGCGCGGTCGGCACGGGCGTCACGGCCGCCACGGAGCTGACCGACGGCTACGCCAACGCCGTCTGGCGCCTGAAGCTGGACGACGGGCGCGAGGCGGTGCTCAAGCTGTCTCCCCCGCCCGACCTGGAGCAGCTCAGCTACGAGCGCAACCTGCTGCGCATGGAGGCCGCCGCGATCGGCCTGGCCGCCGCGGCGGGCGTGCCCGTGGCGGGGCTGCTGCGGGCGGGCTACGACGACCCCGTGCTGGGCGGCGACTACCTGCTGCTGGCCGCGCTCGACGGCGTCTCGTGGAACGACGTCAAGCCGGACAACCACGCGGAGCTGCGCAGGGAGCTGGGCGGCCATCTGGCCAGGTTCAACGCGGTGACGGGCGAGGTGTTCGGCTACCCGCACGCGGGCATCACGGGCGCCACCTGGCGGGAGGCGTTCCTGGCGATGACGGCGGCGCTGCTGGGCGACACCGAGCGGTATCCGGCGCCGCTGCCGCTGCCCGCCGCGGAGCTGCAGGCGGTGTTCGGGGCCGCGGCGCCCGCGCTGGACGAGGTGACGTCGCCGCGGCTGGTGCACTTCGACGTGTGGGCGGGCAACGTCTTCCTCGATCTGAGCGGGACGCCGCGGATCCAGGCGATCATCGACCACGAGCGGGCCTTCTGGGGCGACCCGCTGGCCGAGTTCGTCACGCCGACGATCTTCGGGGAGCTGGCGGAGGACGATCCGCTGCTGGCGGGCTACCGCGAGGTGGCCCCGCTGGAGCTGACGGCGGCGGCGCGGACGAGGCTCGACCTCTACCGCGCCTACCTGTACCTGATCCTGCTGATCGAGAACGGACCCCGGCAGTACCCGCCGGACGAGTACGCCAGGGTCCGCGATCTCGCCACGGCGTCACTGACGGACGTGCTGGACCGCCTCGTACGGCCGTTCGGCGGACCGGCCGCCGGGTAGGTCGCCGCACCGGCTGCCGCCCTTGACGGTGTTGGGCACGTCGAGGTCGGCGGGCTTGCCGCCCGTGCAGACGAGCGCGCCCTTGATCGTGCTGCCGGACAGGATCGGCGCCGTGTTGCCGCTGAGCAGCGCGGCGCCGCGCACGTCCGCGCCCACGACGGTCAGGGCGGCGGCGCCGCTCACGGCGAGCGCGCCGTCCACGCGGGCGCCGAGCAGGTGCACCTGGGCGGGCCGCACGGCGTTGAGCGCGCCGGTGATCCGGCCGCCGTTGACGACCAGCGACGCGCCGGGCCTGACCGTGACGACCCCCGTGACCTGAGCGTCGTCCAGGCAGGTGACGCCGTCGGAGACGGTGAGCGGGCCGCGGTGGGCGCCCGTGACGGTCCTGGTGCAGGCGGGCGGCGGGGCGATGGTGGTGACGGTGAAGTGCTTCGCCGCGCCGTGATTGCCGGCGGCGTCGATCGAGCGGTACTCGATGACGTGCCTGCCGCGCGGCAGCCTGCCGTACACGAGGGAGTCGATCACCGTGCCCTGCTCGGAGAACGTCCAGGGCAGCTCCGAGGAGGTGGGCCAGCCGAAGTAGTTGAACCAGCCGTCGCCGTCCACCCGCGACTCCGAGACGACGTGGCCGTCGCGGTCGTCGCCGCCGGTGAGCCGCATGGTGAAGGAGCCGTTGTAGACGTAGGTGTCGCCGGATCTGGCCAGCGGCCGTGACAGCTCGTACGCCGTGCCCGGCCCCTCGGTGTCGACCGTCCAGGTGAGGGTGCGCCCGCCCAGGGTGGCGGTGAGCGTGCCGGCCTTCGCGTCGAGCGTCCCGAGGTCGAGGTCGGTGCCCTGGTAGGTGCGGCCGTTGAGGGTCCAGGTGACCTCGGGGACGGTGGCCGCCGGGTGGGTGGTCTCGACGTAGACGACGTCCTCGCGGCCGAGCGGCCGGTCGGTGGGGGTGGAGGAGACGAACGCGGGCTCGACGCCGTCCGGCGGGGTGGTGATCGCAGTGTCCACGGTCCAGGTGCGGGTCCTGGTCATGGCGGTCCTGATGGCCGGGTCCCGGACGAATTCGGTCGGGTCGGAGACGGTCGCGGTGACCGTGTGGGTGCCGGGGGCGAGGCCGAGGGTGCGCAGGTCGAGCGAGTCGCGGTCGCCGGGCAGCTCCTCTCCGTCCACGGTCCAGGCGGTCCGCAGGGAGTGGCTGACGGGGCGCATCGGCTCGACCCAGAGCACCCGGTCGGCGCCGACGGGCGCGCCGGCGGGCGTGGCGTCCTGGATCAGCATGGTCTTGGCGGTGATGCGCTGCGTCATGACCTCGCGGCTGACCTGGTCGAAGTAGTAGCCGAGGGTCTTCATCATGGAGTGGGCGCTGGGCCGCCACACGCCGGTCGTGTAGTACAGGCCGCCCTCGTAGCGGCCGATCGGGCCGCCCGACTCGCTGGGCTCGCCGAGCCAGCGCCACCACTTCCTGCGCTGGTCGAGCAGTTGCTGCTCGGTGAGCAGCGTGTGGTGGGCGCTGGACGGCTCCGCGCCGGTGTACGCGCCGCCGGGCACGCCGCGCTGGTAGTAGTCGTACTCGTCCTGGAGCCCGCCCAGGGAGTGGCCCAGCTCGTGCGGGCTGATTAGCGCGGACATGCTGTTGCTGCCGGAGGCGGTGGCGTACGAGCCGCCGGCGCCGCCGTAGGTGCCGCTGTTGCCGAGGGCGAGGATCTGCCGGTTGCCGGAGGCGGTGCCGGTGACCAGGTCGGCGTAGCGGGTGGCGGCGGCGTTGTCCATGGTGATGAGGCGCTGGACGCTGGCGGGGTTGCAGCGGCCCCAGAAGCCCATGCTGAGCGGCGTCGTACGGCGCGGCGCGTCGAGGCCGGGGTCGCAGCTGATGCCCGACTCGCCGGAGACGATGTCCACGCGGTAGACGTTGATGTAGTTCCGGTAGGACTTGAACGGCTCGATCGACCACATCACGTTGAGATGCCGGTCGGCGTCCGCGCGGAACTTGACCTGCTCGGCCTCGGTGTACCCGTCACCGAGGATGATCAGATTGAATCTCCTGTCCGGCGCGCCCGTCACCTGGACGGGCACGACCGTCGCCGCGCCGGGTTCGGCTGCGGAGGCGGGTGCCGCTGGGGACACGCATAACAGGGCGGCGGCCAGTGTCACGGCGGCGAAGATACGCATGATCGAGTATCTGACCGGCCTGGCCGCCCGGTCCATCCCTGTTCGATCACGCCTCGGGCAATTCGGCGAGCATGATGGGTTGTGTAGTGGGCTGCTCAGAGCCGCTGGCGGGCTCGACGGTGAGCGCCATGTGTTCGTCGCGGGCCAGCGGCGACAGCACCATGGGATGGCTGACGCCGTCCTGCCGCGGGTCGAGCAGGCCCGCGGGGCGCGGGCCGCCGGGGCCCATCAGCCACACCTCGTACCCCTTGGTGTCGGGCAGTTCGGCCAGCCCTGACGAGGTGAACACCATGCGGCCCATGTCGCGCGAGATCACGGCGGTGACCATGCCGCCGGTGGTGACGGACTCGCGCATGGTCTCGGCGTCGGGGGCGGCCAGCACCGCGACCATCTCCTCGTTCTTGCTGATCAGGTCGCCGAGGTCGCGGCGGGCGTCGAAGGCGACCACGCCGAGCGCGACGGCCGCCGCGGCGGAGATCGCGGTCAGCACCGCCATCGTCCTGGTGCGGCGCCGCCGCAGCGGCACCACCCGCGCGCCGTCGGCCGTCACGGGGATGGACGGCTCCATCCGGTAGGCGTTCCCCTCCGGCGGCAGGCTGAGCGTCGCCGATTGCCGCGTGTCCCCCGGCGCGGGTGGTGCGGGGGGTCTCCAGACGGTCGGGCCGTCGTCGGGCGCCTGCTGGTGCGGCGGGTCCTCGAAGCCCCTGGATCGGGAGGCGGCGTCCAGGAGACGTGCCCGCAGCCTGGCGGGCGGCCGTTCGGCCACCGTCTCGGCCAGCCTCGCGGCCGTCTCCCGCAGGCGCCGCACCTCGTCCGCGCACGTGACGCACGCATGCAGGTGTTTCTCGAACTGCACCCACTCGGCGTACGGCAGTGCGTGCACGGCGTAGGCGCCAGAGAGGGTGTGGAGTTCGTCCTTCATTTCCACTCCCTGTGTGTGAGAGGCGGCTCACTGCATGTACTTCGGTGGCTCGGGCACGCCGGATGGCCGTGAGCCTTGCTCATTTCGCATGAGACGGCCACGGCGTACGGCCCGAGCACGTCTCCGTAAAGGAACTTTGACTGCCCCTGGGTTCGTCTGCGGATAACCGCATTCTCACAACGTGGACAAGGGGGTCGGTGGGGCCGAGCCAGTGGAATACCCTCGTATCTCGTGAGCAGCAATCTAGTGGATCTCGATTCCTGGCGAGCCCTCCCCGCGGCGCAGCAGCCCGACTGGCCGGACCGCGGCGAGCTCGACAAGGTTGTCGCCGAGCTCGGCGGCCTGCCCCCGCTGGTCTTCGCCGGCGAGTGCGACCAGCTCAAGGAGCAGATGGCCGCGGTCGCCCGCGGCGAGGCGTTCGTCTTGCAGGGCGGTGACTGCGCCGAGACCTTCGCCGGCGCGACGGCCGACAACGTGCGCCAAAAGTTGAAGACGTTGCTGCAGATGGCCATCGTGCTGACGTACGCGGGCCGGGTGCCGGTGGTGAAGATCGGCCGGGTGGCCGGCCAGTTCGCCAAGCCGCGTTCCAAGGGCACCGAGACCCGGGGCGGCGTCGAGCTGCCGGCCTACCGGGGCGACATGGTCAACGGGTTCGACTTCACCCCCGAGGCGCGCAGACCCGACCCGTGGCGGCTGCTCAAGGCGTACCACTCCTCCGCGGTGACGCTCAACCTGGCGCGCGCCTTCACCAAGGGCGGCTACGCCGACCTGCGGCAGGTGCACGCGTGGAACCAGGACTTCGTGGCCGAGTCGCCCGCCGGGCGCCGCTACGAGCAACTGGCCAGGGAGATCGACCAGGCGCTCGCGTTCATGCGGGCGTGCGGGGCCGACCCCGAGGAGTTCCACACGGTCGAGTTCTACTCCTCGCACGAGGCGCTCATCCTCGACTACGACCGGGCGCTCACGCGCATCGACTCGCGGACGGGGCTGCCGTACGACGTGTCGGCGCACATGGTCTGGATCGGCGAGCGCACCCGCCAGCTCGACGGGGCGCACGTCGACTTCTTCGCGAGGATCCGCAACCCGATCGGCGTGAAGCTGGGCCCGACGACCACGCCCGACGAGGCGCTGGCGCTGATCGACAAGCTCAACCCGGCCAACGAGGCGGGGCGGCTCACGTTCATCACCCGGATGGGCGCCTCCAAGATCCGCGAGCACCTGCCCGCGCTGGTCAAGGAGGTCACCGCGACGGGCGCCAAGGTGGCGTGGATCTGCGACCCGATGCACGGCAACACGTTCGAGGCGCCGAGCGGGCACAAGACGCGCCGCCTCGACGACGTGCTCGACGAGGTGGCCGGCTTCTTCGAGGTGCACCGCTCGCTCGGCACGCACCCCGGCGGCATCCACATCGAGTTCACCGGCGACGACGTGACGGAGTGCGTGGGCGGCGGGTTCGAGATCGGCGAGACCGATCTGGCCACGCGTTACGAGACGGCGTGCGACCCGCGGCTCAACCGAGGCCAGTCGCTCGACCTCGCGTTCCGGGTGGCGGAGCTGTACCGGGGCTGAACCGCTCGACTCCAGGGCGCGCATGCCGCATCACGCCCTGTTCGAGTGATTTACGTCTCATTCCGGCAAGTGCCCATTTACCGATGTGAACGCGCCCTCCGGAGCTATGATCACCCCGAAAGACGCCAATTTCGGGAGACAATGTGGACACCGCTCCGGAGGGGGTCGACCCCAACGTCCCCAACGTCGCGCGTATGTACGACTACTACCTCGACGGCAAGGACAACTTCGCCGCCGACAGGGCGGCGGCGGAGCAGATCCTCAAGACCTTCCCCGACACCAAGGTAGGCGCCCGCGCCAACCGCGCCTTCCTGCGCCGCGCCGTGAGCTACCTCGTCAGTCAGGGCGTACGCCAGATCGTCGACCTCGGCGCCGGGCTGCCCACCCAGGGCAACACGCACGAGATCGCGCCCGAGGCGCGCGTCGTCTACGTCGACTACGACTCCGTGGTGTGCGTGCACGGCAGGGCGCTGCTGGCCAGGAAGGACAACGTCGACTTCCTCCAGGCCGACGTGCGCGAGCCGGACGCGCTGCTCGGCAAGCTGGGCGGCCTGGTGGACTTCGAGCAGCCGGTCGCGTTCCTGGCGCTGGCGATCCTGCACTTCATCCCCGACGAGATCGCCTACGACGTGGCGGCCAAGCTGCGCAAGGTGAGCGCGCCCGGCAGCCACCTGGTGATCAGCCACGCCGTGGACTCCACGCCGGACACCACCCCGCAGGCCCTGGAGATCTACAAGAAGGCCACGGCCTCGCTGAACCTGCGCACCCGCGAGGAGATCCTGCGCTTCTTCGAGGGGTACGAGCTGGCCGAGCCGGGGCTGACGTACCCGAACGGCTGGCGTCCCGACGACCCGGACGCGCCGGGCAACGGCGTCAACTTCGGCTACGTGGGCGTCGGCCGCAAGCTCTGACGTCCGTCCTGAAAACGCGAAAGCCCCGCCTCTGGGCGGGGCTTTGTCATGGGTGGGGTCAGTTCTGCTGGGCCTTCTTCAGCTCCTCGCTGAGCTCGGCCCTGATGGCGTCCATGTCGAGCGCCTTGACCTGGCGGATCAGGTCTTCGAGCGCGGGCGCGGGGATGGCGCCGGCCTGGGCGAAGACCACGATGCCGTCACGGATGGCCATCAGCGTGGGGATCGAGGTGATGTCGAAACCCTGCGCGAGCCCCTGCTCGGCATCCGTGTCGATCTTGCCAAAGGTGATGTCGTCGTGCTTGTCCGACGCCTGCTCGAAGATCGGGCCGAACTTCTTGCACGGCGGGCACCACTCTGCCCAGAAGTCGAGCAGCACGATCCCCTTGTCGGCGATGTCGTTGAAGTTCTTCTCTGTTACTTCGATGGTCGCCACAAGTGGCTCCTCGCTCGTCGTCGCTAGCAGTGCATCCGTCTCAACCACGTACCCGGCACCAGCATTCCATGCCCGCGTGCCGCCCCGTGCGGGACGCGAAGGAGCCGGAACATTTAGGCCGTATATATCCCTAGAAAAGTGATTAGACCCTAAAATTGGTGAACCTTGACGCGGGCCGCGGCGGGTATCACCCATGCATGGACTGGGTCACCTGCGCGTATTCCGCTGCTTGCACCGGAGTCGCTAGCCGGCCGTCAGGCCTCTGCCTGGCTCACCTCGATCCCGAACAACTCGGCGCGGCCCTGGCCGGCCTCTCCCCCGGCCGCCTGCTCGACCTGCGGGGCACCACCGTCACCAGCGACCTGCTGTCCAGGGTTCTCGACGCCACCGGCCGCAGACCCGGCCGCACCCGGCTCGACCGGGCCAGGTTCACCGGCGACGTGCGACTGCCGGGGGTGACGTTCGCGGGGGACGTCTCGCTCGACGGCGCCCGCTTCGACCGGCTGGCCTCGTTCTTCGGCGCCCGCTTCGAGGGCAACGTGTCGCTGGCGGGCGTGCGGTTCGCCAGGGAGCTGTCCTTCCACGGCGTCACCGTGCGCGGGCACGCCTCACTCGACCGGGCCGTCATGTCACGCGACGCGCTGTTCAGCCAGGCCGTGTTCGGCCACGGGCTGTCGTGCGAGCGGGCCAGGTTCGACGGGTACGCCACCTTCGACGGCGCCCGGCTCGGCGACGGGGGCGCGTTCAGGGGGGCGCGGTTCGGCCGTACGCTGTCGTTCCGCAAGGTCAGCGGGCACGCCGGGTTCGAGGCCGCGCACTTCGCCGCCGACGCGTACCTGTCGGCCACCGGCAGGCTCTCGGCGGCCAGGGCGCGCGCCGACGGGCTGCTCGACGTGGCCGTCGCCCGGTGCGGGGTGGACCTGCGGCGCGTGGAGGTGACCGGGCCGACGACCGTGCGGCTGACGGACTCGCAGGCCGACCTGGAGGGCGCGGTGCTGCGCGGCCCCGCCACCGTCATGGGGCGCGGCAGGTCCATGCTGACGTCGCTGAGGCAGGTCGACGCGGCCAGCCTCGAACTGCTCAGACTGGACCTGTCGTCGTGCCGGTTCGCCGGGCTGACCCACCCCTCGGGGGTGCGGGTCAAGGAGTGCACGTTCGCGCTCACGCCGCGCGGGGTGCGGGTGAGCCTGCGGTGGCCGATGCTGCGATGGTTCTCGCGGCGGCGGGCGCTGGCCGACGAGCGCACCATGCACACCGGCTCCGCCCACCCGCGCGACCCCGGTGACCCCGGGACCTCACCTGACCGGCTGGCGGCGCTGTACGCCGGGCTGCGGCCCGCCGACAGCGCCACCTCGGCCGACTTCGCCTTCGCCGCCATGGAGATGCGCCGGCAGGCCGGTCACGGGTGGTGGCTGTCGGTGTCGTGGCTGTTGTGCGGGTACGGGATGCGCATGGGGCGGGCGGCGGCCTGGTTCGCGTTGCTGATGGCGCTGATGGCGGCGGCCGTGGCCTGGAGTTCCACCTCGCACGCCGGCATCCGCGCCGAGACCGTCCACCCCGCCCTGCACCGCTGAGCCCCGCACGCAGCCGCCCGCGTCGCCCGGCTTACGTCGGTCAGGCCTCGCGGCGCCGCGCCGTCGCGTTCAGAGCTCGCCGGCGATCTGCTCGATGGCGCCGAACATGCGCGGCCAGCCGCCGCCCATGATCCGCCGCGAGAGCTGCTGCAGCTCGTCGCCCGGGTCGAAGCCCTCGTGGTCGAGGAACAGCCGCGTTCCCTTTCCCTCGGGCTCCAGCCGCCAGGTGACCGTCCAGTCGACCTTCCCGTCGCTCCAGCTGATCCGCAGCAGCTTCTCCGGCTCGACCCGCAACACCTCGCAGTACACGATCCCGTCGAACCCGACCTGCTTCCTGGGCTGCGTGGTGAAGGTGAACCGGTGGCCCACCTCGGCCTTGAAGTCGCCCGGCATGAGCCACCGGGCGACCAGGCCGGGCTCGGTGAGCGCCCGCCACACCTTCGCGGGCGGATGCGCGACGAACTGGTCGAGCCTGATCGCCCGCAGTTCTTCAGCCGTCTGTTCGTGAGTCATCTTCGTCATCCATTTCGTCGAGGAGCGCGGTGAGCGCGGTCAGCCGTTCGCGCCAGAACCGCTCGTACGGGGTGAGCCAGTCGCGGATCTCCATGAGCGGCGCCGCCTCCAGCCGGTAGTGCCGCTCCCTGCCCTGGCGCGTCTCGGCCACGAGCCCGGCGTCCTTGAGCACCTTGAGGTGCTCCGACACGCTGGGCCTGCTCATGTCGAACCGCTCGGCCAGCCGCCCGGCGGGCTGCGCGCCCTCGTCGAGCAGCAGCCGCAGCAGCTCGCGCCTGGCCGGGCTGGCCAGCGCGGTGAACACGTGGTCGGCGCTCACGTCTGGCTGACCACGAAGCCGTTGCCGAACGGGTCGTGGAAGAGCAACTGGCGGCCCCACGCCTCCTGGCTCGGCCCCTGGAAGGCGGCTCCGCCCTCCTTCAGCCCGGCGGCCAGCGCGTCGAGGTCGGGCGCGCCCAGCACGAGGCCGCCGATGGGCGCCATGTCGGGGAACCAGGAGGCCAGCAGCAGCGTGGTCGTGGCGCCATCGGGCGCGACGGTGAGCCAGCGGCCCATCGGGAACGGGTTGTCGGTGCGCACCTCGAAGCCGAGGACGCGGGTGTAGAAGTCGAGCGCCCGCTCCTGGTCGGCGACGGGCACGGTGACCGTGAGAATGGAGGAGATCGGCATGTCAGCCACTATACGTAGGAATTTTCCTACGTGACAACCCGGACGAATCTCAGGGTGCTCCCTGATGGACCCCCTAGATCGGCTCTCCCTAGACTTGAGCCATGCTCATCGACGACTACGTGGCGGAGCTCGACGGCGCCCTGAGCGGCCCGCACGGCCCCAAGCGGGACCTCGTCGTCGAGGCCCGCGACAGCCTAATCGACACCGCCGACGCGTTCGAGGCCGGCGGTCTGGAGCGGACGGAGGCCGAGCGGCTGGCGGTGGCGGAGTTCGGCGAGGTCCGCGAGGTCGCGCCCGGCTACCAGGCCGAGCTGACCGTCGTCGCGGGGCGGCGGCTGGGGGTGCTGCTGTTCATCAGCGTGCCGATCACCGTGGCCATGTGGTCGGTGCTGTGGCGAATCTACCCGGGCACCGACGAGGCCTGGCTCGCCCAGCCCTGGTGGTACTCCTCCGTCTCCCGGCTGCTCGACGTCGTCCAGCTCGGCACCGGCCTGTACGGCGGCCTCGTGCTCTACGCCCTGAGCCGGGGCTCGCGCTGGATCCGCCGCCCACGGCTGGCCACCAGGTCGCTGGGCGTGCTGGTCTTCGCCTCGCTGCCGGTCACGGCGGGCCTGGCGCTGCTGATGACGTTCGGCATGAACGCCCCCAGCACCCTGCACGGCCTGCCCGCCGTCGTGGCGAACCTGGTGACGTCGGCCATGTGGGCGATCCAGCTCTACGGCGCCACCCGGTGCGTGCGCATGACCAGGACGGCCCGCTAACGCACGGCGCTCGCGTCCGCCCGCAGGACGCCGCCGATCACGCTGGTGAACTCCCGCCAGGCCGACCGCTCCCCCTGGAGCTGCTTCTTGCCGGAGTCGGTCAGCCGGTACGTGCGCCGCTTGCGCCCGCCCACCGTCGCCCACTCGCTCGACAGGTGGCCGATCCGCTCCAGCCTGCGCAGCGCCGGGTAGACGGTGCCGGTGGGCACGTTGAGCGCGCCTCCGCTGCGCTGCTGCAGCGCCTCGATGATGGCGTAGCCGTGCAGCGGCTCGCGCTCCAGCACTGAGAGCAACAGCGCGTCCATGTGACCGCGCAGCGCATCAGGGTTCATGTCACTGATCCTAGACACCGTTCCGCTAAGTAGCCAGTCTACATGTAGGCTGTCTATATGTAGAGAGGCGCAACATCGGAGCGGTGATGGACGCATTGGATCTGGCGCGAACACAGTTCGCGGTGACGGGCAGCCTGCACTTCCTGTTCGTGGTGCTCACCCTGGGGCTGGCGCCGCTGGTGGCGATCATGCACACCCGGTGGGCGACGTCGGGCAAGCCGTTAGACCTGAGCATGACCCGGTTCTGGGGGCAGATCTACGTGATCAACTACGCCCTGGGCATCGTCACCGGGCTGGTGATGGAGTTCCAGTTCGGCCTGTCGTGGAGCGGGCTGTCGCACTACGCGGGCGACGTGTTCGGCGCGCCGCTGGCCATGGAGACGCTGGTGGCGTTCTTCCTGGAGTCCACGTTCCTCGGCCTGTGGATCTTCGGCTGGGGGCGGCTGCCCAGGTGGGCGCACCTGGCGTGCATCTGGCTGGTGACGCTGACGGCGTACGCGAGCGCGTTCTTCATCATGGTCGCCAACTCCTTCCTGCAGAACCCCGCCGGCGCCGTCGTCAGCGGCGGCCGGATGGCGCTGACGGACGTCGGCGCGCTGTTCACCAACCAGGCGCTCGTCTTCTCCTTCCCGCACGTCGTCGGGGCCGGGCTGTTCACCGGCGGCATGGTGCTGGTCGGCGCGAGCGCGTACCGGCTGCGGCGCAAGGCGCGGGAGACCGAGTTCTTCAGCCGGTCGCTGCGGACCGGCGTGGTCACCGCGGCCGTCGGCATCTTCCTGACCATGGGCTTCGGCTACGCGCAGTTCGCCGCCATCCCTGAGGACAAGTTCGGCAGCCACAACCCCCTCGCCGCCGTCGGCCTCGGCTTCATGATCGAGTTCGGGCAGCTCCTGGGGCTCGTCGTGCTGCTCGTGATGCTGCCCATGATCGGCATCCTGCCCCGGGTGCGATGGACGCACCCCATCCTGATCGCGATGACGCCGCTGCCGTTCGTGCTGTCCATCCTCGGCTGGATGGCCAGGGAGATCGGCCGCCAGCCCTGGATGATCTGGGAACGGCTCACCGTCGCCGACGCCATGTCACCCGGCCTCACCCCCGGGATGGTGACGACGTCGCTCATCGGGTTCGGCGCCGTGCTGGGGCTGCTGGCCGTCGTCGACTACGTCCTCATCGCCCGGGTCATCAGGCGCGGCCCGCACGCCCTCGACCTCGGCGCCACCCGCGACGAGCCCCGCACCCCCGCCCCCAGTTACTAGAGGAGTGTCCGCGACATGGAAGTGATCTGGTTCGCCGTCTTCACGGCGCTGCTGGCCGGCTACTTCGCGCTGGAGGGCTTCGACCTGGGCGTCGGGCTGCTGCTGCCCGTGCTGGGCAGGACCCGCGAGAACCGGGACAGGATGGTCGCCGCGATGGCCCCGTACGTGCTGGCCAACGAGGTGTGGCTGGTGGCCGTGGCCGGAACCATGTTCGGCGTCTACCCGCTGCTCGAAGGCGAGGTCCTGTTCGGGCTCTACCCGCTGGTCGTGGCCATGCTGCTGTGCTGGGTGCTGCGCGACGCCGGGCTGTGGTTCCGCCGCCGCCTGGACGGCCCCGCCTGGCGCGGCTTCTGGGACGCGGCCATCGCGTTCGGCTCCCTCGGGCTGTCGGTCGGCTGGGGCATGGCCCTGTACGCCGCCGCCACCGGCTTCGGCTCCCCGCCCGTGCACCCGCTCGGGCTCCTGCTGGGCGTGGTCGTCACGCTGCTGCTCGCCTTCCACGGCTGGACGTTCCTCGGCTGGCGGACGCCTGGCCGGTTCGGCGTCACCCGGTCGGGGCGGGTGCTGCTGGCGTCGGGGATCGTCGCCGCGCTGCCCGCGCTGGGGGTGCTCGGGGGCGCGATGCCGTACCTGCTGGAGCACAGCGCGCCCGCGGCCACGCTGAATGTGCTCAGTGTCATGGTCCTGCCCGTCGCACCCATCATGCTGGGGGCGCAAGTATGGGTATGGCGCACTTTCCGGCCAGGCAAGGACGCCTACCGCCTGCCGTCGTTCTTCTGAGGGAACGTGCACAAGGATCTGTTCGCACTCATGCGGGCCGAGCGCTCGGTCCGCCGCCACCTGGGCGTCACGATGGCCGCCGCCGTGCTCGCGGGGCTGCTCGTGCTGGTGCAGGCCGAACTGCTGGCCGGGGTCCTGTCCGGCCGCTTCGCCACCGGCCTGCTGGCGGTGCTCGCGGCGGTGGTCGGCGTACGGGCACTGCTCGCCTGGACGCAGGGCGTCTACGCGGGCCACACCGCCACCGGGGTGAAGTCCGCCCTCCGGCACCGGCTCCTGCAGCGGCTGCGCGACCTCGGCCCCGCCCGGCTCACCGCGCACCGCTCCGGCGAACTCGTCACCCTGGCGGGGCGCGGCCTCGACGGGCTCGACAACTACCTGACCGGCTACCTGCCGTCCATCGCGGTCGCCGCCGTGGTGCCCGTCGCCGTCCTCGTCCGGCTGTTCGCCGCCGACCTGGCCAGCGCGGTGATCGTCCTCGTCACGCTGCCGCTCATCCCCGTCTTCGGCGCGCTCGTCGGCATGACCACCAAAGCGGTCACCGAACGGCAGTTCGTGGCGCTGTCGCGGCTCGGCGGGCACTTCCTCGACGTGGTGCGCGGCCTGCCCACCCTGCGCGCCTTCGGCCGGGCCCGCTACCAGGCCACCGTCATCCAGCAGATCGCCGACGCGCACCGCACCGCCACCATGCGGACGTTGCGGGTGGCGTTCCTGTCGTCCCTGGTGCTGGAGTTGTGCGCGTCGCTTTCGCTGGCGCTGGTGGCTGTGCCGGTGGGGTTGCGGCTGCTCGGGGGGTCGCTGGATCTGACCACGGCATTGCTGGTGTTGTTGCTGGCGCCGGAGGCTTATCTGCCGTTGCGGGCCATGGGGACGCGGTTCCACGCCTCCATGGAGGGGGTGGCCGCCGCCGACGCGGCCTTCGCCGTCCTGGACCGGACGGGAGACGAGCCGATGCGGCCGGGCCACGCAGCACGGCCGGGCCACGCGGCGCGGCCAGACGACGCAGCACGGCCGAGCGACCCGATGCGGCTGGGCGAGGCGATGCGGCCGGGCGAGGCGGCGCTGGAGGCGCCGGAGATTCGGCTTGAGCACGTCACCGTACGCTATCCCGGGCGGGACGGCGCGGCCCTGGAGGACGTCACGCTCACGATCGGCCCGCGCGAACGGGTCGCCCTGGTCGGCGAGAGCGGCGGCGGCAAGAGCACGCTGCTCCACCTCATCCTCGGCTTCATCCAGCCGTCCGAGGGCCGCGTCCTCGTGGACGGCACCGACCTGCGCGACCTCGACCTCACGACCTGGCGGGCCCGCCTGGCGTTCGTCGCCCAGCGACCGCACCTGTTCGCCACCTCGGTCGCCGACAACATCCGCCTCGGCTCCCCCACCGCCTCGCCGGACGACGTCCGCAGGGCAGCGGAGGCGGCGCACGCCGACTTCGTGGCGTCCCTGCCGCAGGGGTTCGACACGGTGCTGGGCGAGCGCGGCGCCAACCTCTCGGCCGGGCAGCGGCAGCGCATCGCCCTGGCACGGGCCTTCTGCCGTCCCGCCGCGTCGGTGCTCCTCCTGGACGAGCCCACGGCCCGCCTGGACGGGCGCAGCGAGGCGGCGGTCGTCTCGGGCACCGCGGACCTGGCGCGCGACCGCACGGCCGTCATCGTCGCCCACCGGCCCGCCATGATCGACCTCGCCGACCGCGTCATCCGCGTCCACGAGGGCCGCATCATCTCCGACACCACCCGCCCCCAACCCCCTCCCACCCCGCACCCGCCCTCTGACACCCCACAGCACCCGGCCTCCCGCACCACCCAGCCCCCGCCGTCCGGCACGCAGCACCCACCCTCCGGCACCACCCAGCACCCGCCGCCCTCCGGCACCGCGCCCGCACCACCGGAGAGCGCTACAACAGCGCGGCAGGAAGGGAGTGCGCGATGAAGCGGCGGATGGGCACCAGGCTGGTGTGGGCGGTGCTGGCGGGGGCGGCGGCCGACCTGGCCGGGCTGGGGTTGATCGCCGCCGCCGCCTGGCTGATCACCAGGGCCGCCGAACAACCACCCCTGGCCGCCCTGAGCGTGGCGATCGTGGCCACCAGGGCGTTCGCCACCGGCAAGGGCGTCTTCCGCTACGCCGAGCGCCTCACCGGCCACGACGTGGCCCTGCGCGCCCAGGCGAGCACCCGCGAACGCCTGTACGAGGCCCTCATCCCCCCGCAGCGCCCCCGCCACGGCGGCGCCGATCTGCTGAGCCGGATGGTGGACGACACCGAGGCCGTGCAGGACCTGCTCGTCCGCTGCCTCCTGCCCGCAGCCGCGGCGGCGATGGCGGGGCTGGCGGCGGTCGTGATCGGGCTGACGATCCTGCCGGTGGCGGCGCTGGTGCTGGTGGCCGGGCTGGTGGTGGCCGGGGTGGCGTTGCCCGCGGGGACGGCGGCGGCGGCGCGCCGCTGGTCGGCCAGGATCGCCCCCGCGCGGGCGGCGCTGGCGAGCCGGGTGGCGGACCTGGTGCACGGCTCCGCGGACCTGGCCGCGTACGGGGCGGACGACGAGGCGCTGGCGAAGGCGCTGGCGGCCGACGAGGCGCTGGCCGCGCTGGAGCGGCGCCAGGCCCGCGTTCACGCCGCCGCTCTGGCGGGCGGCACGCTGGTGCAGGGGCTGACGGTGGCGGCCGTCGTCCTGCTCGCCCAGGGTGCGGGCGCCTCTTCCGTGGGTACGGCCGTGCTCGCGCTCACGTCCCTCGTGGCCTTCGAGCCCGTGCTGCCGCTGGCGGCGGCGGGCGAGCGGATGGCGGGCATCACGGCGGCCCTTCGGCGGCTGCGCGACGTGCGCTCGGCCGCCCCGGCGACGGCAGAACCCGCCGCGCCCGCGCCCCGGCCCGAGGCGCCCCTGACCATCGAGATCGACGACCTCGTGGTCCGCCACGCAACCCCGGACGACGCCCCCGCTCCGGACCCGCAGCCTGGCCGTGCCGGGCGGCCGACTCTGAACGGGCACCTCACCCTGGACAAAGAGCCCACCCCGGACGGGGAGCCCACCCTGGACGGCCAAGCCGCCCGAGACGGCCAACCGGCCCAGAGCGGCCAAGCCCCGCGCGACGGCCGGCCGGGGAGCGCCGGGCAGCCGGACAGTGCCGGGCAGCCGGGGAGTGCCGGGCGGTCTGGGCGTGTCGGGCGGCCTGCGCTGGACGGGGTGTCGCTGCGGCTGACCCCCGGCAAGCGGGTCGCCATCGTGGGCCCCAGCGGCGCGGGCAAGAGCACGCTGCTGGCCGCCCTGATGCGCCTGATCGACCCCGAGTCCGGCACGATCACCGTCAATGGCACCCCCCTGGCGAACCTGACGGGCGACGACGTACGCACGCTCATGACGGGCCTGACGCAGGACCCGTACATCTTCCGCGCCTCCCTGCGCGACAACCTGCGCCTGGCGGGCCCGGACGCCGGCGAGGAGGCGCTGCGCCGCGCCGTGCGGGACGCCAGGCTGGACGGCTGGGTGGAGCGGACCGGCTGGGACGCCGAGCTGGGCGAGGACGGCAGGACCGTGTCGGGCGGCCAGTTGCAGCGCCTGGCCCTGGCCAGGGCGCTGCTGTACGACCCGCCGGTGCTGCTGCTGGACGAGCCGGCCGAGGCGCTGGACGAGGAGACGGCCGACCTGCTGATGGCCGACCTGCTGGACGTGACGCGCGACCGCACGACGCTGCTCGTGACCCACCGGCTGAAGGGGCTGGAGGGGATCGACGAGATCGTGGTGCTGGAGGAGGGCCGGGTCATCCAGCGGGGGCGGCATGACGAGCTGGTGGCCGTGCCCGGCTACTACCGGGATCTGTGGGAGTCCGAGGTCCTGACCAGGCGGTAGCCGTGCCGGATGGGTCCGGGCTTGTGTTCGCGTCGCCGTGAGGTTTACGATACAAACCAGTTTGCGGGATCGAGGAGTTTGCATGGTGGAAGACGAGCGCACGCCGAGTCCCGGCGAGATGCTCCGCGTCATCGAGGAGCAGAGCGCCGCCACCACGAGATGGATCTACGGCGATCCGCTTCTGCTCTACGTCCCCTGGGGCGTGGCCTGGGCGCTCGGCTTCACCGCGCTGTTCCTGCGCTACGGCCTGGACGGGCACCCCTACGCGCCGATCAGCCAGATGCAGGCCGTGGGCGTGCTCATGGCGAGCCAGCTCGTGGCGGGCGGCCTGACGGCCTTCGGGTTCGTCCGGATGAACATGGTGGTGCGCGGCGACTCGAAGGCCAGGGGGACCATGTTCGGCTACGCCTGGTTCGCCGCGTTCGCGCTGATGACCGTCCTGTGCACCAGGATCGGCCCGCATTTGCCGGAGGAGGAGAGAGGCCTGCTGTGGGCGGGCGCCTCGCTGATGCTGGTGGCGGCGCTGCAGATGGCGGGCGGCGCGGTCTTCCTCATCTGGCCGATGTTCTTCTTCGGCGTCTACATCGGCGCCGTGAACGCGCTGGGCGTGCTGCTCGGCGCCGGGTGGCACGCGCTGCTGACGGCCGTGCTGCTGGGCGGGGGCTTCATCGCCGTCGGGGTGGTCCTGAGGCTCCGCTCGTGACGGCGGACACGCCGTTGCCCGAGCTCGACCCCGTCATCCACGCCCAGGCCAGGCTGCGGGTGGTGGCCGCGCTCAACGTCCTCGGCGAGGGCGACGAGATGGCCTTCAACTCGCTGAAGAATCTGCTCGGCATGACGGCGGGCAACCTGTCGGTGCACCTGACCAAGCTGGAAGAGGCGGGATACGTGGCGATCAACAAGACCCACCGTGGCCGTACGCCGGTCACGTTCGTGGCCCTGACCAGGCGTGGGCGGCTGGCTTTCGAGGACTACACCAAGGCGATCCGCGCCCTGCTGGACAACGCGGGAGGCACCCGATGACGGTTCTCGCCCGGGCGATCGAGGTCTCCCGCCGCTACGGCGACGTGCTGGCGCTCGACCGCGTCTCGCTCGACATCAGGGCGGGCGAGCTGGTCGGCCTGCTCGGCCCGAACGGCGCGGGCAAGTCCACCCTGATCAACCTGTTCGTGGGGCTGCGCAGGCCCACGTCCGGCGTGATGGAGCTGCTCGGCGGCTCGCCGCGCGACCCGGTCGCGCGGCGCGGCATCGGCGTGACACCGCAGGAGACGGGGCTGCCTGAGACGCTGCGGGTCGGGGAGATCGTCGACTTCGTGTCCGCGCACTTCCCCGACCGCGAGAACAAGGGCGAGCTGCTGGCCAGGTTCGGATTGAGCGACCTGGTCAAGCGGCAGGTCGGCGGGCTGTCGGGCGGGCAGCGGCGGCGGCTGGCGGTGGCGCTGGCGTTCGCGGGCAAGCCGCGGCTGGTCTTCCTCGACGAGCCGACGACCGGCCTGGACGTGGAGGCCAGGCGCGCCCTCTGGGACGGCATCAGGTCCTTCCATGAGGACGGCGGCACGGTGCTGCTGACCAGCCACTACCTGGAGGAGATCGAGGCGCTGGCGGAGCGGGTCGTGGTGGTCGGCTCCGGCAGGGTGCTGGCCGACGACACCGTGCGGGCCGTGCGCGACGTCGTGAGCGCCCGTCACGTCTCGCTCGTCGCGGACGAGCTGCCCGAGCTGCCGGGCGTGCTCGGCACGGAACGCGTGGACGGCCGGGTCAGCCTGATGACCGCCGACCCCGACCGGCTGGTCGTGGAGCTGGTCCGCAGCGGCACGCCGTTCTCCGGCCTGGAGATCAGGCCGACCACCCTGGAGGAGGCCTTCCTCACCCTCACCGCGAAGGAGTCCGCCCATGCCTGACCTGGTCGTCGCACACACCAGGCTCTTCCTGCTGGAGCAGCTCAGGGTGCCCGTCGGGCTGCTGGCGAGCGCGCTGTTCCCTGCCGTGTCGATGGTGGCGTTCGTGGTGCCGTTCGCGGGTGACATCCCGAAGGCGGCGACCATGGCGACGGGGTCCATGATGATCTTCGGCGCGATGGCCGGGTCGCTCATCAACCTGAGCATCACCGTGGCCCAGGACCGCGAGCTGCCGTGGAACCCGTACCTGCGCACGCTCCCGGCGGGCCCGCTCCCCCGCTTCGCCGGGCGGATCCTGGCGATGCTGGCGGGCACGCTGGTGTCGGTGGTGCCGGTGCTGCTGGTCGCGGCGTTCCTGACCGCGGCGACGATCACGCCGGTGGGGCTGCTGCTGGGGCTGGGCGTGCTGGTCGCGGGGGTCGTGCCGTTCATGCTGATGGGCCTGTTCATCGGTTCCGTGCTGTCGGCCAAGGCGGCGATCGCCGCGTCCCAGGTGGTGTTCTTCCCGATGGCGATCGTGGGCGGGCTGCTGCTGCCGCCGGCGATGCTGCCCGGCTTCGTGCAGGCCGTCTCCCCGTACGTGCCGACGCGCGGGGTGGCCGAGCTGCTGTGGGCGGTGACGGCGGGCACCACGCCGGACGTGGTGGCGCTGGTCTCGCTGGCCGCGTGGACCGTGGTGGCGGCCATCGCGGCGGCCTGGGCCTACCGGCGCGACGAGGGCCGGCGCTTCTCATGAGAACAGGCCCCCGCGTTCGGCCGGGGGCCTGAATGGGGGGGTGTGCCGCCGAGTCCGCAGCGATCTCAACGGCACACCCGTCCATGAGGGGGTCCTTGTTACTTGTTCTCCGCGAGAGTGACATCGACCTCGGCCGTCGCGCCATCCCTCATATATGTGATCTTGACCTCTTGGCCCGGTTTGAAACCTCTGACCTGCCCGACAACCGTATCGCCTGCGTCAACCGCCTTGTCGCCGATCTTGGTGATCAGGTCGCCTTCCCGCAGCCCCGCCTTCTCCGCCGGGCTGCCCGCGGTGACCTGCCTGATCAGGGCGCCGGGCACGTCGCCGGTGGCGTCGGTGACGCTCACGCCGAGGAAGGCGTGGGTGACCTTGCCGGTGCTGATGAGCTGGTCGGCCACCTGCTTGGCGGTGTTGACCGGGATGGCGAAGCCGACGCCGCCGCCCTGCGCCTGGGAGGCGATGGCGGTGTTGATGCCGATGAGCTGGCCGGCCGCGTTGACCAGCGCGCCGCCGGAGTTGCCCGGGTTGATCGAGGCGTCGGTCTGGATGGCGCCGCCGATCGTGGTGGGCGCGCTCTGCTGCTGCTGTTGCTGCTGCTGGCCCCAGCCCGGCGGGACCTGCGGCTGCTCGTCGCCGAGGTTGAGCGTGCGGTCCAGGGCGCTGACGATGCCGGCGGTGACGGACCCGTCGAGGCCGAGCGGGCTGCCGATGGCGAGCACCGGGTCGCCGACCTTGAGCTGGTCGCTGTCGCCGAGCGTGGCCTTGGTCAGCCCCGAGACGCCTTCCGCGCGGATGACGCCGAGGTCGGTGGCGGGGTCGGTGCCGACGACGGTGGCCTTGGCCGTCTTGCCGTCGCTGAACTTGACGGTCATCTGGCCGCCCTGCCCCGCGCCGACGACCACGTGGTTGTTGGTGAGGATGAGCCCGTCCTCGGACAGTACGACGCCGGAGCCCTCGCCGCTCTGCCCCTGGATCATCACGACGGAGGGCTGCACCTTGGCGGCGACCTCGGCCACGGTGAGCTGGTCGGCGGCGGACTTGAAGACGGGGCTGGGCGAGCTGGGGCTGCTGCTCGCCACCGGCTCAGGCTGGAACGAGTTGGCGACGACCGCGCCCACGACGCCGCCGCCGACCGCCATCGCGGCCAGGGCGAGCCCCGCCACCGCTTTCTGCGCGACGTTGAGACGGTGCTTGGGCGGCAGAGGAGGGGGCGGCGGAGGCGGGGGCACCTCCATGGCGATCGTGTCCCGCCGGGGGAAGCCCCCGGCGGCCGGCGGGGTGGCGCCGAACTGGCTCCACCCGCCGGTGCCCTGCTCGCGAGGCTCGTTCGCGTTCATCTTCCATCTCCCTCAAATCCCGTTGACCCAAGGGTGTCAACAGGCGCGTAAGCCCTGCTTAAGGGGGAGATTCGAGGGGGTGGCCCGGCCTGACGACGGCCTTATCGATCGAGGTCGGAGCCGGGCCGCTCAGTAAAAAATGTGTCCAAGATTTTACTTTTTCGCCGGCCAGTACTCGTCGCGCAGCAACCGCTTGTAGAGCTTGCCCGTGGGATGCCTGGGCAGCTCCTCACGGAAGTCGACCGATTTGGGGCACTTGTAGTGCGCGAGCTGCTCCCGGCAGTACGCGATCAGCTCCGCCTCCAGCGCGGGCCCCGCCTCGTCCATGGACACCGGCGCGACCACGGCCTTGACCTGCTCGCCCATCTCGTCGTCCGGCACCCCGAAGACGGCCACGTCGGCCACCTTCGGATGCACCGACAGCACGTTCTCGGCCTCCTGCGGGTAGATGTTCACACCGCCCGAGATGATCATGTAGGAGCGCCGGTCGGTGAGGTACAGGAAGCCTTCGTCGTCCAGGTAGCCGATGTCCCCCAGCGTGGTCCAGCCGCGCCCGCGCGGGTCCTGGGACGAGCGGGTCTTGTCGGGGTCGCCGTGGTACTCGAAGCGGCCGCCGTTCTCGAAGTAGATCGTGCCGTGCTCGCCGGGCGGCAGGTCCTCGCCGTCCTCGTCGCAGATGTGCACGACGCCGAGCAGGGAGCGGCCGACGGTGCCCTTGTGCCGCAGCCAGTCGTCGGGGCCGACGTAGAGGAAGCCGTTGCCCTCGGTGCCCGCGTAGTACTCGTGGATGACCGGGCCCCACCAGTCGATCATCTGTTCCTTGACGGGGACGGGGCAGGGGGCGGCGGCGTGGATGGCGTACTTGAGCGAGGAGATGTCGTACTTCGCCCGGGTCTCTTCCGGCAGTTTGAGCATCTTGATGAACATCGTCGGCACGAGCTGCGTGTGCGTCACCTTGTACCGCTCGACCAGCGCCAGGTACTGCTCGGGGTCGAAGCGTTCCATCACCACCACCGTGGCGCCGAGCCGCTGGAAGGTCAGGCAGTAGCGCAGCGGCGCGGCGTGGTAGAGCGGCGCGGGCGAGAGGTAGACGCTGTCGGGCGTGGGCGTGAACAGGCCCTGGATGAGCTTGAACAGCAGGCCGGGCTCGTCGAGGGGGCCGTGCGTGGCGGCCAGCTTGACGCCCTTGGGACGGCCCGTGGTGCCCGAGGAGTAGAGCATGTCGGCGCCGGTGCACTCGTCCTCGACGGGGGTGACCGGCTGCTTGGCCACCGCCTCCTCGTACGGTTCGAAGCCGTCGGCGACGCCGTCCAGCATGAGCCGCAGCTCGACGCCGGGCGTGGCGACGGTGATGGAGGTGGCGACGGCGGCCAGGTCGGCGCTGGAGATGAAGACGCGCGCGCCGCAGTTGTTGACGATGTAGGCCAGCTCGTCGGTCTGCAGCCGCGAGCTGATCGGCGTGTAGTACAGGCCCGAGCGGTGCGCCGCCCAGGCGACGGCCAGGAAGAGAGGGTGGTTGCCGAGCATGAACGCGATGTGGTCGCCCGGCCGCAGTCCCGCCGCGCGGAACAGATGGGCCAGCCGGTTCGACTCCTCGTCCAGTTCGCGGAAGGTGATGATCCGACCGGAGCCCGCCATGATCACAGCGGGCTTGTCGGGGGTGACTGCTGCGATGGCTCCCGGATGCATGAACAGAACAGTATTCGGTTACTTGCCCGCCACGCCAGAACCCGGACGGTGGAGCCGCGGCCCGGCGGGGGCCGCGGCTGCGCGGGTCACTCGGCCGGGATGACCGAGCCCTCGTACTTCTGCTTGATGAAGTCCTTGACCTTCTGGTCCTGCAGCAGCTTGCCGAGCGTGACGATGTTGGCGTCCTTCTCGTGGCCGGCCTGCACGACCAGGCCGTTCACGTACGGGTTGCCCTCGGTCTTCTCCAGCACCAGCGCCTGCGAGGCGGGCTTGAGACCGGCCTCGATGGCGTAGTTGCCGTTAATCACCGCGGCGTCCACGTCCTCCAGCGAACGCGGGAGCTGCGCCGCCTCCAGCGGCTTGAACTGCAGGTTCTTCGGGTTGCCCGTCACGTCGCGCTCGGTCGCGGCGGTGCCGACGCCGTCCTTGAGCGTGACGATGCCGTTGTCGGCGAGCAGCTTGAGCGCGCGGCCGAGGTTGGTGGCGTCGTTCGGCAGGGCCACGGTGGCGCCACTGGCCAGGGCGGAGACGTCCGTGATCTTCTTGGAGTAGAGGCCGAGCGGCTCCAGGTGCACCGGCGTGACGAAGCTCAGCTTGGTGCCCTTGGTGGTGTTGAAGTCGTCCAGGTACGGCTTGTGCTGGAAGAAGTTGGCCGTGAGCTGGCCCTCGTCGAGCTGCACGTTCGGCTGCACGTAGTCGGTGAACTCGACGACCTCCAGCTTGAGGCCGGCGGCCGGGGCCAGGTTGTCCTTGACGAAGTTGAGGATCTCGGCGTGCGGCACGGGGCTGGCGCCGACCTTCAGCACCGCGTCGGCGCCCTCGGCCGCCGCGGTGGCGGACGTGGTGCTCGTCGCGGTCTGCGACGTGCCGCATGCGGCGAGCGACAGAGCCAGCGCGACGGCACCCACAAGGCGGTGAATTTTCATGATTTTTCCTTACTTATGCGATAGGCGCCGAGCGACCCAGTCGCCCAGGCTCTGCAGGAGTTGCACGATCACGAGCAGCAGCACGACCGTCACGATCATGAGGAGCGTCTCGAACCGCTGGTACCCGTACCGGACGGCCAGGTCGCCCAGCCCGCCGCCGCCCAGCGTGCCGGCCATCGCGGAGTAGCCGATCAGCGCGACGACGGTCACGGTGAGGCCCGCCACCAGGCCGGGCAGCGCCTCGGGCAGCAGGACCTTGCGCACGATGGCGGTCCTGCTCGCGCCCATGGCCTGGGCGGCCTGCACCACGTCCGTGCCGACCTCCCTGAGCGCGGTCTCGACCAGCCGGGCGAAGAACGGCACCGCGCCGACCGTCAGCGGCACCACGAACGCGGCGGTCCCGATGGTGGTGCCGACGACGAGCCGGGTGAACGGGATGATCGCGATCATCAGCACGATGAACGGCAGCGACCGCCCGACGTTGACCACGAACCCGAGCCCCGTCTTGAACGCCGGCAGCGGACGCAGCCCGTCCCGGTCGAACACCACGAGCGCCACGCCCAGCGGCAGCCCGAGCAGCACGGTGAACAGCGTCGACCAGCCCACCATCTGCGCGGTCTCCACCGTCGCCGGCCACAGCAGCGGCAGCATCTCTTCCCAGGTCACGGCGCCTCCTCCACGATCAGGCCGGTCTCACGCAGATAGGCGAGCGCCGCGGGCGCCTCGGCGCCGTCCAGCGCCACCCGCAGGCGTCCGACGGACCCGGCCGCCAGGTCCTCGATGGAGCCGCCCAGGATGCTCAGGTCCACGTCGAACTTGCGCACCACCTCCGACACCACGGGCCTGCCCGGCTCGCCGGTGAACGTCAGCGTCACCGAGCCGGCGGGGGCGGGCTCGGGCAGCGGGAAGATCTCCCTGGTCAGGCGGGAACCGGGCGTCCTGATCAGGTCGGCGATGGCGCCGGACTCCTCGATGCGGCCCTGGGACATGATGGCCACCGAGTCGCAGACGCTCTTGACCACGTTCATCTCGTGGGTGATCAGCAGGATCGTCAGGCCCAGCTCCGCGTTCAGCCGCTTGAGCAGGGCGAGGATCGACTGCGTGGTGGCCGGGTCGAGCGCCGAGGTGGCCTCGTCCGACAGCAGCACCGACGGGTTGCCCGCCAGCGCCCTGGCGATGCCGACGCGCTGCTTCTGGCCGCCGGAGAGCTGGTGCGGGCGGTCCTTGCCGCGCCCTGCCAGGCCGACCAGCTCCAGCAGCTCGCCGACGCGGCGCTCGCGCTCGGCCCTGGGCACGCCCATGACCTCCAGCGGGAAGGCCACGTTCCCGGCGACCGTGCGCGAGGAGAGCAGCGCGAAGTGCTGGTGGATCATGCCGATGCGCTGCCTGGCGCGGTTCAGGTCGCGGTCGCCGAGCGCGGTCAGGTCCTGGCCCGCGACGGTGACGGTGCCCGCGGTGGGGCGTTCGAGCAGGTTGACGCAGCGCAGCAGCGTGCTCTTGCCGGCGCCGCTCTGGCCGAGCACGCCGTAGATCTCGCCTTCGCGCACGTGCAGGTCCACGCCGTCCAACGCGACGGTCGTGCCGTACTGCTTGCGCAGGCCTGAAGCCTGGATCACTGGGATTCCCCATGGCTGAGGGCGGCCGGGGCCGCGGGAACGTACATCACCGGTGGAGGAGGGACTGCGGCCCTCAGCGGGTGCCGGGGTGGAAGGGCAGGTGACTCAGCCTGCGCAGCACGAAAACGGGTGCGATCATGACGACCTTCGAGGAGAACGGGCGGACGGGTTGCTCTTAACGGGCCGGCATTCGCCCCATACGCATGCGTCGACACGCGGCCCCCGTCAGGGGAGTGCCGCGACCGGTCGCGTATGCCTCGTTCACGCCGTTGCTAACGACGAGGTGATATCCCGGTATTCCTGATCTGTTTCGTGATCTGCGTCACGACGTGCGAACACCCCGCCGCGCGCCCCTGGGAAGGCCGGGCGCGGCGGGGTGTGTCCTCGGGGATCAGGCCGCCACGGAGGAGGCGACCTTCGCCGGGGTGAGCGCGATGTCCAGGACCTCGCGCACGTCGCTGACGGTGTGGATGGTCAGCTCGTCGCGGACCTCCGCGGGCACGTCGTCCAGGTCCGGCTCGTTGCGGGCCGGGATGAGGACGGTGGTGATGCCCGCCCGGTGCGCCGCCAGCAGCTTCTGCTTGACGCCGCCGATCGGCAGCACCCGCCCGGTCAGCGAGATCTCGCCGGTCATGGCCACGTCGCCGCGCACCTGCCGTCCGGACAGGAGCGAGGCCAGCGCCGTCGTCAGCGTCACACCGGCCGACGGGCCGTCCTTGGGCACCGCGCCCGCCGGGAAGTGCACGTGCACCGAGCGGTCCTTCAGCGCGGTGACCGGCAGCTCCAGCTCCGCGCCGTGCGAGCGCAGGTAGGACAGCGCGATCCGCGCCGACTCCTTCATCACGTCGCCGAGCTGGCCGGTCAGCGTCAGGCCCGTCTCGCCGGTCTCCGGGTCGGCCAGGGACGCCTCGACGTACAGGACGTCGCCGCCGGCTCCGGTGACCGCCAGGCCGGTGGCCACGCCGGGCACCGAGGTGCGCTGCTTGGCCTCGGGCAGCGACGACTCCGGCACGAACCTCGGCCGCCCGATGTAGCCCACCAGGTCGTCCTCGCCCACGGTGACGGGCAGCTCGTCCTTGGCCGCCACCTTGCGCAGGATCCTGGCGACCGAGCGCTCCAGCGAGCGGACGCCGGCCTCGCGGGTGTACTCGGCGGCCAGCTTACGCAGCGCCGCGTCCTCGACCTTGACCTCGTCGGGGGTCAGCCCGGCCAGTTCGAGCTGCCTGGGCAGCAGGTGGTCGCGGGCGATCGCCACCTTCTCGTCCTCGGTGTAGCCGTCGAGCGTGACGATCTCCATGCGGTCCAGCAGCGGCCCCGGGATGGCCTCCAGGACGTTGGCCGTGGCCAGGAACAGCACGTCGGACAGGTCCAGCTCGACCTCGAGGTAGTGGTCGCGGAAGGTGTGGTTCTGCGCCGGGTCGAGCACCTCCAGCAGGGCGGCCGTGGGGTCGCCGCGGTAGTCGGCGCCGACCTTGTCGACCTCGTCGAGCAGGACGACCGGGTTCATCGAGCCGGCCTCGCGGATGGCGCGCACGACCCGGCCGGGCAGCGCGCCGACGTAGGTGCGCCGGTGGCCGCGGATCTCGGCCTCGTCGCGGACGCCGCCGAGCGCCACCCGGACGAACTTGCGGCCCATCGCGCGCGCCACGGACTCGCCCAGCGAGGTCTTGCCGACTCCGGGAGGACCCGCCAGGGCCAGCACGGCGCCGCTGCGCCGGCCGCCCACCACGCCGAGGCCCTTGTCCTGGCGGCGCTTGCGCACGGCCAGGTGCTCGATGATGCGGTCCTTCACGTCGTCGAGGCCGGTGTGGTCGGCGTCGAGCACCGCCCGGGCGCCGGTGATGTCGTAGTTGTCCTCGGTGCGCTCGTTCCACGGGATGTCGAGGACGGTGTCGAGCCAGGTGCGGATCCAGCCGCTCTCCGGCGACTGGTCGGAGGTCCGCTCCAGCTTGTCGACCTCCTTGAGGGCGGCCTCGCGCACCTTCTCCGGCAGGTCGGCGGCCTCCACGCGGGCCCGGTAGTCCTCCTCCTCGGTCTCGGCGGAGTCGCCGTTGAGCTCCTTCAGCTCCTTGCGGACGGCGGCGAGCTGCTGGCGCAGCAGGAACTCCCGCTGCTGCTTCTCCATGCCCTCCTGGACGTCCTTGCGGATCGTCTCGGCGACGTCGAGCTCGGCGAGGTGGTCGCGGGACCACTCGATCAGCTTGGCCAGCCGCCCGGCCGGGTCGGCCTCCTCCAGCAGCTCGACCTTCTGCGCCGTGGTCAGCCACGGGGTGTAGCCGGAGCTGTCGGCCAGCACGGACGGGTCGTCGATCGTGTTGACCTGGTCGACCACCTGCCAGGCGCCGCGCTTCTGCAGGATGGTGGTGGCCAGCGCCTTGTACTCCTTGGCCAGCTCCTGGGCGCGCTCACCGGCGGCGACGGTGTCGATCGTCTCGGCCTCGACCCAGAGTGCGGCGCCGGGGCCGGTCGTGCCGGTGCCCACGCGCACCCGGTTCACGCCGCGCACCACGGCGGCGGGCTCGCCGCCCGGCAGCCTCCCGACCTGCTCGACAACGGCCTGGACGCCGATCGCGCCGTAACGGCCGTCAACGCGGGGAACGAGAAGGACCCGTGGCTTGTTGCCACCGGATGCACGTGCCGCCTCTATGGCGGCGCGCACCTCGGAGTCGGACAGGTCCAGCGGAACCACCATGCCCGGCAGGACGACCTCGTCGTCCAGCGGCAGGACCGGGAGGATCAAGCTCTCACTCATGCGAACTCCAAAGGGTTGAGTTATACCGGCTCAACTCATCGGAGCCCTGCACTGTTCCCTTCCTTGACGATGTTCGCTCACGGCGATCGTAATCTTGTAAGCAGTACCTGAGGGTGACAGGAACGTCAAACCCTGGTGTGACGACCGCCCGCGCTTGCCCTCGTAAGCTTGACCAGGTGATCCGCGTCC
Organism: Nonomuraea monospora; assembly: GCF_039531895.1. Classification (NCBI taxonomy): domain Bacteria; kingdom Bacillati; phylum Actinomycetota; class Actinomycetes; order Streptosporangiales; family Streptosporangiaceae; genus Nonomuraea; species Nonomuraea monospora. The sequence goes on from NZ_BAAAQX010000011.1 coordinate 239,203, forward strand.
CCCGTCTGCGCCCGTTCCGGCGGTCCGAAGCCCCCCGGCGCCCGAGGCCGGGGGTGCGGGAGACCGGCCGCAAGCTCGTGCGGCCGTTCGTGCTGGCGCTGTTCGAGGGCGACGCCGACCCGCCGTTCGCCGCCCGCCGCCTCACGTTCAGGACCCCCCGGTGGCTGGGGTCGCTGGTGCCCGGCAGGTCCTACGACCTCGTCCAGGCCGCCGACCTGCTGCTCGCCTTCGTCCTGTACGGCATCATGATCAGCACCGGCCTCGACTGGAACGACGCCGCGGCCCGCGCCCACATCGCCGACCCACGCGTCCCCGGGCCCGCCCCGCTGATCTTCATGTACCTGATCGCGATCGGCGTCTCGCTGCCCATCGCCCTGCGCGACCGATGGCCGCTGGCGGCCTGGCGGGTCGCCGCCGTGATGCTGCCCCTGATCGTCTACGTGACCATGACGGTCGGCGACGTCGTGCCGCCCTACCCCATCGCGGCCATCCTCATGTACCTGCTCGTGCTCTACTCGGTCGCGGTCAGGTGCGAGCGGCGGATCACGGTGGGCGTCTGGGCACTGACGGTCCTGACCGTCTGGATCGTGCACCCCGACTCCATGTTCCTGGCCACGATCATCGCCTCGGTCGCCGTCCTGTTCGGCTACAACGTGCGCGCCCGGCGCACCGCCACCGCCCGCCTCGTGCGGGAGGAGCAGCGCACGCGGGAGGCGGAGAGCGCGCAGTCGGTGCTGGAGGAGCGCGCCCGCATCGCGCGCGAGCTGCACGACGTGGTCGCGCACCACATGTCGGTGATCGCCATCCAGGCGGAGGCGGTGCCGCTCAAGGCGGCCGGCGACGTGGCGCAGCTCGAAGCCGGGCTGGCCGAGATCCGGGCGCTGTCCCTGGAGGCCATCGCGGACCTGCGCCAGGTGCTCGGCGTGCTGCGCGACCCGCAGGGCCGCACCGACACCGCGCCGCAGCCGGGGCTCGACCGGGTGGACGAGCTGGTCTCCAACGCGCGTGCCGCGGGGCTGACCGTGCTGGTCAAGCGGTCGGGGGCGCTCGACGGGCAGCCGCAGGCGGTGGAGCTGTCGGCGTACCGGATCGTGCAGGAGTCGCTGTCGAACGCGATGCGGCACGCGCCCGGCGCCACCGTCGCGGTGGACATCGCCCGGCTGGGCGACGAACTGCGGCTGCGCATCATCAACGGGCCAGGCGCCGTGACAGACGCCGGGGCGGGAGCTGGGTTTGGGGCTGGGTCCGGGCCTGGGTTCGGGGCTGGGTCCGGTGCCGGGCAGGAGGCCGCGTCCGGGGCCGCGGGCCCGCCGGGGCGTGGGGCCGGGCAGGGGCTCGTGGGAATGCGGGAGCGGGCGGCGCTGCTCGGGGGCACGCTCGACGCCGGGCCCGTCGACGGCGGAGGTTTCGAGGTGGTCGCGACGTTACCCGTCGCGGAAAGGGAGAGCGCTTGATCCGGGTACTGATCGCCGACGACCAGGGCATGGTGCGCACCGGGTTCACGGTGTTCCTGAGCGGCCAGCCGGACATCGAGGTGGTGGGCGAGGCCGCCGACGGGCTCCAGGCCGTCGAGCGGGCCGCCGAGCTGCGGCCCGACGTGGTGCTCATGGACGTGCGCATGCCCGTCATGAACGGCCTGGAGGCCACCAGGGAGCTGACGGCGCGCCAGGACACCGCGAAGGTGCTCGTCCTGACGACGTTCGACCTCGACGACTACGTCTACGAGGCGTTGCGGGCGGGGGCCAGCGGGTTCCTGCTCAAGGACGCCTCAGCCGCGCAGCTCGCCGAGGCCGTCCGGGTGGTGGCGGCCGGGGAGGCGCTCATCGCCCCGGCGATCACCAAGCGGCTGATCACCGAGTTCGCCCGGCTGGGCGGGCCGCGGGCGGTGACGGGGCGGCGGCTCGACGAGCTGACCGAGCGGGAGACCGAGGTGCTCGGGCTGGTGGCGCAGGCGCTGTCCAACCAGGAGATCGCCGAGAAGTTGTTCGTGGCGGAGCAGACGGTCAAGACGCATGTGGGGCGGGTGCTGATGAAGCTGGGGCTGCGTGACCGGGCGCAGGCGATCGTGTTCGCGTACGAGACGGGGCTGGTGCGGCCGGGCGAGTGACAGCGGGTGCGTTTCGCTGTCGCGGCGGGCGTCGTACAGTCGGCGGATGGACCCGGTTGAGCTCTTCCATCAGGTGGCGGCCACCGTGCCCGCCTACGGCAGGTTCCTCACCGAGCACGGCGTCGAACCAGCCGGGATCACCACCCTGGCGGACTTCGCGCGCCTGCCGATGACCACCAAGGAGAACTACACCGGCCGCCACCCCCTCCCCGACCTGTGCAGGAACGGCGTGATCGGCGACATGATCGCCGTCTCCTCGGGCTCCACGGGCGTGCCGTCGTTCTGGCCGCGCTCGGCGGCGGACGAACGGGTGATCGCCGACCGTTTCGAGGAGGTGTTCGCGGATTCCTTCGCCGCCCGCGAGCGCCGTACGCTGGCCGTGGTCTGTTTCGCCCTGGGCACCTGGGTGGGCGGCCTGTTCACCGTCGCCTGCTGCCGCCACCTGGCCGAACGCGGCTACCCGATCACGGTCGTCGCCCCCGGCACCGACCGGCGGGAGATCGCGCGGGTGATCCCCGAGCTGGCGCCGCACTTCGACCAGGTCGTGCTGCTGGGTTACCCGCCGTTCCTGAAGAACGTGATCGACACCGAGGACCTGCCCTGGGCCGGCTGGGACGTCAAGCTGGTGACGGCGGGCGAGGTGTTCAGCGAGGAGTGGCGCACGCTGGTCGCCGAGCGGGCCGGGATCGCCGACCCGGTGCGGGGCATCGCCTCCCTGTACGGCACCGCCGACGCCGGTGTGCTGGGCAACGAGACGCCGCTGTCGGTGGAGATCCGCCGTTTCCTGTCGGATCGTCCAGGCCTGGCCAGGGAGCTGTTCGGCGAGTCGCGGCTGCCGACGCTCGTGCAGTACGACCCCGGGGTGCGCTTCTTCGAGGAGCACGAGGGCACCCTGCTGTTCTCGGGCGACAACGGCGTGCCGCTCATCCGGTACCACATCGCCGACGAGGGCGGCGTCCTCCCGTACCGGAAGCTGATGGAGTTCGTGCGGCGGGACGGCTTCGAGCCGCGGGCGCCAGGCACTGAGCGCCCGTTCGTGTACGTCTTCGGCCGCAGCCACCACACCGTCTCCTACTACGGCGCGAACATCTACCCGGAGAACATCGCGATCGGCCTGGAGCAGCCCGGGGTCAGCGCGTGCGTGACGGGCAAGTTCGTGCTGGAGACGGTCGAGGACGAGGGCTACGACCGGCACCTGACCGTGACGGTGGAGCTGATGCCAGGGGAGAAGCCGTCCGACGAGGTCGCCCAGGCGGTCGGGGCGTCGATCCTGGCCCAGCTCCGGCGGCTGAACAGCGAGTTCGCCGCGTACGTGCCGGTGGCGCGGCAGACGCCGTTCGTCAGGCTGCGGGAGTCGGGCGATCCGGAGTACTTCCCGATGGGGGCCAAGCACCGCTACACCCGGTAGGCCACGGCCCAGAGTTTTCCCTAGCACGATCCCTGGGGCGGGCGCGGGCGGCGCGGCCTACCGTCGGTGGATCGGCGCGGGCTCCGGGCCCGCGAAGCTCAGGGGTCGGCGGGCTCAGGGGTCGGCGGGCTCAGGGGTCGGCGGGCTCAGGGGTCGGCGGGCTCAGGGGTCGGCGGGATGTTGGGGGCAGGTGGCGGCTCATGCTGGATGATCTCGGTCAGATGTTCGCCTGGCTGACGGCGGCGCTCGTCCGTCCCGCGTCCGGCCTGTACGGCGAGCTGGACCTGCGGCCCGGCGACCGGGACCCGGCCGCGGGGCTGCCCGCCCGCTACGCCGGCCAGGACCGGCCGGAGCTGACCGGCACGACACACGTCCGCGACCTGCACCGCGACCTGCGCGAGCTGGGCTTCCTGCTCGCGCCGCCGGACGCGACGACGTTCACGACGGCCACGTGGCTGTCGGTCATGGAGTTCCAGCGCTACGCCTCCCTGTCCGACGCCGCCACCGAACGCGAGCCGCGCTCGACGTCCCTGGTGGACGCGGTGACGCCCGAGGCAAGCCTGTTCCGCGTCGGTGCCGCCTCGGCGTTCCCGGCGCAGGGACCGTTCCGGGTGCTCGTGGACGACGAGATCGTGGAGGTCACGGCCACGTCGGCGGACGCCGGGCTGACCGTGACGCGCGGTGTGGAGGGCACGGCCGCCGCCGCCCACGAGCGAGGCGCCGGGGTAGAGCTGATCCGCTGGTCGGACCGGCTCGTCCCGGTGCACGCCCACTTCTACGAGCGCTACACCGACCCGGTGACCGGGGTCGTGAACGCCTGGACCAGGTTCGTGCTGCGCCGCTGGAAGGACCGGCGGCGGCGCTGCCCCGTCGTGGTGGAGGCGTGGGAGCTGCGGGAGGGCCGTCCGGACCGGCTGCACACGATCCCCGGCGGCGGCCGGGCCGGGAACGTCTGGGGCGCCCGCGAGATCACCTCCACCGCGCCGCGCGTGTTCGTGCGCGACCTGACGCGCACCTGGGAGCGCCCGTCCAGGGAGCCGGTGGCGCCGGCGCATCCCGAGCTGGACGTGAGCGGCGACTACCGGGTGCTCGGCGACTACGCGGGCCCGCGGGCCTGGCCGGAGTTCGGGCACACCTGGCGGCCGGAGGGCGAGATGCTGCCCGAGCACCTGCTGCCCTCCCCCGAGCCGGGCGGGCCCGGGCCCACGCTGGCGCAGCTCGTGCAGGCGGGCGACCGGGCCGTGCTCGGCACGTACCTGGTGGTGCGGGCGGTCAGCGAGGTGGAGGCGATCGGCTACTTCGACAGCCTGAACGCCTACGACCGCGGCTTCGTCTCGCTGGGCCCGTGCCACTGGACGGCCGGCCTGGCCACCGGGCCCGCGCCCGCGTCCGCCGTGGACGAGGGTGAGTTGTGGGGCTTCGTCGCGTATCTGAAGGCGACGGACCGGTACGCGTTCGCCCAGGCGTTCGGCCGTTTCGGCCTGGACGTCGCCACCGAGTGGGGCCAGAGCGGCGCGGAGCTGTTCAACCCGAGCCAGCGCAAGTACACCGGCCGCCCTGCCGTGCCGCGGGAGGGCGGCGGGGCGCAGGCGCTGGGCAGGGTCGAGGAGTACAACCTGTTCCGCGACTGGCACTGGTTCTACCGCCTGCAGATGGCCGGCCGCACCGTGGACGGGCTGCGCCGCGCGATGTGGGACATGGCGCGGATACGCGTCCGCGACGTCGGCGAGACGCCGTGGGACGGCCCGGCGGGGCCGCCCACCTGGACGGTCCCGGACGCCGGCGGCCCGCGTCCCGCCAGGATCAAGGACGTGATCACGTCCGAGCGGGGGATGGCGATCGTGCACCGCTGGCACATCAGGGCCCCTGCCAACATGGTGTCGGCCGGGCCCGCCACCGAGCCGCCCGAGACCAGGCGCGTCGGGCGCGCCGGCCCCGTGCTGCGGGCGGCCTACGACGCGGCCGTCAAGGAGGACCAGGGGTTGTTCGACGGCACGCCCGACACCTGGGGCGACGCCGCCGAGCAGGCGCTCGTGGGGCAGTTGCGGGCGCAGGGCGGGGCGTCGGTCGAGTACGTGCACGAGTGGCCGCGCCAGGTGTCGAAGAACCGGGGGTTCACGCTGGCGTACGAGCTGCTGCCGGATCGCGGGGAGGGGCGGGCGCTCGACCTGGCCAGGAACTCGTTCCAGCTCGACGCCTCAGGCCTCCCCCCTGAGCCCTGACCGCCGGTCAGGCCTCCCGCCGGCGCCCTCGCCGCCGGTCAGGCCTCCCGCTGATTACGCCTCGCGCCGCACGGCCACCAGCGCGACGTCGTCCTCGCGCGCCCCGAACGCGTCCAGCATGCGCTCGGCGAACTCCTCCAGATCCTCCTCCACGGTCTCGGCGAGCTTCCTGGCCTTCTCCAGGCTCTCGTCCAGCGAGATCGCGCGGTCCTCCACCAGCCCGTCGGTGAACAGCAGCAGCGTCCCGCCGGGCGGCAGCTTCAACCGGTCCACCGTGTACGTCTCCGGCAGCGCCCCCAGCAGCAGGTTGCCCAGATGGTGATAGGCGCACCCCGGCCCGGCGAACAGCGGCGGGATGTGGCCGGCGTTGGCCACCTCGACCTCCCCCGTGGCCGGGTCGATGAGCACGAGGCAGAGCGTCGCCGTCATGCGCGGGTGGTAGCGCCGCATCATCTGGTTGAGCAGGTCGAGGGACGCGCTGAGGTCCACCTGCGCGATGAACGAGGCCCGCATCGCGTGCCGCAGCTCCGCCATCACGGTCGCGGCGTGCAGCGAGTGCCCCTCGACGTCGCCGATGGCCACCAGCACCCGGTCGCCGATCGGCAGCACCTCGTAGAAGTCGCCGCCCACCTCGATGTTGTCGGCCGCCGGCTCGTAGCGCATCGCCACCCGCAGGCCCGGCACCTCGGGGATGCGCGTGGGCAGGAAGCTGCGCTGCAGGGTCAGCGCGATCGCGTGCTCCTCGGTGTAGGCGCGCAGCGCGGACACGGCCAGCGCCAGCTCCTGGCCGAGCTGACGCAGCAGGTTCACCTCGTCGGCGTCGAGCGGCGGCTCGTTCTCCACGCCCAGGTAGACGGGGGAGCGGGAGTTCTTCGTCCGGCAGAGCACGCCCGTGCTGCTGCCCGACACCTGCACGTCCGGCACCAGCCCGCGCCACTGCTCCGCTTGCAGGGTGAACACGTGGGCGCGCTGCGCCTCCCGCTGCACCATCCCGCTCAGGCGGTCCAGCAGCTCGGGCCCGGCCGGATGGGCGGTGGCCCGCTCCCCCGGCCGTGCCCGGTAGCGGCGCGTGCGCCCGTCGGGCAGCAGCGCCAGCGTGCCGCAGAAGCGGCCCAGCACGTTCGCCGAGCCCTCGACCGCGACCGACAGCAGCTCGTCGAACGTCTCCGCCTCGTTGATGCGCAGCGTCACGTCCGCCAGCCCCGCCAGGCGCTCGGCCATCAGCTCGGCCCGCCAGCGCGCCCGGTAGTAGCGCAGCATGGCCTCCACCGTCGCGGCGAACTCGGCCGGCTCGATCGGCTCCGCCAGGTACGCGTCGGCGCCCCGCTCCAGCCCCTCCGCCCGGTCGGCCACGGTGATGGCGTTGGCCGACACCTGGATGATGGGGATCGCGGCGGTCGCCGGGTTGGCCTTGATCCGCTCGCACACCTCGTGGCCGGGGATGTCGGGCAGCCGCACGTCCAGGATGACCAGGTCGACGCGCTGCTCGGTGAGCATGCCGAGCGCCTCCTCGCCGCCGTTCACCTCAAGCACGCTGTGCCCCGCGCGGCGCAGCCAGCTCGACAGGATGTACCGCTTGGTCGGCGTGTCGTCCACCACGAGCACGGTCGCCGTCTCGCTCACACCCGCCCCTCTCTCGCGCTGCGGATGGCCTGGAGCAGCTCCTCCCTGCGCAGCCCGTGTTTGTCCAGCACCACCATGTCACCGGGGGCGCGCTGTGGCGCGATGGTCACCACGACCACGGGAATCCGCTGCAGTCTGTCGTCCTCCGCCATGCGCTGCAGCAGCACGTGGCCGTCCACGCGGGGCATGAGCAGGTCCACCAGGATCACGTCCGGCGGGCCCGCCGTCATCAGGTCGAGCGCGGCAGCGCCGTCGGCGGCCTCGTCCACGTGCGCGGCGAAGCCGTGCAGCATGCGGCGGGCGGCGGCGCGGAACACCTCGTCGTCGTCGGCGATCATCACCCGCTGCAGCTCCGGCGGGCCGCTGTAGTGCGGCAGCCGCAGCGTGACGGTGGTGCCCTCGCCCTCCGTGCTGGCCAGCTCCAGGGTGCCGCCGAGCGCCTCGGTGAGCCTGCGCGCGTACGGCAGGCCCAGGCCGGTGCCTCTGGAGCGGACCTGGAGGGAGCCCGGGACCTGGTAGAAGTCCTCGAAGACGCGGGTCAGGTGCTCGGCCGGGATGCCGATGCCGGTGTCGGACACGACGATGACGGCCTCGTCCTTGGCGGTGTCGAGGTGGGCATCGAGGCGCACCTCACCGCGTACCGTGAACTTGACCGCGTTCGAGAGCAGGTTGCGCAGGATGCGCAGCAGCATGACCTCGTCCACGAACAGCTCGGCGACCTCGGGCGCCACCTCGTGGCGCAGCTCGACGCCGACGCTCGCGCTCGTCGGGCGCAGCATCACGTGGAGCTGTTCGGCCATCCGCGCCAGGTCCACCGACGACGGCTGCGGGTCGAGGCGGCCCGACTCGGCCTTGGCCATGTCGAGAAGCTCGCTGACCAGCTCCAGCAGGGTCTCCGTAGAGCTGCCGATCAGCCGCACCTGGTGGTCCTGCTCCTCGGTCATCGGGTCGCCGCCCGGCCCCGTCAGCAGCCTGACCAGGCCGATCACCGAGTTGAGCGGGGTGCGCAGCTCGTGGCTGACCGTGGCCCAGAAGCGGTTCCTCGCCTCGTTGGCCTCCCTGAGCTGGCTGGACTTCTCATCCAGCTCGGCGTACAGGGCCACCACTCCCCTGTTGGTCTCCTCCAGCTCTTCCGAGAGCTGGTTGTACATCGCCATCACGCCCGTGTTGGTCTCCTGCAGCTCGGCGTTGAGCCGCAGGACGTCCTCCAGCGTCTCGGCCAGCTCCCTGTTCTGCTCGCGCAGCTCGTCCATGGCGGACACCGGGGACAGGTCGGCCAGCTTGGCGCGGATCTCCGCCACCGGGGCGGGCGGGCGGCGGGTTTGCAGCCGCTTGGCGAGCGTGACGCCGCCGTCGTTCAGGGTGATCTCGTCGACCAGCCTGCCCGCCAGCTTCAGGCCCTCCAGGTTCTGCAGTTTCGACCGGTCGGCGTGCTTCGGCTCCTGCGAGTGCTCCAGCAGGATGAGCAGGTGGTGGTCGCTGATCGACAGGGTCGCGGTCGAGCCGGTGCCGAACAGCTCGCGGCCGGCCTCGCTGAGCGCCGTCGCGACGCGGATCTGGTCCTGCGGCTCCAGGCCGACCAGCTCGGCGGCGGCGCGGCCCAGGCGGCGCAGCACGAACACGTCCTGGTCGGCGTCCAGGCGGACGCGGATGAGCTCGGCCGCTTCAGCCGTCGCCATGCCGGGACCTCGTGTTCTCGTGCGGCATGCCCTGGTGCGGCGTGCCCTGGTCCGGTGTGCCCTCGTCTGGCGCGCTCACGTGCGGAGCGCTCTCGTGCGGCACGCTCTCATGCAGCGCGCTCTCGCGTGGCGCGCTCTCGCGCCGCGTGCTGTCGTGTAGGGGACTCTCGTGCAGCGCGCTCTTGCGCGGCCTGCTCACCTGCGGCGTGCTCTCGCGTGGCGTGCCGTCGTGCAGCGGGCTCTTCTGGGTCGTGGCGGACCGCTCCAGCCCCTGTGGCGCGGGCGGTGGGCTGTGCCTGGCGCTTCCGTTCGGCGGGCTGAGCCGCAGGCTTCCGTACGGGGAGCCGAGCCGCACCCCCTCACCTGGCTTCGCGTTCTCCTGCTGCTGCCCGAGCCGCGCGCCTTCCTGCCCCTGCCCCGACCGTCCGCCTTCGCCTTCGGCTTCTCTGCCGGGCCTGACCGTCACCACGCAGGCGTCGTCGCGCCGGCTGCCCGCCTCGCGCATCAGCCCGGCGGCGATCACGGCGGGCGTCCGGGAGAACAACCCCGGCAGAAGTGTGGGGTCCCACCGCTCGGTCAGCCCGTCCGAGTGCAGGACGACAGTCGCATACCGGGGCAGATCGTACGTGTACTGGCGCACCCGGCCGCCCTGATGCCCTGCGATCCCCGGCACCGACACCATGCCCTGCCTGCCCTCGGCGTGCGCCACCCAGCCGGACACGTTGCCGAGCCCGGCGAAGAGCACCTGATCCGGCTCCACGCGGGCCACCGCGACCGCGCCTCCCCGGGTGTCGTTCATGCCGGCGTGCAGGCGTTGCACGATGGCCACCGGCTCCTGGTCCCGTACGTCGAAGAACAGCTCGACCGCGCGCTGCGCGGCCTGCGCGGCGATGTGACCGTGACCGAGCCCGTCACAGACCAGCACAATCGTGGACGAGCCCAGCTCGGCGATGGCGAAGCCGTCGCCGCACACCGTCTCCTCGCCGATCGGCCTGGTCAGCCCGCTGGCCCGCAGCGCCGGCGCGGGGGTGCGGCCGGCGGTGAAGTGCATGGCCAGCACCGTGCCCTTGCCAGGCAGCGAGTGCACGTCGTAGCCGGAGGCGATGCGGGAGATCGCGCCCAGGCCGATGCCCAGTGTCCCGGACGTCGAGTAGCCGTCGCGCAGCGCGCGGGCCACGTCGGCCATGCCCGGCCCCCGGTCGACGGTGATCAGCTCCACCGTGGCGGGGGCCTCGGGGTGGGGGCGCACCATGACGGTGCCCTCCGTGGCGTGCTTGACGAGGTTGGAGACCGCTTCGCTCACCGCCACGGCCGTCTGCCCGATGAGCACCTGGTCGAAGCCCGCCGCCTCGGCCAGCTCGACGGCCTTCCTGCGTACCGCGCCGACCGCGCTGGGGTCCTCGGCACGGACCCAGCCGGTCATCGCCGCCACTTCGTCACCGTCACTGTCGTGCCCTTGCCGGGCGCGGAGACCAGGTCGAACTCGTCGACCAGCCGCCGCGAGCCGCCGAGGCCCAGCCCCATGCCGCCGCCCGTGGTCCAGCCGTCCGTGAGGGCCTGCTCGATGTCGGGGATGCCGGGGCCTTCGTCGGTGAAGACTAACTTCAGGCCGCGCCGGGGGCCGTTCTCGACCACCTCGACGCGGACGTCCCCGCCGCCGGCGTACACCAGGGCGTTGCGCGCCAGCTCACTGGCGGCGGTGACGATCTTCGTCTGGTCGACGAGGGACAGCCCCACCTCGACGGCCACGCTCCTGACGAGCTGGCGGACGCCGACGACGTCCGCACTGCCCGCGATGACGACCTCACGTTCGCCGCTCACGGGGTCGCGCTCCTGATGTGATCCAGCAGCGCCACCCCCTTCTCCAGATTGAGTGCCGTACGGACGCCGCCCAGCGAGAGCCCGAGCTCCACCAGCGTGATCGCCACGGCGGGCCGCATGCCGACCACCACGGTCTGGGCGTCGAGCATGCTGCACATGGACGCGATCGTGGCCAGCATCCTGCCGATGAAGGAGTCGACGATCTCCACGGCGGTGATGTCGATGATCACGCCCTTGGCGCCGTTCTTGACGACCGCGTCGGCGAGGTCCTCCTGAAGGGCGAGCACCCCCTGGTCCTCAAGGTCGACCTGGATGGAGACGATGAGGACGTCGCCGAGTTTGAGGATCGGTACGCGCTGCACTAGCGGTTCTCCGCCCGGATCGCGACGCGCATGTCTCGTCCGCCCTTCACCTCGATGCCGGCCCGCTTGAAGGCGTGGGCGAGCGCGTCGGCCAGCGACGCCTTCGTGACGATGTCGCCGAACTCGATGCCGAGCGTGACGATGGTGTGCGCGATCTGCGGCCGGATGCCCGAGATGACGCACTCCGCGCCCATCAGCCGGGCCGCGACGACCGTCTTCAGCAGGTGCTGAGCCACCTGCGTGTCCACGGCGGGCACGCCGGTGATGTCGATGACCGCGTGCTCGGCACCGGAGTCGACCAGCGTCTGCAGCAGCTTCTCCATCACCACCTGCGTCCTGGCCGAGTCGAGCGTGCCGACCAGCGGCACCGCCACGATGCCCTCCCACAGCTTGACCACCGGGGTGGACAGCTCAAGGAGCTGCTCGGCCTGGTCGAGGATGATCCTCTCGCGGGCCTCCGAGAACGTCTCGAACGTGTACAGGCCAAGGTCGTCGATGAGCCTGGAGAACCAGACGAAGCCGCGCGCCGCCTCGACACCTTCGGAGTCGGCCTCGACGAACTCGTACAGCGCCTCCTTCAGACCGAAGACGGCCCTGGCGGTGTCGGCGGGGGCCCACCCGGCGCGGGCGCGCGAGCGAGACAGCTCGGCCAGCAGGCCACGGACGTCGGCGAAGTCGTTCTTGCCCTCGTCCAGTGCGGTGAGCAGCGCCTGGAAAAGCTCGTTGAGCTCCTCGGACGGCGCGTTGGCGATCTGCGCCCAGCGGCGGACGATCTGCTCCTGGTTGTGGCGGAGCAGCTCTTCGATGCGTCGCCTGGCTACATCGGCATGAACGGACAAAGATCACTCCAGAGAGGGCGGCTGGCAGTTGCTCGTATGCTAGTGCGGTTTGGCGAGCACCAGGGACTTCGATCAGCTACGTGGTGCCGTTTCCGGGCGTACACCTGGGCTTCGCTGCGGCGTTTTTTCGCGTTGGGCGGACCGTTCCCGAGCCCGCCCCTCACTCCCCGCCACAACCGCACCCGCCTCCGCCACCCACCACCCGGCCCGACCACAGAGGGGCCGGGCGGGGTGAGGTGCGTCGGTGGAGCCAAGGGGCTGGGCAAGGCGTGCACGTACCGAAGCCGACGGCGCCGTCACTGGCGGGTGGTTGAAGGGGCTGAGCGGGGCGGGTGTGTGGTGAGCCGGAGGGCTTGGCGGGGCGGATGCGTGGTGGAGCCGAAGGGCTGAGCGCGGCGCGTGCGTGGCGGAACCGAAGAGCTGAACGCGACGCGTGCGTGGACGTGACCTGCGTGGCGGAACCGAAGAGCTGAACGCGACGCGTGCGTAGTGGGCCGGGCGGCGGCGGTGAAGTGGTGGACTTGAGGGGTTGGGTGCGGCGGTGGCATGGAGGGGCCCGGGCGGCGGATGGTGGCTGCGGCGCTTCTCCTCTTCCCGCCCGCCCCTACATCCGCCCCATCCAGCGTCCCGCCCTCCCCCACATCCGCCCCATCCAGCGTCCCGCCTTCTCCGCCCAGCGCCTTCGCTCCCCTAGCACCCTTAGTTCCACCTATCGCCCCGCTCCGCCACCACCCCGCTCCGCCACCGCTCACACACCACCCACCGCTCCACGCACCGCCCCGCAGACCACCCCACTCCGCCACCGCTCACACACCACCCACCGCCCCGCGGACCGCCCCACTCCCCGACCGCCCGCCGCCCCACGCACCACTCCACGTACCGCCCCACTCCACCCACCGCCCGCCGCCCCACCCACCGCTCCACGCACCGCCCCGCAGACCACCCCACTCCGCCCACCGCGCCGCGCCGGCCAGCATCCTCGCTCCCGCTCCGCCTCTCGCCGAACACCCTCGCTCCGCGCCCCAGCCCAGCCCCAGCACGCCCACTCAGCGCACTCTCCTTCCTACCGCCATCCACCTGCGGCGGAGATCTCACCCACCCTTCCCCTCGACCTCGCACCCCACCCCCTCGCCGCTTCCCATCCCGCTCGCTCCCCCGCCGCCTCCCCATACCGCTCACTCCCCCGCGCCACTTCCCCAACCCGCGCACCCCCGCGCCGCCTTCCCAACCCGCGCACCACCGCGCCACTTCCCCACCTCGCTCGCTCCCCCAGCCGCCGCCCCGCTCACCCCCCGCGCCACATTCCCCCACCACCCACGCCTACCAGCGCCTTCGCCCTGGTCGAGCCCACTCCATCAACCCTCCGCCATCTCACATCACCCCCTGGTATGACGCCCTTTTTCAAACCCAGCGGTGACGCGCACCACACCCCTTTCTCCATAACGTCGCACCATGCTCAGACCCCTCTCCATCGCAACCAGCCTCGCGGTGATCGGCACCCTCCTGCTGCAGTCCCCGCCCCACCCAGGCGAGCGACTGGTGAGGACCTACGGCGCCGACGTCACCACAGCCGACCGAGTGGCGATCATCGTCCCCGGCGCCGACACCAAGACGGAAACGTTCGACTCCAGCCCCCGACACCCCGGCGGCGCAGCACGCGCCCTGCTCGCGGAGGCCACCCGCCTGGCCCCCAGCCAACGACTGGCGGTGGTGGCATGGCTGGGCTACGACTCACCCCCCACCCTGAGCCTGGCCGCCCTCACCGACGAGGCAGCCATCACCGGCTCCCGCGAGCTCCGCCGCACGATCACGGCCCTGCGCCACCGCACCACGGCTCCGATCACCCTGCTCTGCCACAGCTACGGCTCCTTCACCTGCGCCCAAGCCGCAGCCCCAGGCTTACCGATCACCGACCTCGCCCACATCGGCAGCCCAGGCGTCGGCACGGGCAGCGCCCGGACAACCCCCGCCATCCGCGTCTGGGCCGGCCTCGGCGCCACCGACTGGATCAAACACGTCCCCAAAATGAAGCTGGGCCCCCTCGGCTTCGGCACCGACCCTATGAACCCCACCTACGGCGCCCGCCGCTTCGAAACAGGCACGGGCGGCCACAGCGACTACTACGCTCCAGGCACCCCGTCCCTGCGCAACCTGACCCTGATCGCCCTCGGCCGCCTCCAGGAGGTGACCCCCGAGAACGGCGGCTCTTGACTCCCTCATTCCTGGGTACGTGTCGGGGGAGGCAGGATTTGATGACATGGTGTCGTCATCAGCTTGACGTCGCACGCCGACGTTTGTGACACTTCGTCATGAAACGCCAGCACGAGCAGAGGTGGGCCGTGACCACGCCGTTCTCCGAAATCTTGCGCAACGCCACCTGGGCCGACCACCAGTCGGCCGAGTCAGAGGGCTACCTCTCAGCGCTGATGAGCGGCCAGTTGAGCGAACACGACTACGGCGAAATGGTCGCCCAGCACTACTTCGCCTACACCGCCCTCGACGGCGTCTCCCGCCAGCTCGCCGACCACCCGGTGGCCGGCCGCTTCGTCTTCCCCGAGCTGTACCGCGAACCGGCGCTGGAACGCGACCTCACCACGATCTACGGCCCGAACTGGCAAGACCGGATCACCCCGTCGAAATCCACCCGCACCCTCGTGGCCCGCATCCAGCAGGTCGCCGACTGGCCAGGCGGTTACGTGGCCCACCACTACACCCGCTACCTGGGCGACCTGTCGGGCGGGCAGTTCATCCGGATGGAGCTGCAGAAGATCTACGGCTACGCGAAGGGCGGAGGCGTCGACTTCTACTTCTTCGACGAGCTGGGCAGCCTGCCCCGGTTCAAGAACGAGTACCGCTCGCGGCTGGACGTTCTGGGGCTGGAGCTGGACGAGGGCGAGCAGCAGCGCATGATCGGTGAGGTGCGGCTGGCGTACCAGCTCAACACGGAAGTGCTGACCGAGCTCAGGCAGGTGGTCAAGGCCGCCGCCTAAGCTCCACAGGCGGCTGCCACCCACTTGTACCGGCGACCACCCCCACGTTCGTCGGAGAATCGGAGAAGACGGAAGGCTCTGAGGGCGCATGAAACCCTCCTCGGCGCCAATCTTGATGCCGGGGCTCGTCGCCTCGAATGCCTCGACGTTCTCCTCGAAGACGGCTCCGCTGTGTGTGTCGGTCGCCGTGACCGGGCCGTTGACCGTGACGGTCACGGGCGCCCGCGGTGTCCTGCTCCTCATCCGAGCCTGAACGCGGACAACCAGGATCGCCGGCGGTACGCGCCCCACCGTTCGATCTGAGCGAAGTTGTCCGAGCCCAAGGTGTTGCCCAGACGCCACCGCCTTCTGCGGAACTTGAGGCCCGGCCCGGCCTACCATGGGCATATGCCCCGCATCTCGGCCGCCACCATCGGCGAACACCGCGCCCAGACGCGTGACCGCATCCTTCAGGCCGTCTCGCGGCTGTCCCGGGTGCAGGGCATCGACGCCATCTCCATGACCGACGTCGCCAGCGAGGCCGGAATCACCCGTACGGTCCTGTACAACTACTTTCCCGACAAAGCGACGCTGCTGCTGGCCTTCACCGAGCGAGTGACCAGCTACTTCATCGACAGCTACGAGCGGGAGCTGCCCGCCGGGGCGTCGCCCGCCGACCGGTTGCGCGCGTTCGTCCGGCTGCAACTCACCGGGCTGCTCGCGCACCCGCATCCGGGGGCGGCCGACCTCAGCGCCGCGCTTGGGCCCGACGCCTACCAGCGACTGGCCGAGCATGTCGCGCCGATGCAGCACATCCTGGTGGAAATCCTCGAGAACGGCATCGAGGCCGGTGACTTCCGGGCGCTCGACGTGGACGCGACGGCGCGGATGATCCTCGCCGTCATCGGGGCCGAGCGGGTGCCGTTGATCAGCGGGGACGTGACGGTGGAGGCGGCCGGGGAGCTGGTGTCGGAGTTCGTGCTGCGAGCACTGGGCAACAGCGGCTGAGCCAGTCGCGCCAAGCGGCGGACGGTGAGTGGTCGGGCCCCGCTGGTGAAGGCGGCGGATGGCGAGTGAGCCGAAGGTTCCGCTGGTCAGCGGTAGCGGGTGAGCGGAGGATTCGCTGGTCGAGGTGGGTGAGCCGGAGGGCCGCTGGTTGAGGCGGGGGTGAGGGAGGACCCGCGGCGGGGTTGTCGGTGCCCGGTGACAGGATGGCCACATGACCGACAACCCGGCCCTCCTGCACGGCGAACACATCCAGCTCAAGTCCGCGCGCGGCCGCTGGATCCTGTTCGCGACCGTGCTCGGCTCCGGGCTGGCGATGCTCGACAGCACGGTGGTCAACGTGGCGCTGCCGTTCCTGGGGAGGGAGCTTGACGCGGGCATGGCCGGCCTGCAGTGGACGATCAACGCCTACACCCTGACCCTGGCCGGGCTGATCCTGCTGGGCGGCTCGCTCGGCGACCGTTACGGGCGCCGCACGCTCTTCCTGGTCGGGACGGTCTGGTTCGCGGTCGCGTCGGCGTTGTGCGGGCTGTCGCCGAACATCGAGTTCCTCATCGGCGCCCGCGCATTGCAGGGCATCGGCGGCGCGCTGCTGACGCCCGGCTCGCTGGCGATCATCCAGGCGTCCTTCGTGCGGCACGACCGGCCCAGGGCGGTGGGCGTGTGGTCCGGGCTGGGCGGTGTGGCCAGCGCCATCGGGCCGCTGCTGGGCGGCTGGCTGGTGCAGACGGCCGGATGGCGGTGGGCGTTCCTGATCAACCTGCCGTTCGCGGCGCTCGTCGTGTTCGTCGCACTGCGGCACGTACCGGAGAGCAAGGACGAGACGGCGGCGGGCCGGTTCGACGTGCTCGGCGCGGTGCTGGCCGCGCTCGCGCTGGCCGGCATCACGTACGGGCTGATCCAGAAGGGCGTCTCGGTGCCGCTGGTGGTCGGGCTGGCGCTGGCTGCGGCGTTCGTGGCGCTGGAGATCCGCAGGTCACCGGACGCGCTGGTGCCGGTCGGCATGTTCCGCGACCGCGTGTTCACGGCCGTGAACGTGGTGACGCTGATCATGTACGCGGCCATGGGCGTGGTGTTCTTCCTGCTGGTGGTGCAGCTCCAGGTGGTGTCCGGGTTCTCGCCCGTCGTGGCCGGGCTGGCGATGCTGCCGACCACGATCCTGATGCTGCTGCTGTCGGCGCGGGCCGGGGAGCTGGCCAAGCGGGTGGGGCCGCGCTGGCCCATGACGATCGGGATCCTGGTGGCGGGGTGCGGGTTCGTGCTGATGAGCACCATCGGGTTCGGCGCGTCGTACCCGCTGCAGGTGCTGCCCGCGGTGACCGTGTTCGGGCTGGGGCTGTCGGCGGCGGTCGCGCCGCTGACGGCGACCGTGCTGGCTTCGGCGCAGGAGCGGTACGCGGGGACGGCCAGCGGGGTGAACAACGCGGTGGCCCGCACCGGGAGCCTGCTGGCCGTGGCCGCTGTGCCGCCGTTGGTGGGGCTGGTGGGTGATGCGTTCGAGCAGCCTCGGGTGTTTGATGCGGGGTTCCGGGCGGCCATGTTGATCAGTGCGGGGATGATGGTGGTGGCGGCGCTGATCACGTTCTTCACGATCAGGACGAACGTGCTGGCCGTCGACGACGATTGACCCGCCGGGCTGGCCAGAGCCGGAACGGGTCGAACGTCCGGGCCGCTGACGACCACTGACTTGCCTGCTCGGGCGGGGGTTCGCGCGTGAAGGAACCGGCGGGGTTGACGGGACCAGCGGGACTGCCGGGGTAACACGACAGGCGGGTGGGGGTGTTGCGGAAGACCGGCGGGGCTTGCGGGGTGTGCGGGTCCCCTCACCTCGTCGGTCCGGTGAAATCCCGCCCGTCCTGCCTGTCTCGACGCTTCCGCCAACCCTGCTGTCCCGTCTATCCCGCGTCCGTCCGGCAAGCCCGTCCGTCCCGCGAGTCCGGTCCTTGTCCATCCCGCTCACCCCGCGAGTCACGTCACCCGCTCCGCAGGCCCACCATTCCCGCAGGCCCCACCCAGCCAATCCCGCGGGCCCCAGCGATCCCGCAGTCCCCGCCGCCTCCCGCAAGTCCCTGCGTCCCCCCACCGTGTAAGTCCCCTGGCCCCGTCACCCTCGCTGGTCCTCTGCACTCCGCGCGCGTCCCACTGGCGGGACTCGCGAGACAGGCAGGGTGGGCGGGGTGGGGTTAGAAGGTGAAGGGCTGGCTGCGGACGCTGTTGTCGAAGTTCGACAGCAACAATTCGGGCTCCCCCACCGACCGGATACCCGGCAGCCGTGTCAACAACTCCCGGAACATCGTCCGCATCTCCTGCCTGGCCAGGTTGGCGCCGAGGCAGAAGTGCGGGCCCGGGCCGCCGAAGCCGACGTGCGGTTTGGTGTCGCGGGTGATGTCGAAGGTGTCGGCGTTGGGGAAGACGGACTCGTCGCGGTTGGCGGAGCCGTAGAAGAGCACCACCTTGTCGCCCTGCTTCAGCTCCAGCCCGCGCAGCGAGTAGTCCTCGGTGACGGTGCGGCGGAACTGCATGATGGGCGAGACGTACCGGACCATCTCCTCGATGGCGCCGTTGACGTGCGTGTCGAAGTCGGAGGTCAGCAGCTCGCGCTGGGCCGGGTTCTCGGTGAGCAGCCGGATGCCGTGCGCCATCGTGTTGCGGGCCGTCTCGTTTCCGGCGACGAGCAGCAGGGCGAAGAACGAGCCGAGCTCCTTGTCGGTCAGCTTCTCGCCGTCGACGTTGGCGTTGACCAGGAGGGAGACGAGGTCGCCTCTGGGGTTGGCGACGCGTTCGTGGCCGAGTTTGATGACCATGCGCTGCAGGGCGAGCAGCGCCAGCATGTTCTGCCCGGCCATCTGGACGCTGCGGGCCAGGCTGGGCCGTACGCCGGTGTAGGCGGTGGAGATGTCGACGTGCTGGTGCACCTTCTCCCGCAGCTCCTGCGGGATGTCGAGCATGTCGCAGATGACGTGGATGGGCAGCCGGGCGGCCACCTGGGTGACGAAGTCGCGCGGCCCGTCCTTGACGACGTCGTCGACGATGCGGGCGCACGCGGCCTCGATGTCGTTCTGCAGCCCGGCCAGCATCTTGGGGCTGAACGAGCGCGTCACGATGCGGCGCAGGCGGGCGTGGCGCGGGTCGTCCATGTTGACCATCGACTCGCCGAACACCTGCTTCACCCAGCTCGGCGGCTCGGGGTTGGTGACGGCGGGCTCGCTGGAGAAGATCTTGGCGTTGCGGCTGGCCTCGACGACGTCGGCGTGGCGGACGAGGGCGTAGAAGCCCTTGCCGGAGCGGAGGAACGGCACTTTCTTCTCGGGGAAGAACACCGGGTGCTCCAATTGCCGGAGCCGGGCGAACGCCTCGTTTCGCTCTTTGAGGGGTTTGCGCCAGAAATCCAGATCAGCGAGGTCGATGTCCACCTGTCTATGGTGGCACGTTCCCGTGCTACTGGAGCCCTTCGAGCTCGGGGAGGGTCAGCGCGAAAAGGCGTGCGTAGCGGGCCAGGCGGTCGCGGACCTGGGCGGGGGTTTCTTCGAGCTGCCAGGCGGCCTTGGCCAGGTGGTCCTGGGTGACCGGTCCGGTGATGGCCGGGGGCTGGCCGTCGAGGTGGACGGTCAGGGCGAGGAGGTCCTGCCAGTGGACTATGTCGTCGGGGCAGGCGTCGTTGGGGTAGGCGAGGGTCAAACCCAGAGGGGCGAAGCGGAGAAGGCGGTGGTGGGTTTCGGTGACTTTGCGGCCGTATTTGCCTGCGGTTCGTACGAGGTGGAGGGCGTCCACCGTCGAGGTGTAGGTGTCTTCCTCGATGCCATGGACGCGTAGCAGCCCGGTGTCCTCCTCCGTGAGTCTTGTCTCATCAAGGTCGGCATCGCGAATCTCCCGCAGGGGCACGCCTGGCGGCAGGTACGGTCGCAGGCGCCGGACGTAGGCGCCAAGGGTCAGATTGGCATCGTGGGCCGCGGAGATGAGCGCCCCTGGAGAGAGATCCCACTGCAGCGGCTGGGACCGGTAATCATTCGAAAGCAGACTTCTGAGGTGGGATGACGGCGGCAGCGAGATCGTGTCACCGGAGATCGGCTCGGCACTGGCTCCGGGGAAGGTGCGCAGGAGATGCTCGCGTGCTTCCCGGATCCCGGACTCGAAGGTAGCGGCCAGGTAGACGAAGTCCGTCATGGTGAAGGGCTCGTCGGGCGTGGCGAAAGGGGCCAGCACGCCGGCGCACGCCTGCTCACGGCCGGACAACCGGCTGCCGCGGCCCAGCAAACCGGCGATCCGCCGGGCCGCGGCGCGAGGCGGCAAGACATATCTCATTCCGCAGTCATAGAACGATAGAAAAGTGTCGATGAATTCGTCCTCGTCCTGCCCGAGCGGATAGTCCTTGGGCAGGCCGGAGATGTCAGGCCGCTTCAGCAGACGACACCGCTCCAGTCCTCCTAATCTGTCGTACACCTGAAGAACGGACAGCGACCACTTGGCGGCGATCGATACCAGTTCCAGCGGAGTCAAGCACCTCCCCATCTCCTTGACGTGTCGGAGCGCCTCACGCTCCAAGTTGTCGATGGCGTCCGGGTAGCGCTCGCGCCCGACGACTCGCACGCCGAAAGGCGCGAGCCGGTCGCATCGCTCCAGCACCTCTTCGAGGCTGCGGTCAAGCCTTTGACTGGCTCTGGCCACCTGGGACGGGCCCAGCTCGTCCACGGTCCACGGCCAACGCCCGTCCAGGCGCCTGGACATCAGCACCACGTCCGCTGAGGTGCAGACCTCGCCGGCCAGTTCTCCGAGCTGAAGGTCCGGCGCGACCCACTCGCGCGGCGCGAGCTCGGCGGCGCGCCTGAGCACCTCGCCGACGGGAAGGTCGAGCTCCTGGGAGGCACGGACGAGAAATCCCGAGGATGCCTTTTCGCGAGGCGGGTTTCCCGAGCGGGACCACGCCAGGAGGGCCGCGAGCAGTGGCCCAAGCTCCTCCTTGACAGGCCCCGCCACTGGTGGAAGATCACGTGCGCACGAAACGTCGAGTCCCGTGATCGCGTATCGGCGCAGCCTTCTGAGCCGGTCGACCACGCCCTCCTCCTGATCGGTCAACCCGTCGATCAGGTCCTCGATGTGAACCACGGGACCTGTGTCGAGGATTCTGAGCCGGGTCAGCAGCGCGGCGTCCACCGGGCCGACAAGCGGATGCCCCGCACTGGTTCCCGGTCCCGTCTCGTCCCAGCCTCTGAAGAGCATTTCGCCTGTCGCTTCGTGCCACTGCATCGCTCTCCAAACGCGAACCCAGTGGACACGCGTGTAACCCTTCCATAGAAGGACCCTTTCATCTTCCGGCAGACAACCGAGGAGACCGACCCGGACCGGCTTGTTCGGATCCCAGGGCGTCCCGGCCGGAATCCGCTTGTCGACCCGTGCCAGATGCCGGAAGACCTGCTCAGCCACCTCTGGTGACTGATTTGCCATCTGCCAGAGCCAGGACAGGGTCAGTCCTTCCCATTCCTCCAGCTCAGGCAGATAGCGATCGATCTCCGCCGTAACCCACTTCTTGTCCCAGTTCCGCAGCTTCTTACGGTCGACCGTGAGTTGCGGGCGGCGTGTGTCTCGCAGATTGACGACCAGGCCGAACATGTCCTCGCTCGTACGGATCCCGTCCGCCAGCAAACCTCCCTTGCCGGACACCCACCACAGGTTCTCCCCGCACTTCTTCGCCTTGTCCTGGAACCGCAGGTCTCCCGCCCGCCACACATCGCCTTCCGGCGCATCCACGTCGTACTCGCTCACCCACAACACGTCTCGCAGGGCGCGCAGCACGGAACCGTCCACATCGCCCGACAGGTAGAGCCGGACACGGGTTCCGCCCTTCCGCATGCCTTCGACCGGGGTGATCCGCAGAACGCTGCCGCTGCTGGTGATGTGCGCCTCATAGGCCTGCGGGTCGACAACGCCCGTCCTGAGGAAGCGGCGGGTGACGACCGTCATCTCGTCAGCCAGCATGAAGTAGCTGAATACTCCGACGCCGAACTGGCTGTTGGGCACCATGCGGAGTGGTGGTGTCCGCGCCTCCCAGTCCGCCTGCTCTTTCCGGAATTCCTGTTGGTAGACGAACCGCTCCCCGGCGCTCGCGAAGACGTGCTCCAGTATGTCCGCGTCCATGCCGATGCCGTTGTCCACGCACTCGATGTATGCCCGCCCGCCCTGCTCACCCGTCCTGAAGATGATCTTCCCGGTCCACTCATCGGTGGTCCCGCTGTATGCATGTCGGACGCCACGCCATTTACAGGCGTCCAAGGCGTTCTGGTACAGCTCCCGGAGGGCCAGGGACGGTTCGTCGTAGAGCTGGCGGCCCATGAGAAGATCGCGCACCTTGTCCTCGGCCAGCCGGAACGTCACGACCGGAGCCTTGTACGCGAGCGTTTCCGCGTCCCGGTGCGCGGGGCGCAGCTCGTCGCTCGTCACTCTGCCGGGAAGCTTCTCGACCAGGGATCTCGCCAGGGTCCGATCCTCGATCGCAGCGGTGAGCAAGGCGTTGCCGCGCTGCGCGACGTGCTGCAGGGCAAGGTGCAGTGCCGGGTGTTCGCAGCGGCGGTCGAGGTCGTATGAGTTGTTCTCACGGTGCCACTGCACTCGCTCGGCCGTCAGGAGGACCGTGCTGAGCGGCAACTCCAGCTGGGTGCCGAGGTGATCGGCGATGACGGGAGGCAGCCGTCGGACGTCGATCGCGAGTGTCCCGGCCAGGGCCAGCACGTGTGTCAGCGTCCGCCACCGTTCGCCGAGGCCCGGCGGCAACCCGTCCAGCTCGGCGCCCACGCCGCCGACGAAGGTCCGTAACGGGAGGATCCGCTCGGCCAGCACGTCCCCGGGGCCGAACTTCAGCTTCGTGACGGCTTCCCAGTAGACAGGCCCGGTCTGGTTTCCCTGCCACAGGGAAAACCGGGTCGCCTGCCATTGATGCACCAGCCACATCGCGAGAGCATGCGCTGACGCCTCGTCCCCTCTGGCGGCCAGCCCTTCGGCCCGTTGCACCACGTGCCGGTACGACTCGTGCGTGATCTCCAGGTCGTTGCGGGGGCCCGCGTCGTACGTGCGCCTGAAGTCGTCGAGGTGGAGTCCGGCCGCCTGATGGATGCCCTCCGCGAGCAACCGCTCGCGCAGGAAGGGGGCCACGATGAGCAGTGTCACCTCCTCCGGGGAGAGATCCGTGAAGTCGCCGAGCAGGTCGTACACGCGGTCGAGGATCCGGTTCGGATAGTCCTGGTCGTGCCAGGGGTCCTCGATCCCGGACTTTCTCAGCTCCGCGAGGGCGCTGTTGCGATGCGCGGCGCAGGTTTCCACCACCTCGTGCACGGCTTCCCACGCCTTGTCCGGAACCTGCGGCGCCTTCTCCTTCGCTTTGTTCACCGACCTGCGCCAGGCCAGGGCCAGTTCGTTCCCCTCGCAGATCTCCACATCTCGCACCAGCGACCGCTCAGGGAAGAGGTGCGGAGGCCGAGCCCCGGGCATCTTCTTGGTGACCTCGTCGAACACCTGCAGCACCGTGCGGGCGGGGTTGCGCTGGCCGAGCACCTGAGCGAGCACCTGGGTGAACAGGCTGCCCTCCTCGCCGTACCGGTACTGCCGGCCGGGCCCGCATCCGGTGATCAGGACGAACGGCCCGTGGTCCAGCTCGATCCGCACCGGGTCCTCGTCTGGGCGGTCTCTGCAAGCGTCCACGAAGAAGACCACGAGCCGGGCCTTGCCGCGTCTGACGGAGTCGGGAATGAGCGGGATCAGGTGTCTGGCGGCGGACGTCCCGGCCCGGCTGGCGTCGCCGGGGACCAGATAGTCCTCGCCCTCGACGGTGACGCCGTGGCCGGAGAAGTACAGCAACAGGACGCCGCCTTCGGGCACCGTCTTGCAGTGCTCCTCGATGGTCTGGTCGATGCGGCCGACGCCCGGCTCCGGCCCATCCGGACCGCCGAGGGTAGCGACCTGGTAGCCCGACTGTTCGAGCGCCTGTTGCATGAGGCGCACGTTCTCACGCACGGCGCCCTCAATGTTCCGCAAGTCCTGGTTGTCGCATTTCGGGACGCCGATCAGCAGGGCATGGCGCGCGGTCATCAGTCCACCTCACCTCGGGCCAGGTGGCGAAATCCTCCCACGCCGGAGACCGGTACGGGGGTTGGATGTGCATCCCGTCCTTCAGGCCCGTTCTCGCGCCGTTAAGACCCGGTTCGACCTGTCTGGTCATTACTTCCGGTATGAATGCGCTGCTCGCCGCCTGCCTGATCCTCCCGCTGACCTCAGGAGCGACTCCGGCCGCCGCCCGCGCGTGCGGCGGTCACCCGCTCGACTTCGACGCCGACGGCCGCCCCGACCTGGCCGTGGCCGCCCCGTACGACGCCACCAGGGCCGGTTCCGTCACCGTCATGTATGGGACGGGCGAGAAGGTGAAGCTCACCCAGCGGGGCGCGGAGCCGGGCGACTCGTTCGGGTCGGCGCTGGCCGTGGGGGACTTCAACGGTGACCGGTGCGCCGATCTGGCCGTCGGGGTGTCGGAGGAGTTCGTGGGTGAGCGGGTGCCCGGCGGGGACGGGAACGGGGTGGTGCAGCTCTTCGACGGGTCACCGGAAGGGCTCGTGGCCGGGAGGGAGCTGAGGCTGGGCAAGCCGTCCAGCGACCGGTTCGGGGCGTCGCTGGCGGCCGGGGATCTCGACGGGGACGGCAGGGACGAGCTGGCCGTGGGGGCGCCGAGTCACCGGTCGGGCGGGGCGGTGACCGTGTACTGGATGAAGGGCCGCAAGCCGTACCAGATCACGCAGAAGACCCCGTGGGTGCGGCAGGCCGCGAACGTCACCGACCAGTGGGGGGCGTCGCTGGCGACCGGCGACTTCGACGGGGACGGGCGGGACGAGCTGGTCGTGGGGGCGCCCGCCGACAGCGTGAAGGTGGACGGGCAGGGCTCGGTCACCGTGATCGACGTGCGCGGGAAGCGGGCCCGGCTGCTCACCCAGAGCACGCCAGGGATCAAGGGCGCCGCCGAGAAGTGGGACAACTTCGGCGCCGCGCTGACGACCGGCGACTTCAACGGCGACGGCAAGGCCGACCTGGCGATCGGGGTGCCAGGCGAGGGGCTCAGCGCCAACCAGCGGGCCATGGACTACGGCGACGGGACGGTGGACGTCCTGTACGGCTCACGCGCCGGGCTGCGTACCGACAGGACAGAGGCGTGGTCGCAGAACACGCTCGACGGCAAGCCCCGCTACTACGACCGGTTCGGCACCTCGCTGGCCGCCGGGGACTTCAACGGCGACGGCAACGACGAGCTGGCCGTCGGGGTGCCCGGCGAGAAGGCCGTGCAGGTGCTGGCGGGGCGCTCGTCCGGCGGGCTGACGCGGGCGGGGAACCTGCTGGTCAAGGGCGAGGGACAGGATTTCGGGGCGTCGGTGACCGCGCTGCCCGGCTGGGAGCGGTACCGGGCGCTGGCCAAGCGGCCCCCGGTGTACGGGCTGGTGGTGGCCGCGCCGGACCAGGGGCTGATCATGTACGCGCCGGGGAAGCGGGAGGCGGGGCGGGTGGAGCTGGGCAAGGTGCGGCAGCTCGACAAGGGGACCGGGCTGTACGGCTACACCTTCGGGTGAAGGGCTGGGCCCCCCGCGAAGAGGCTAGTGCTCCGGGTCGGGCTGGTTCACCGGCAGGACGACGCGGAACAGGGCGCCCTTGCCCGGCTCGCTCTCCGCCATCACGACCCCGCCGTGCGCCTCCACCAGCGTCGCCGCGATCGACAGCCCCAGCCCCGACCCTCCGGCGCTGCGGGCGGGGTCGGCCCGGTAGAAGCGCTCGAACACCCGCTCCGCCACGTCCGCCGCGAACCCCGGCCCCTCGTCGGCCACCTCGACCACGGCCTGCTCGCCGTTCAGTCCGACGCGCACCTGGAACGGGGTGCCGGGCGGGGTGTGGGTGAGCGCGTTGGTGACCAAGTTGTTGATCACTTGGCCGAGGCGCGGCTCGTCGCCGATCACGGTCACGTCGCCCTCGCCGCCGAACAGCCGGACCAGCTCGATCTTCCTGTCGGGCGCCAGCGTCTGCGCGTCGATGACGGCGGTGGCGGCCAGGCTGAGCAGGTCCACGGGCCGCATGGCCAGCTCGCGCCGCTGGTCGAGGCGGGCCAGCAGGAGCATGTCCTCCACGAGCAGCCCCATGCGGGCGGCCTGCCCCTCGATGCGGCTCAGCAGCCGTACGGCCTCGGCCAGGTCCTTCTCCTCCCCCAGCCGGTACAGCTCGGCGAAGCCCCTGATCGAGGTCAGCGGCGTGCGCAGCTCGTGGGAGGCGTCGGCCATGAAGCGCCGCATCAGCTCCTCCGAGCGCCTGGCGGCGGTGGCGGACTCGCGGGCGGCGGTGGCGGACTCGCGGGCGGACTCGGCGGCCTCCTCGCGCTCGCGGACGGCCACCTCGATCTGGGCGAGCATGGTGTTGAGCGAGCGGCCCAGCTTGCCGACCTCGGTGCTGCCGGCCCAGAGGGGCACGCGGCGCGACAGGTCGCCGTCGGCGATGTCGTTGGCGGTGCTCGCGATCTGGCGCAGGGGCCGCAGGCTGCGGCGGACCAGCCCGTAGCAGACGAAGCCGAGCACGACGAGCGTGCTGCCGCCGCCGGCGGCCACGATGAGGATGAGCTGGGAGACGGTGGCGTCCACGTCGGCGGTGCTGATGGCCATCATGCGGCTCTGGCCGCCGCGCGTGGGCACGGCGACGACCCGCCAGCTCGGGCCGCCCGCGTCGAGGGACTCCACGGTGAAGGGCCGCCCCTTGAGCTCGATGACCTCGGCGAGGGTCAGCCGGGGCAGGTCGGGCGTGTGCTCCTCGGTGGACTCGCTGATGGTCCGCAGGATCGCGCCGTTCGGGTCCAGGACGACGCCGTGGAAGAGGCCGAAGTAGCGTTGCGGCCGTCCGTCGGGGCGGGGCTCCTCCGGCGGCGGGGGCGGGTCGCGCGGCGCGGTGGCGACGCGGAGCTGCCCGTCCACCCGCTCGACGAGGTAGCTGCGCAGCAGCCGCACGGCGAACAGGCCGGTCGCCGTGATGGCGACCGTGACGAGCAGGAGGGTGGCCGAGACCAGGCGCAGCCAGAGCGGCGCCCTGGCGAGCTGCTTCCTGAGCCCGCTCGCGGCCGTGGACAGGCGCCCGCTCATACTCTCGGCGGGCGCAGGATGTAGCCGACTCCGCGCAGGGTGTGCAGGTACTTGCGTTCGCCGGTGTCGACCTTGCGGCGCAGGTAGGAGACGTACGACTCGACGAGGCCGACGTCGGTGCGCCAGTCGCCGTTCCAGACGTGGTCGAGGATCTGCGTCTTGGACAGGACGCGGCCCACGTTCAGCATGAAGTACTGCAGCAGCCGGAACTCGGTCGGCGACAGCCGCACGGGCACGCCGTCGCGCCAGACCTCGTGGCTCTCCTCGTCCAGCTCCAGGTCGGCGACGCGCAGGCGGTTCGGCGGCGGGGCGCCGCGCCTGGTCCTGCGCAGCACCGCCCTGATGCGGGCGATGACCTCCTCCAGGCTGAACGGCTTCGTCACGTAGTCCTCGCCGAGGCCGAGCCCGGCGATGCGGTCCTCCGGCGTGTCCTTGGCGGTCACGAACAGCACGGGGACCCGGCGGCCGCGGGACCGCAGCCTGCCCGCGACCGCCAGGCCGTCCAGATCGGGCAGCATCACGTCGAGCATCACCAGGTCGGGCGTGCTCTCCTCGGCCACCCGCAGGGCCTCCATGCCGTCGGCCGCCGTCAGCACCTCGAACCCGGCCATGCGCAGGCTGGCGGAGAACAGCTCCCTGATGTTGGGCTCGTCATCGACGACCAGCAGCTTGGCCTCGGGCTCGCTCATCGTGGGCCTCCTCCCTGGAATCCCTGGCTCCCCTGGCTGATCGAGGTGGCCGCGACCGCGCCGTCGGCGCCCTGCTGGCCGCGCACCACGATGGTGGTGCCGGCCTCCAGGTCGGAGACCTTACCCGGCTTGGAGATCTGCACGGTGGTCTGGTCGGTGGTGGTGACCGTGACGGTGGAGCCGTCCATGGTCTTGACGTACACCTTGCCGTCCTCGATCTTCTCGACCGTGCCGACGGTGCCGCCGCCGCCCATCCGCTGCCCGCCGCCCGGCTGCTGCCCCTGGCCTGGCTGCTGGCCCCCGCCGGGCTGCTGCTGACCGCCGCCGGGGAACTGGCCGCGCTGGCCGCCGAAGCCGCCCTGCTGCTGGCCGTACCCGCCGCCGGGGCGCTGCGCGCCCGCGGCCTGCGCGGGCGTGTCGGCGGAGCCGAACCAGGTCTCCGCCTGGATGCCGATCAGGATCCCGGCCACCAGGACGACGCCGGCGGCCAGCGCCAGCGTGACCTTCGAGGCGCCCTTGGCGGGCTGGACGGCGAGCTCCTCCCGCAGGTCGTCGGGGAACGGCGAGGAGCCCAGCTTGTCCATGCTGTCGGCGCTGTCGGCCATGTCCTTGTCTCCTTACTCGTGGCGCAAGGCCTGGATCGGCCTGAGCTTGGCCGCCCTGTTGGCGGGATAACTGCCGAAGAACAGCCCGATCCCCAGCGACACGCCCAGCGCAAGCACCACCGATGACGGCACGAGGACCGGTTCGATGCCGGCGATGGTGAACCTGGTCCCCACAAACGCCACCAGCACCCCCGACAGCCCACCGATCAGGCTCAGCAGCGTCGCCTCCATCAGGAACTGGCCGAGGATGGCGCTCCTGGGCGCGCCGATGGCCTTGCGGATGCCGATCTCGCGCGTGCGCTCGGTGACCGTCACCAGCATGATGTTGGTGATGCCGATACCGCCCACCAGCAGCGAGATCGCGGCGACGGCGCCCAGCAGCACGGTGAAGGTGCCGGTCGCCTCACTGACGGTCTCCTGCAGAGTGGCCTGGTTGAGAATGCGGTAGTCGGGATTGTTGTCGGTGATGCCGTGTCGTTGGTTGAGGATAGCCGTGACCTCGGCCTGCGCTGACGTGGTGGTCTGCGCCGAGGTGGCCTGCACCACGATCTGGCCGAGCGAGCCGAACCCGCTCAGGCTCTGCTGCACGGCCGGCAGCGGCGCGATGGCCACGTCGTCGGCGTCCTGCATGCCGGTCGACCCGGCCTCCTTCAGCACGCCCACCACCGTGAACGGCACCCCTGACACGCTGATCTGCTTGCCGATCGGGTCCACGGCGCCGAACAGCTCCTCCACCACGGTCTGGCCCAGCACCACGACCTTCCTGGCGGCCAGCACGTCGTCGTTGAAGAAGTAGGTGCCCTTGGCGACGGGCTTGTTGACGGCCTCGAAATAGCTGGGGTAGGTGCCGACGAACTGCGAGACGGCGTGGCTGGCGGCGCCGTACGTGGCGGTGGCGGAGGAGGCGTTGACCACCGGCGAGACGCTCTGCACCGACGGGGCGAGCGTCCTGTCGGTCAGCGCCTTGGCGTCGGCCAGGCTGAGCTGCCTGGCCTGGGTGCGCGGGCCGGTGTTCCCGCCACCGCCGCCGGGACCGCGCATCGCGCCGCCCCCGCCGCCGCCCCCGCCTCCGGAGAAGGACGGGGAGATGGTCAGCGTGTTCGCGCCGAGGCGCTGGATGTTCTGCGTGATGCTCTGCGAGGAGCCCTCGCCGACCGCGACCAGCATGATGACCGCGGCCACGCCGATGAGGATGCCGAGCGTGGTCAGCGCGCTGCGCATCTTGTTGGCCAGCAGGCCGCGCAGCGCGAAGCGGAGGATCTCGATCTGGTTCACTGGACGACCGCTCCGTCGTTCTCCCGCAGGCGCGGCGGCGGCCCGTCCACCGGCGCCTGGCGGCGGTCCTCCACGATCTGGCCGTCCACCAGCCTGATCACCCGCTTGGCGTGCGCGGCCACGTCGTCCTCGTGCGTGATGATCACGATCGTCCGGCCGGACGCGCTGAGCCTGTCCATGATCTCCAGGACGTCGTTGGTGGAGGCGGTGTCGAGGTTGCCGGTCGGCTCGTCGGCCAGCAGCAGGGCGGGCTCGTTGGCCAGCGCCCTGGCCACGGCCACCCGCTGCTGCTGGCCGCCGGAGAGCTGGTTCGGCTCGTGGTGCACGCGGTCGGTCAGGCCGACCTGCTCCAGCGCGGCCAGCGCCCGCTCGCGCCGCTCCGCCTGGCCGACGCCGCCGTACACGAGCGGCAGCTCCACGTTGGCCAGCGCGCTCATGCGCGGGATGAGGTTGAACGACTGGAAGACGAACCCGACCCGGCGGTTGCGCAGGATGGCGAGCTGGTGCTCGTTCAGCAGGCCGACGTCGGCGCCGTCGATGAGGTACGAGCCGGACGTCGGGACGTCGAGGCAGCCGAGGATGTTCATGAGCGTCGACTTGCCGGAGCCGGAGGCCCCCATGATGGCCACGTAGTCGCCCCGCTGGACGTCCAGGCTGATGCCGCGCAGGGCGCGCACCCTGGCGTCGCCCTCGCCGTACTCCTTGACCAGGCTCTGCACGCGCAGGACCGGGACGGGCTCCACGACGCGCAGGCCCGCGGCCGTCATCGCCCGCCGCCCGGCATGCCGCCGCCTCCGGGGAAGCCACCGGTGCCGCCGACGCCGCGCATCCCGCCGCCGCCGTTGCCCCCGTTGCCGCTCGTGCCGGTGGTCGTGGCCGGGGGCACGAGCTGGTCGCCCTCCGACACACCCGACTTGACCTCGGTCAGCGTGGCGCCCTGCACGCCCACCTCGATGGGCGTCCTGGTCTGCCGGCCGTCCTTCAGGACGGTGACCGTGGTCTGGCCGCCGCTGGTGGAGATCGCGGTGGACGGGACGGTGACGACGTTCTCCGCCTGGCCCACCACCACCTCGACGGTCGCGGTCTGGCCCAGCCTGACCTGGCTCGGCACCTTGGTGAAGGTGATCGTGACCGGGTACTGCACCACGTTGTTGCTGGTGGCGGCGACCGGCTCGATCTGCGTGACCTCACCGGTGGCCGTGACGCCCGGCAGCGCGTCGAACGTGATCGTGGCCTCCTGGCCCTGCTTCAGCTTGCCGACGTCCGACTCGGTGAAGGTGCCCACGAGCTGGAGTTTGGCGGTGTCGGCCAGCTCGACGAAGCCGGACGACGCCGAGGACGACCCCGTTCCGCCCGTCGCGGCCGTGGAGCTCTGGCCGCTGCCGGACCCGGAGCCTCCCGAGGCCGAGCCGCCCGCGGAGCCACCCGCCGATCCGCCCACGGAGCCGTTCACCGCCGTGACCGTGCCCTTGAACGGCGCCTTCAGCACGGTGCCCGCGACCGTGCGCTGGGCCTCCCTGTAGGCGTTGCGCGCCTTGATGTAGGCGGCGTAGAGCTGCGCCGTGTCCGTCCCGTCGTCCAGGGCGCTCTGGTACGTGGCCTTCGCGGCCGACAGGCTCTCCTGGGAGGCGGCGTCGTCCAGCCTGGCCAGGATGTCGCCCTTGGCCACCTTGTCCCCGGCCTTGACGTAGATCTTCTCCACGGTCCCGCTCGTCCCGAACGAGAGCGCCCTGGCCTGCGAGCTCTCGACCGCTCCCGACGCGGACACCGAGGCGGTCACGGACCCCCGGCCCGCGGTCACCGTCCGCACGGCGGTCTCACCCGCGGCCTGTCCCGTGCCGAGCTGAGCGTAGGCGAGCCCGGCACCGCCCAGCAGGAGCAGCGCGAGCGCTCCGTTGGTAATCAGCGCTCTGCGCCTGATCGACACCTTCACGAGCGAGGACCCTTGCACACGATGCTGCGCCGTAGCCGTGGGCAAGCTGAACGTCCGCTGGGAACGCAGGGCTCCGCGCGGGCCTCCAGGTAACTCTGAGGGTGCTCGCAGGCTGGCGCGATCCTGCTCGGACATGATGTGCCGTCATGAGACCGACTTTCGCGCTGGGCGGCCTCGCCCTCGCCGTGCTCGTGGCCGGCTCCGGCCTCGTGCTGGCGCTGCGCGACGACACCCCGCCCACCGTCCAGGTACGGCTGGCCTCCGCCCAGCGCGGCCTGGTCACGGCCTCGGTGAGCGCGGCGGGGAGCACCGTGGACGGCTCGCGCAGGGACCTGGCGTTCGGCTCCTCGGGGACGCTGACCAAGGTGTACGTCAAGGTCGGGACCAAGGTGAAGAAGGGCCAGGTCCTGGCCAGGATCGACGGGCGGGCGGCGCGCGAGGCGTACGCGGCGGCCAAGGCCGATCTGGCGGCTGCGGAGGAGGCGCTGGAGCAGGCGTCCTCCGGGACGGCGGCGTCCTCCGGGACGGCCGCGGGCAGCTCGACGGGCGCCGGCGGGACCTCCTCGGCCTCCGGAACCTCCGCCACCACCGGCGCTACCGGGACCTCCGCGACCGGCACCGGCGGTGGGGCTTCCGCCGCGTCCTCGGCCGGTACCGGCGGGCGGGCCTCCACGCCTGGTGGCGGCGGCCGTACCGGCACGACCTGCGCGCCCGCCGCGACCACGCCCGCGAAGGGCGCCACCCCGGCCCCCTCCGGCAAGGCGACCGGCACTCCCGCCCCGACCGGCGGCGCCGCCCCCTCGGGCCCGGCCGCCACCGGCGGCGTCGTGAGCGGCGTACCCGCGCCCCAGGCGACCGGCGGTGGCAACCCAGGCGCGCAAGGCAGCGGCACCCCGACGACGCAGGGCGCCAACCCGACGGCGAGCAGCGGCGACCAGGCAGCGCAGGGCGGCGGCCAGGCAGCGCAGGCCAGTAGCGCGGCAACGCGAAGCGGCGGCCAGGCAGCGCAGGGCGGTGGCTCGGCCGCGCGGGGCGGCGGTGTGTTCGGGCCGTCCGCACCGTCCGGCGACGGCACGAGCACCAGCCCCACGCCCGACCCTTCACCGCACCCCACGACCACCCCCACCCCCGGCCCTTCGGACCCCGAGCCCCAGCCCACGGTGACGGTCACCGTGACGGCCACGGCCACCGTCACCACGACGGTCACCGCCACCCCGACGTCCGGCGGCGGCGGAACGGGCACCGGCCACCCGGAGGGCCAGCCGACCTCCACCGGCTCCCCCACCACGTCCGCCCGCCCGTCCACCACCGCCAAGCCCCCGACCACCGCCAAGCCATCGACCACCGCCAAGCCCTCCACCAGCCGGAAGCCGACCGTCAAGCCCACGACGAGCGGAAAGGCCAGAACCAGCCCGCAACCGTCACAGGGCTCCTGCGCCACCCCGGGCGGCACCGGGAACACCGGCAACCCGGCGGGCACCCCGGGCACGGGCCAGGCCGCCAGGGGCGGGGCGAGCGAGGAGCAGGCCACCGCGAACGTGGACCGCGCCGAGGCCGCCCTGGAGCAGGCCGCCGACGTGGTGCACGGCACCCGCATCGTGGCTCCGGCGTCCGGCACGATCCTGTCGATCGGCGGCAAGACGGGCGACACGGCGGGCACCGGCACGTTCATCAGCCTCGGCGACCTGAACGAGCTGCAGATCTCGGCCATGGTCACCGAGTCCGACGTGAACCGCCTCAAACTCGGCCAGAAGGCGCAGATCACGCTGGCCACCAGGAACGGCGAGAAGTACCAGGGAACGGTCACGGCTATCGCGCCGACCGCGACCGTGGACGGCCAGCTCGTCCGCTACTCGGTCACCCTCGCCTTCGACGAGCCGCCCGCCGGGCTGATGCTCGGCCAGACCGCCTCGGTGACGATCACCACGGACGAGTCAGCGGACGCCGTCTACGTGCCTGCCGCGGCGGTGCGTACCAGGTCGGACGGGACCCAGGTGGTCACCGTGCGCTCCGGCGGCCGGGACTCGGCGAAGGTGGTGCGCACCGGGGTGCGCGGGGACCAGTACGTGGAGGTCGTGTCCGGGCTGACCGAGGCCGACCAGGTGGTCATGTCGGGCACCACGTCGGGCGAGTTCCCTGACGGAAGCTGGCCGGACGCATGACCCGCCGCACGCCCCTTCGCCGCGCCGGACGCGTCCCGCCGCCGTGCGGGACCGGCCCCGGCCCCTGAACGACCGGTCCGGACGGAAACCACCCGCCCGCCCGGCCCGGTCCACCCGGCCGGACTCCACACCTGCCACTCGGAGTCCGGCCGGGTCCCATCATGCGGACAAAATGGTTGAGCGGATCCTCAGCGGGCTCCCAGCGGACGTTCAGCAAACGCGCGCCCCTGAAAGCGCACCCCTCAGCCCGCGTTCCCCAGGCTCTGAGCCGGCCTCCAGCGACTCGGCCCGCGCCTCACCCGACGCGCGGCGCCGCGGCCTGACCGGCTGCGGCGGCCCCGGTGACGGCCGGGATGGTGAGCCGGTGGGCGGTCTTGGCCCGCGCACCCCTGCGGGAGATGTAATCCAACGTCCGGAAATCCACCGACAACTCATCCCGGGTCAGCCGCGCCATCAAGTACCCCCGCCGCTGATCGATGTAGGAGATGTGCGGATTCTCCTGCAACGCCTCCGAGATCCACGTCCGGTCCCGGTACCCGTCCCCATCGCTGGCGATCGACGACGCCACCAGCTCCCTGGCCACCACCGGCGAGTCGGGATCGTCGAAGTCGGTCTTCAGCTCGGCCAGGTGGTGCATGTGCGCGTCACCGGTCAGCACCACGGGGTTGGCCGTCCGCGCCAGGGACCCGAGCAGCCGCGTCCGCTCGGCCGCGTACCCGTCCCACGAGTCGAGGTTCACCTCGCGTCCCGGCCCGATCTTGTAGTCGCGGTGGGCCACCATGATCTGCTGGCCGAGCAGGTTCCAGCGGGTGGCGGAGTCGTTCAGGCCGCTCTCCAGCCAGCGCCACTGGTCGTCGCCGAGCAGCGTGCGCCGGTCCGCGAGCCGCTCGTCGCAGCCCGCCCGCACCCCGTCCAGGCAGGCCTGGTCGTCGCGGAACTGCCGGGTGTCGAGCAGGTGGAAGCGCGCCAGCGTGCCCCAGGAGACGCGGCGGTTGACCCGGAGCACGGCGCCCTGGAGGCTGGCGCGGCGCAGCGGCATGTTCTCGTAGTAGGCCCTGAACGCCTGCGCGCGCCGCTGCTCGAAGCCCGGCGCGCCGGTGCTGGAGACGTGGCCGGCCCAGTTGTTCTCCACCTCGTGGTCGTCGAACGACATCAGCCACGGCGCGACGGCGTGCGCGGCCTGGAGGTCGGGGTCGCTCTTGTACTGGGCGTGCCTGAGCCGGTAGTCGGCGAGCGTCTGGCACTTGCCCGGCGTGTGGGTGCGTACGCGGCCGGCGAGGGCGGTGTAGCCGCTGGGGCCGTACTCGTACATGTAGTCGCCGAGGAAGACGACCAGGTCGGGCTCCTGCTCGGCGAGGCGGCGGTAGGCGGTGTAGTAGCCGTGCTCGTAGTGGGCGCAGGCGGCCACCGCGAAGTTGAGGGGGGTCTCCCCGGCGGGCGACGTCCTGGTGCGGCCGGCCGGGGAGAGGCGGCCCTGGCTCTTGAACCGGTAGAAGTAGTCGCGTCCCGGTTCGAGGCCTTTCAGCTCGACGTGCACGCTGTGGGCGTCGCGTGCCCTCGCGGTGGCCGTTCCGGACTTGACCACCTTGGCGAAGCGCTCGTCCGTGGCGACCTGCCAGCCGACCTCGACGTCGCGGGAGGGCATGCCGCCGCGGCCGTCGCCGCCGAGCGGGTCGGCGGCCAGCCTGGTCCACAGGACGAAGCCGTCGCCGGAGGGGTCGCCGGAGGCCACGCCGAGGGTGAACGGGTCGGATCTGAGTGTCCTGGAGGAGGACACGGCCGCCGCCGGGGCGGCGGGCTGCGGGAGGAGAAGGCCGGCTGTCGCCGCTGTCAGGAAGGCTCTGCGGTCCACGTCCCAGGTATGTCCACCTGCGCTGACTCCGCCGTGACCGCGGAGTCAAGCGCGGGTGAACAGCGTCGGTCGGTCAGCGGGCGTCCCGGGTCTAACGGAGCGCCGCCCTGAGCGTGTCAGCGTCGGTGAAGGGCACCCCGGTCATGCCCGCCCGCCGGGCCCCCTCGACGTTCTCGGGCCGGTCGTCGATGAAGACGATCTCGGCCGGGTCGGCGCCGAGCCCGCGCGCCAGCTCGTCGTAGATCTCCCGGTCCGGCTTCACCAGCCCCATCCTCCCGCTGTAGAAGCGCCGTCCGATGGCGGAGATCCAGGGAAGCTGGTCCAGGCCGTCTCCGACGCACACAGGCGCGTTGGACAGCAGCGCCACGTCGCGGCCGGACTCCAGCAGCTCGCCGAGCAGGGTGACGGTGCCGCGGTTGGGGTAGGCCCAGCTCGCCACGTCCATGGCGACCAGCCGCGCGACCTCGCGCTGGGCGGCGGGCCTGCCCAGGACGGCCGACCAGTACGCGTGCGGGCTCAGGCTCGCCCGGTCGAAGTCGAGCCGGTGCTCCCAGTAGCCGCGCTTGAAGGACTCAGGCTCGGCCCCCACGGCCAGCGCCATGGCCTCGGCGTCGGACTCGGGCTGCGGCAGGGAGAGGACACCGCCGTAGTCGAAGACTATCCACGTCATGCCAGGAATGGTCGCAGATGCGGGTCGAGCGCCGGGCAGCCCAGATACTTCGCGGCGGTGTGGAAGTCGATCCAGTCGAGGTTGACGAGCTGCTCGACGTCCACGCCGGTGAAGCTGGCGGCCAGCGCGGGCGGGATGGCGGCGATGTCGTCCTTGTCGGCGATGTTCACCCAGCGCTTGACGCCCTTGGGCCGCTCGCCGCGGCCGTTGACGGGGGCGGGCAGGAGGCGTTCGAAGATGACGTTGCGCATGCCGAGGGGGCTGCCGAGCGTCATCAGCAGGTCCACCTCCAGGTCGGGGTTGGCCCACAGCGCCTCGTAGGCGACCACGCTGCCGAGCGAGTGGGCGATGACCACCTTCGGCCGGTTCTTCCTGATGCACTCGGCCACGGCCTGCCGCGACTTCTCCCGCCTGGCCTGGTCGGTGAGGTAGGCGGCCACCTCGGGCGCGAACAGCTTGGCGAACGCCGCCGACCTGCCGTCCAGCCGCTGCAGCAGCCAGCCGGTGAACGACTTGAGCGCCCCCGTGACGTGCTCGCCCACGCCGATCTGCCGCGCCCAGTCGACGAGGATCTGCTGGGCCTGCAGCTCCATCGCCCGCCTGGGGGCCGCCGGGTCGTACTCGCCGTCGCCGTCGTTGAGGAGGTGGGAGAAGTAGGCGATCTCGGCGAAGTACGCGCGCGGCTCGCCGCCGAGCCCCGTATGCAGGTAACGGTCCCATTTGCGGCGCATGGCCTCGGCCGCCCCCGTCGCGGACTTGCCTGCTTCGAGGTAGTAGTTGTACTTGCCGATCCCGTGCACGCCGACGATGACGGCCACCCGCGCCTCCCCGTGATCTTTTTCGCGGAATGCTGCCACACGCCGCTTGCAATCGGCCGTACAGGGTCGGCGGGCGCGAAAAAATGCCATTGCGGACGGCATATGGCAGCCAGATACGGTGACATGTCATCACAGACGCTCTCCTTGGAGAACAGGAGCTCCGCGCATGCCCGGCCCGCTGGTCGTCAACGACTCGATCGTCATCCCCGACATCGAGCTCGTCTGGCGTTTCTCCCGCTCCTCAGGCCCGGGGGGTCAGGGCGTCAACACGACGGACAGCCGGGTGGAGCTCACGTTCGACGTGGCAGGCAGCACGGCGCTGCCGCCGGCGCTGAAGGCGCGCGCCCTCGAGCGGCTCGGGTCGGACACCATCACGATCGCCGCGTCCGAGTACCGCTCGCAGCTCCGCAACCGGGAGGCCGCCGCGCACCGGCTCGCGCAGCGCCTGCGCGAGGCGATCGCCGCGCCGCCCAAGCGGCGGCGGCCGACCAAGCCGAGCCGCGGGTCCGTGGAGCGGCGGATCGCCGCCAAGAAGCACCGCTCGGACGTCAAGCGCCTGCGCCGCGACCCCTGACCCGCCGTTCTCAGCATCCGGCGTCTTCAGCATCCGGCGTTTTCAGCATCCGGCACATAAGCGGTAGGCCCTCCAACTACCCTGCTGTCACGATAAGCATCTCCCTCATCACCCTTTGTGAGGACCTTCGTGCGCCGGTCGATCCGAGCCAGCAGAAGTCTGGCGCGCCCGTACCGTGACCTGGTCTGGCTCGCCTACCTGACCCTCCCTCCCGCCATCGGCGAGGAGCGCCGGCTGGTGCTGGCGCACCGGCTGGCCGCCGCCGTGCTCGCCCGGCACTCCGCGCGCGACCAGCTCGCGCTGCGCAGGGCGCTGCTGCGCGGGGCGCTGCACCGGCTGATCCTGCCCTGGTCGGGACGGCTGGCGCGGATGGAGGCGGTGCCCGCGGTGACCCGTGGCGCCGACGTCGCCTTCACCGAGGAGCTGAACGCGTTGCGTCCGGCGGCCCGCGCGGCGTACGCGCTGCTGCGGCTGGAAGGGCGGCCCGAGGCGGAGGTGCGGGCGATCCTGGACGGCGCGCGGGTGCCGAACCCGCGAGCCGCCCTGGACGCGGTCGCCGACCTGGAGGCCAGGTTCGGCGAGGGGGCGGCCACGATGTTCCGGCCCGCCACCGACCCGACCCTGGCCCGCTGCTACGCCCGGCCGCTGGACCGGCGGGTACGGATCGGCGTCCCGGTGGTCGCGCTCTCCTGCGTGCTGACCGCGGCGGCGCTGCTGCCGCTGCTCGGCGACACCCCCAGGGCCGCCGAGGCCGCGCGCCCGCCCGCCGGGCCGCGCGCCGTCTCCGCGCCGCCCGGCGCCTGGCGCGCGGGCACCGACCTGGACCTGGCCACCTGGGAGGCCCGGGGCTCGCTCACCGGCGACCGCGCGCTGATCACGCGAGCGCTGCGGGCGTGGGGACGCGACGACGGCCAGATCCTGTACGCCGGCCGCCTCGACGGCACCACGGTCGTACTGATCCGCCACGGCGAGCAGGTCGCCCGCTACACCGAGACGGGCGGGCCCGGCGCCCTCACCGCGTTCCCCGCCCCGCGCGCCAAACCCGACGGCGCCAGCCCGCTCAAGCTCGTCACCACCGCCCAGGGCAGCCGCTACCTGCTGCCGCCGTGGGTGCGGGAGGTCTCCGCCGCGCCGCTCACCGGCGCGACCCCGAGCTGGCGGCGGGTCGGCGCCCAGGACGGCGTGACGGCGCCCGTCAAGGCGCTGCGGGGCAAGACCTGCTGGCAGGGGCCCGTGCTGCGGCTGCGGGCGCCGGAGATCGCGCACGGCATGCCGTACACGATGCTGGACTTCGGGCGGCTGTCCCTGGCCAACGCCTACTACCAGCCGCCGCCGCCCGCCGAGATCAACCGGTACGGCCCGCACGAGCTCGACACCCTGCCCGGCGGCTTCACCGTGTGGAAGGCGCTGGCGTGCGCGGTCGAGCTGCCGCAGGGCGAGCTGGAGGCGGCGACCGCGTGGGAGTTCTGGAGCGGCGGTCTGCCCGAGGGCGCGCGGGGGCGCTGGGTCTGCCTCCGGACGACCGAGGCGACCGGCGGCAGCACGGTGCGGGGCGTGCTGTTCAGCACCGCCGGCGGACGCACCTCCGCCACCCCCACCGGCACCAGGGCGAACTCGTGGGACTGCAGCCGGCTGCGCCGCGACGTGGTGTCGGGGGTCTGGTGGCGGGCGCCGTCCGGGAAGGGGTACTACGTGGCCGCCGGGAGCCGGCGGGTCGTCCAGATCACCATGGACGGGCGGGCGGTGGGCGGCACGTACGCGGTCTCCAGGAAGCGCAAGCCGGCGCTGGCGGCGGTCAACGAGCTGGGCGAGAAGGTCGAGGTGCTGCGCTGACCCCGGCGCGCACGGCGGTCAGTGCACGCCGCGGACGGTGCCGCCGTCCACCCGCAGCGTGGTGCCCGTGACGTAGCCGGCGTGCG
The DNA here is from genome assembly GCF_039531895.1 of Nonomuraea monospora. Classification (NCBI taxonomy): domain Bacteria; kingdom Bacillati; phylum Actinomycetota; class Actinomycetes; order Streptosporangiales; family Streptosporangiaceae; genus Nonomuraea; species Nonomuraea monospora. Next base: position 278,876 of record NZ_BAAAQX010000011.1, read on the forward strand.
GCCCGCTGAGGTAGAGGACCGCGGCGGCGATCTCCTCGGGCCGACCCATCCGGCCGACGTCGTTGGGCACCAGCTCCTCGATCGCGTTGCGCTCGATCAACTCCCACGTCTCACCCCACCCCCGGGCGGGCGCGAGGTCGGTCAGGAACCGCTGGACGCTGTCGACCAGGATGGCGCCCGGGGCGACGGTGTTGGCGGTGATGCCGGTGCCCTTGAGCTGACGGGCCAGGGAGACCGTCAGGTTGTGGCGGGCGGCCAGGGTGGCGTTGTAGTGCGGCAGGTCGGCGCCGGGCTGGACGGCGAGCCCGCCCCCGATCTGGATGACCCGGCCCCAGGCGCGCTCGTGCATGCGGGGCACCACGCGCAGGATCATGCGGACGGCGGAGACGACGTTGACCTCGTAGGTCCGGCTCCAGTCCGCGGGGGTGGCGTCCTTCCAGCCGCGGTGGGGGTAGGCGCCGGCGTTGTTGACCAGGATGTCGATCGGCCCGCCGGCCAGTGCGGTCTCAGCCACGGCGTCGGCTCCCTCGTCGGTGGCCAGGTCTCCGATGGCGACGCGGGCGCTGCCGCCCGCCTCCTGGATGGCCTGGGCGACGGCTTCGGTACGGGCGCGGTCGCGGCCGTGGACGACCACGTCGGCGCCCTCGGCGGCCAGCGCCTTGGCGATCGCCTCGCCCAGCCCGGAGCTGGAGCCGGTGACCAGCGCGCGCTTGCCTGTCAGTTCGAGGTCCATGGTGTGCTCGCTTCGTGTCGCAGCTATGTCTACATCTGTAGACTTCGAAACAAGTATACACTCGTAGACATGACTGACGCCGCCACCCCGCAGACCGGCAAGCGACGCCGCGACGCCGCCGCCACCCGGCAGGCCATCCTGGACGCGGCGGTCACCGCCTTCACCCGGTTCGGCTACGACGGCGTGGGGGTGCGGGACATCGCCCAGGACGCGGGCGTGACCGCGATGCTCATCAACCGCTACTTCGGCTCGAAGGAGCAGCTCTTCGCCGAGGCCGTGGACGTCTCCTTCGCACCCCGCACGGTGATCGCGGGCACGGGCGCGGACCTGCCCGCCGAGACGGCGCGGGCGCTGGTGCGGCGGACGGAGCCGGGGGCCGAGGAGCTGGGGCCGTTCCTGCTCATGCTGAGGTCGGCGGCCAGCCCGCAGGCGGCGCGGATCATGCGCGAGGCGATCGGGCGGCACGCCGGGCGGCATCTGAACGAGGAGCTGTCCGGGGCGGGGGCGGGGGTGCGGGCCGAGCTGATGCTGTCGGTGCAGGCGGGGGTGTGGCTGATGCGCAGCGTCCTGGGGACGGCGGCACTGACCGACGCGCCGCCGGACGAGCTGGCCGGGCGACTCACGGCCCTCTTCGACGTGCTGGCGAACCCGGGCGAGGCACCGGCCGACCCCGGCGAGCGCTGACAGCCTCCGGCGAGGCAATGGCCGACCCCGCATCCGGGCGTTGGCCGACCCCGGCGGCGCACCGAGCGACCCCGGCGGGCACTGAGGGCCTCTGGTGAGGCGGCAGCCGGCAGGCTGCGGCGAAGACCGTCAGCCGATGAGGCGGGGCAGGGCCGTGATGTTGGCGGAGAGGTAACCGGCCACCGCCTGCGGGATCAGGTTGCGCGAGAAGATCTCCGACCGCTCCAGCGGAACCCGCTCCACCTCGTACAGCCCACGCGAAGGATCCTCGAACTCGGGCCCGTACCGCAGCTCCAGGTCCATGGACACCAACCGGCACCCGAAGACATGTTGCGTCTTGACTTCGCCGCGCCACGGATATGAGACGCTGACCAGGAACGTCACGTCGGAGACCGTCGCACCCAGCTCCTCGAGCAGCTCGCGGTGCAGGGTGTCCTCCAGGGAGCCGTCCTCCGGCTCCACGTGGCCGCCCGGTACAGACCAGTAGCGGGCGCGGCCGGGCACTGTGCGACGGAAGAGGACCAGACGTTCGTCGTGGTCGAGTAGGACACCACGGACACTAGGTCGCATACGTACACCCTATTTGACCGGTATGTCCTTCGGGTAGCCTAACCTACGGTACCGTAACCTGAAGGAGAAGATCTTTTATGGCGATGACTCAGACGGAGCTCCTCCACGCCCTCGAGCCGGTTGTGGAGGTGGAGCTCAACCGCCACGAGAAGGTGGCGAAGGAGTGGTTCCCGCACGAGTACATCCCGTGGAGCGAAGGCCGCAACTTCGACGGCATCTACGGGGGCGAGGCGTGGGAGGAAGGGCACTCCAGAATCCCGGAAGCGGCGCGCGTATCGCTCATCGTCAACCTCCTGACCGAGGACAACCTGCCCAGCTACCACCACGAGATCGCCACCACGTTCGGCCGCGACGGCGCCTGGGGCACCTGGGTGCACCGCTGGACCGCCGAGGAGGACCGGCACGGCACCGCCCTGCGCGACTACCTCACCGTCACCCGCGCCGTGGACCCGGTGGCGCTGGAGCGCGCCCGCATGGCGCACATGGAGAGCGGCTTCATGACGGAGTACGACACGATGCTCCAGCAGCTCGCGTACGTCTCCTTCCAGGAGCTCGCCACCCGCATCGCGCACCGCAACACCGGCAGGGCGTCCGGCGAGGAGGGCTGCGAGCGGCTGCTGGCCAGGATCGCCGCCGACGAGAACCTGCACATGCTCTTCTACCGCAACCTGCTCAAGGCGGCGTTCGAGCTCGACCCGAACCAGACCATGCGCGCGGTGACCGACGTGGTGACCACCTTCCAGATGCCCGGCCAGGGCATGGACGGCTTCGCCCGCAAGGCGATGATCATCGCCAACGAGGGCATCTACGACCTGCGCCTGCACCTGGACGACGTGCTCATGCCGGTGCTGCGTCAGTGGTCGGTGTTCGACAAGACCGGGCTGGACGCCGAGGGCGAGAAGGCGCGTCTGGAGCTGTCGGAGTTCCTGGAGCGGACGGACGCCACGGCCGCCAGGTTCGTGGAGCGCCGCGAGGAGCGCCGCGCCCGCGCCGCCGCCCGCCAGTAACCGCACCAGGCACCCCACCCGTCAGCCCGTAAACCGGCACCCGGCGCAGCAGGAAGCCCCCCAGCGCCGGTGGTCCCCCCGCCTCGCGCCGGCGGGGCGCCGTGATGGGAGGGGGCGGCAAGGTCTGTGCGCCTCTTGACCCGGAGATGGTCTTGGACATCCAAGACATCGGGCAGGTTCCCGGTAACACCGGAACCCCTGGGGAGCAGAGGGTGAAAATCATCGGGATCGCCGCCAGCCTCCACGCGGGGTCATTCATCACCAGATTGCTGGACGCGGCGGGCGGCGAGTTGCCGCCCGGCGTCGGCTTCGAGGTGTGGCGGGGAATGGGCGAGATCCCGGCCTACCGCCCGGGACCCGTCCCGGCGCCGGCGAGGGACCTGGTCACGCTGGTCGCGGGCGGTGACGCGGTCCTGCTGACCGCGCCCGAGCACAGCCTGCTGCCGCTGGAGCTGATGCACGCGCTGGACTGGATGGCCGCCAGGGACGGCCTGTCGGGCAAGCACGTGGCGGTGATGAGCGCGAGCGCGCGGGCCTGCGGGGCCATGTGGGCGCAGGCGGAGCTGTACAAGCAGCTGCTGGGCGCGGGCGCGGTCGTGATGGGCGCCGAGCTGGTGATCTCACCGATCTGGCCGCACTTCGATGAGGACGGCCGTTTGGCCGCCCCCGCCCTGCGCGCCCAGGTACGCGACGTGGTCCGCCAGTTGTGCCCGGCCGAGGTGATGGAGCCCGCGCTCTCCCTCTGAAAGCCACCTCCGGCCCTTCGCGAGATTCAGGCGGTCACTCCTTCGTGAGACGAAGCCGGTCACTCCTTCGCGGGGTTGAGCCGGTCGAGCTTGATGGCCAGGTCCATGACCTCCGAGCGCAAGAAGTTGAACTCGTGCTCGATCTCCGACCGGATGACCGAGAACTCGGCGGCGATCTCCTCCCCCACCTTGCCTTCCTCGCCGTGCACGCCCCGGGCGACCCGGGGCGCTGACACCGCTCTCCTGACCCCCTCGACCTCGGTGCCGACCGCCGCCACCTCCTCCCCGAGCCCGCTGCGGGCCTCGGCGAGCTCGGCTCTCAGGGCGGCCATCTCCGCATGCAGCTTCTTCGACCGGTCGATGACCTCGCGCAGGAGCTCCTCCTGCTGGCGCGACTCCCTGACCTGCTCGGTCGTCGCCTCAAGGTCCTCGACACGGAGTTTCAGATCGAGGATCTCCGCCCTTATGTCCACGCGCTCCTGCCTTTTCTTGCTGTACGGACTCGCGTCAGAACATCGTCGCAGGCCGTCAAGGTCCTTGTGGGGCAGGAGGAGAAACGCGGGTGTGGTTCTTTCCACCTGACCGCCCGGCCCCGGTAAACAGGCATACGCGGGGGAGAATCCTCTACCCCTGGCGGCGGTCCTCGATCTCCCACAGGTGGTCGGCGACGTGCCAGACGATGCGGCGCAGCGCGTAGCGGGGCGGCCAGCCGGTGCTCGGCGGCGGCTCCCAGGGGCGCGACAGGACCTGTGCCAGCTCGGCCCGCATCGCGTCGCGGTCCTCGACCGACTTGTACGGCTTGTGCCGCACGCCGGCCTTCCTGGCGAAGGCGCGCTCGGCGTCCGTCACGTGATCGACGATCTTCGTCCGGTCCCGTCCACCGCCGCGCGGCCCCTTGCGCAGGTCCTCCGGCGAGCCGGCGGCGACCTCGTCGAACAGCTCCCAGGCGGCGCGCATCAGGGCGACCGAGCGCTCGGCCTCGGCGGCCGTCAGCGGCTCCAGGTCGAGGCCGGGCACCTCGTACGGCACGCCGAAGTCGGTCGTCGAGGTGCCCCGCACCCGGGCCACGACCTCGGGCTCGCCGGGCTCGAACGGCAGGCCGGCCCGTTCGGCGATCACGCGGTAGCGGGGCACGTAGTCGGCGAGCCGGTCGAGCGCGGGTTCCTCGCCCTTGTCGATCCGGCACCAGCCGGGCCAGTCGAGCGAGCAGGCGAACACCTTCTTGGGGCCGATCTCCAGGTAGACACGGGTCATGGAACCGAGCCTGCCAGACGTACCTGTCAGCGGCCGTCAGGTACGCGGCGAGGTCAGATGAGGTCGATGAGGTCCGCCACGGAGTCGACGACCAGGGAGGGCCGGTAGGGGAAGCGGTCGATCTCGTGACGCTGGGTGACGCCCGTGAGCACGAGGATCGTGAACAGCCCCGCCTCCATGCCCGAGACGATGTCGGTGTCCATCCGGTCGCCGATCATGGCCGTGGTCTCGCTGTGCGCCTCGATCTCGTTCAGCGCGCTGCGCATCATGCGCGGGTTGGGCTTGCCCACGAAGTACGGCTCGACCCCGGTGGCCTTGGTGATCATGGCGGCCACGGCGCCGCAGGCGGGCAGGGAGCCCTCGGTGGAGGGGCCGATCGGGTCGGGGTTGGTGGCGATGAAGCGGGCGCCGCCCTCGATGAGCCGGATGGCGCGGGTGATCTGGGTGAAGCTGTAGGTGCGGGTCTCGCCGAGCACCACGTAGTCGGGGTCGAGGTCGGTGAGCACGTAGCCGACCTCGTGCAGCGCCGTGGTCAGGCCGGCCTCGCCGATCACGTACGCCGAGCCGCCGGCGCGCTGGTCGTCCAGGAACTGGGCGGTGGCCAGGGCGGAGGTCCAGATGGACTCGGGCGGCACGGCGAGGCCCGCGCCCGCCAGGCGGACCGACAGATCGCGCTGGGTGTAGATCGAGTTGTTGGTCAGCACCCGGAACCTCTTGCCGGAGTCGCTGAGCCGCTTGATGAATTCGTCCGCACCTGGGACCGGCCGTCCCTCGTGGACGAGGACGCCGTCCATGTCGGACAACCAGGAGTCGATCCGCTTACGCTGAGTCACGCGGCCCATCGTACCGAGCGCGCCTTATCGACTTCCCGCCCGGCACATGAACAATGTTCCTCATGTCGTTCACTGAATCCGCCCAGGACATGCGGGACGAGCTGGTCCAGCTCCGGCACTCGCTGCACACCACCCCCGAGCTGGGGCTCCACCTGCCGCGCACCCAGGAGAAGGTGCTCGCGGCGCTGGAGGGGCTCCCCCTGGAGATCAAGACGGGCACCGCGCTGAGCTCCGTCACCGCCGTGCTGAGGGGCGGCAGGCCCGGCCCCGCCGTGCTGTTGCGGGGCGACATGGACGCCCTGCCCGTGACCGAGAAGAACGACCTCTCCTACGTCTCCCAGCTTCCCGGCCAGATGCACGCCTGCGGCCACGACCTGCACACCGCGATGCTGGCGGGGGCGGCGCACCTGCTGAGCGCGCGGCGCGAGGAGCTGGCCGGCGATGTGATCTTCATGTTCCAGCCGGGCGAGGAGGGGCATGAGGGCGCCAAGTACATGATCGAGGAGGGCGTGCTGGACGCCGCCGGCGCGCGGCCGGTGGCGGCGTACGGCATGCACGTGGTGTCGGCGATGTTGCCGCCTGGGCTGTTCGCGTCGCGGCCGGGGCCGATCATGGCGGCGGCCGACACGTTCAGGGTGACGGTGAAGGGGCGGGGCGGCCACGGTTCGAGCCCGCACCGCTCGCTGGACCCGATCCAGGCGGGCTGCGAGATGGTGGCGGCGCTGCAGACGATGGTGACCAGGACGTTCGACGTGTTCGACCCGGTCGTGGTGACGGTGGGCAGCTTCCACGGCGGGTCGGCGGACAACGTGATCCCCGACGAGGCCAAGTTCGAGGCCACGGTGCGCACGTTCAGCAAGGAGAACAGGACGCTGGTCAAGCGGCGGCTGGTGGAGGTCGTGCAGGGTATCGCGGCGGCGCACGGGCTGCAGGTGGAGCCGTCGTTCGGGATGGGCTACCCGGTGACGGTGAACGACGGGGACGAGGCGGGGTTCGTCGGCAGGACGGCCGACGAGCTGTTCGGGCCAGGGCGGTACTTCGTCTCGCCGCAGCCGGTGATGGGGTCTGAGGACTTCTCGTACGTGCTGGAGAACGTGCCAGGCGCGTTCGTGTTCCTGGGGGCGTGCCCGTCGGACCGGGATCCGGCGACGGCCCCGTACAACCACTCCCCCGAGGCGATCTTCGACGACTCGGTGCTGCCCGACGGGGCGGCGCTGTACGCCCAGCTCGCGTACGCGCGGCTGTCGGCCTGACGTGCGCGCCTGGGTGGTCGGGCGGCCGGGCTCGATGGCGTCGGGGCCTCTGGAGCTCGTCGAGCGGGAGGCGCCCGAGCCGGGGCCCGGCGAGGTGCTGGTGAAGGTGGAGGCGTGCGGCGTGTGCCGTACGGACCTGCACCTGGCGGAGGGCGACCTGGAGCCGCGCCGCCCCCGCACCACGCCCGGCCACCAGGTGGTCGGCAGGGTGGTGGCGACCGGCGAGCGGGTGGGCGTGGCGTGGCTGCGCTCCACCTGCGGCACGTGCCGGTACTGCCTGCGGGGTATGGAGAACCTGTGCCCCCAGTCGACCTACACGGGGTGGGACGCGGACGGCGGGTACGCCGAGTACGTCGCCGCGCCCGCCGACTATGTCTATCCCCTGCCCGGCGACCGGCCGGCCGAGGAGCTGGCGCCGCTGCTGTGCGCCGGGATCATCGGCTACCGGGCGCTGGCCAGGTGCGACCTGCCGCCGGGCGGCAGGCTGGGCATCTACGGCTTCGGGGCGTCGGCGCACCTGACGGCGCAGGCGGCGATCGCCCAGGGCGCCGTGGTGCACGCGGTCAGCAGGTCGGCGGCGTCGCGGGAGCTGGCCCTGGAGCTGGGGGCGGCCTCGGCGGGCGACAGGCCGCCGGAGCCGCTGGACGCGGCCATCCTGTTCGCGCCGGTGGGCGACCTGGTGCCGCCGGCGCTGGAGGCCCTCGACAGGGGCGGGACGCTCGCCGTGGCGGGCATCCACCTCACCGACATCCCGGCGCTGAACTACGAGCGGCACCTGTTCCAGGAGCGCACGCTGCGCAGCGTGACGGCCAACACCAGGGCCGACGGGCGGGCCTACCTGGAGCTGGCCCTGGCGCATCCGCCGCGCGTGACGACGGCGCCGTACCCGTTCGAGGAGGCCGGCCGGGCGCTGAGCGATCTGGCCGCCGACCGGGTGAACGGGGCAGCCGTCCTGATCATGGGCTGAACAGGCACTTGATGGAGATAAGCACCAGTCCATACACTCATGAAGGAAAGTTACATTAGCCTCACAACCTCTGGAGATTATTGACGCTGATCGGACGCGATCGTAATGTCCGGTCAATCCCTAGAGACATCCCCCGGAGCGGCAAATGAAGCGACTGGCAGCGGTAGTGGCGTTGCTGGGCCTTGCCTCCGCGACTGCGGCGTGCAGCGGCGGTGGTACGACCAACACATCCGGCTCGGGCGGCGGTGGCGGCGGCGGGCTCTTCACCACGATCGACGTGACCAGGCCGGGCCTCGACGCATCGGGCCCCGCCAACCCCTGGGCCCCGAAGGGCAACTCCTTCCTGGGCTACAACGCGATGAAGCTGGGCTGGGTCAAGAACCACCTGACCGATCCCAACCAGTTCTACCCGGGTATCGCGGCCAAGTGGGAGATCGCGCCCGACAACTCCTCGATCACCATCCACCTGCAGCCGAACGGCAAGTGGTCCGACGGCAAGCCCGTCGTCGCCGAGGACGTGCGCACCTCCATCGGCCTGGCCTACACCACCGGCAGCACCGCCTTCGCGATCACGCCGGGCGCCGCGGGCGCGGCGGCCGAGGTCACCGTCGTGGACGACAAGACGGTCAAGGTCACCCAGGACATGTCGAACCCGAGCATGAAGTTCGCCCGGGGCGTCATGGACACCTGGGTCGTGCCGGCGCACGTCTGGGGCAGCATCCTGCCCGCCAACTTCTGGGACACGCTCAAGACCTCCAGGGGCGACGGCGCCGACGCCGAGAAGGCCCGCGAGGAGGTCCTCGCCCTCGGCCAGAAGGTGCTCGCCTTCGCGCCGCCCAAGGACGTCTCCGCCGGCCCGTTCGTGCTGGAGCGGGTCAACCCGGGCGAGGCGCTGCTGCTGAAGAACAAGAACTTCTACAACGCCGCGAACGTGGCGCCCGACCAGGTCAAGTTCCTCAACTACAGCGGCAACGAGCAGATCTGGAACTACCTGAGCGCCGGCAAGCTCGACCACTCCGGCTTCGTGGCGGCCCCGGCCGACGTGATGAACCGGATCAAGCAGGCGCCCGGCTCCAACACCATCAAGGGCTTCTCGCCCGTCGCCGTCGGCATGGCGTTCAACCAGTCCAAGAAGCCGTACGACAACGTGCACGTGCGCCGCGGCCTGGCCTACCTCATCGACCGCGACCAGGTCACCAAGGTCGCCTCGCCCGAGGGCGGCACGCCGGCCGTGACGACCTCCGGCATCCACCAGAAGCCCGCGCAGGAGTGGATCGGCGCCGAGCTGAACAACCTGGAGCCGTACAAGCACGACGCGGCCAAGGCCGAGGCGGAGTTCAAGGAGGCCGGCCTGCAGAAGAAGGACGGCAAGTGGGCGCTGGCCGACGGCTCGCCGTGGAAGGTCACGATGACCGCGCCGTCCGGCTTCTCCGACTGGATCTCCGCGCAGGAGAACATCAAGAGCCAGCTCGTCGAGAACGGCGTGGACGCCGAGGTCGTCACCGTCGCCGACTACCCCGTCTACCTGGAGGAGATCGCCGCCGGCAAGTACGACGTGGGCTTCTGGCTGATGGCGCTCGGCCCCGCGCCGTACGACATCTACCAGCGCCTCTACGGCGTCTCCAACGGCTGGTCCAACGTCGCCGGCAAGGTCAAGCACAGTGAGCCCGGCAAGGCCGGCAACTGGATGGGCGGCGCCGAGGAGATCGACGTCGAGGGCGTCGGCAAGGTCAACCCCGGTGAGCTGACCGCCAAGCTGAACGCCGCCTCCGCCGAGGACGCCAAGCCGATCATGACGCAGCTCGCCAAGACCGCCAACCAGGATCTGCCGGTCATCCAGCTCTGGGACTACGTGAACACCCAGTTCACCAACACCGCCCGCTTCACCGGCTGGCCCGAGCAGGACAGCGACCTGCTGCGCCTGACGGCCGGAGTCTGGATCCAGCTCGGCATGATCAAGGCCAAGCAGTAAGAAAGAACGTATGACGATCATCGCACGGCGACTCGCGGGCCACCTGGCCCGCGGTGTCGTCATGATCCTCGTCGTCGCCACGATCACCTTCTTCATCGTCAGGAGCATCCCCGGCGACCCCGTGGCGGCGAACGTGCAGAAGCTCATCGAGCAGGGCATGTCGCCCGAGGCGGCCGAGCAGGCCACCCGCGTGCTGTACGGCTTCCAGCCCAAGGGCTCGCTGTGGGAGCAGTACACCGACTACCTCGGCGGCCTGTTCACCTTCGACCTGGGCCAGTCCGTCACCCACGCCGGCGCGCCGGTCACCGACGTGCTGGCCGAGGCGGCCAAGTGGACCGTTCTACCGGTGCTGGCGGGGACGCTGCTGAGCTTCCTGGTGGGCATCATCCTGGGCGTCTACGCGGCCATCAAGCGCACCGGCAAGCTGGGCGACGTGCTGGCGATCTCCGGGTCGCTGCTGCACGGCGTGCCGCAGTACGTCCTCGGGCTGCTGCTCGGCGCCATCTTCGCGACGCTGATCCCGATCCTGCCCGAGGGCGGCCCGGTGGACATCCTGTACGAGCCGGGGTTCAACGCCGGTTACCTGGCCTCGCTGTTCGACCACGCGGTGCTGCCGGTGGCGACGTACGCGCTGGCCGCGTACGGCGGGTGGATCCTGGCGATGAAGTCGAGCGTCGTCACGGTGCTCGGCGACGACTTCATCCTGGCGGCCGAGCTGCGCGGGATGAAGCGCTCGATCATCTTCAGGTACATCGCGCGCAACGCGATCCTGCCGCTGTTCACGATCCTGGCGCTCTCGCTCGGCCTGCTGCTGGGAGGCGCCGTGTTCATCGAGCGCATCTTCAACTATCCCGGGCTCGGGCTGCTGCTCATCGAGAGCATCACGATGCGCGACTACGCGCTGATGGGCGGCGCGTTCCTGATCATCACGGTGGCCATCATCGTCGCGAACATCGTCGCCGACCTGTTCTACAGCGTCATCGACCCGCGGGTCCGCAGCGGGGAGGAGGTGTCGGCATGAGCGTGCTCCTGGAGAGCTCCTCGACGAGCGCCGCCATGCGCCGCAACTTCTGGGCGGGCGTGTGGCGGGTGATGAAGCGCAAGCCCAGCCGCCTGGTGGGCGCGGTGCTCATGGCGGGCTTCGCGTTCATGGGCGTGTTCGGGCCGATGTTCTACCCGGACCCGCTGCCCCGCGACCCGAACATGATCATCAAGCCGCCGAGCTGGGAGCACTGGCTGGGCACCGACGACCAGGGCCGCGACGTGATCGCGCTGGTGGTCACCGGCTCCCGGTACGTGCTGCTGGCCGCCCTCGTGACGGCCGTCATCACCGTGGTGGTGGGCACCGGCATCGGGCTGTTCTCCGGCTTCAAGCGGGGCCGCTGGGACACCGTCCTGATGCGGCTCACCGACATGAAGCTGACCATCCCCGGCCTGCCGCTGCTGCTGGTGCTGTCCACGGTGTGGAAGTTCAACAGCGCCGTGCAGATGGGATCGGTCCTGGGGCTGCTGAGCTGGGGCGGCGTGGCCAGGGCCGTGCGGTCGCAGACATTGTCCCTGCGCGAGCGGGGGTTCATCGAGGCGGCGCGCGGGCTGGGCCTGTCCACCAGGCACATCGTGGGCAAGGAGCTGCTGCCGAGCATGGCGCCGTACATCGCGATGAACATGCTCATCGCGATCACCGCCGGTGTGTACGCGCAGGTGGGGCTCTTCTTCCTGGGCGTCCTGCCGTACGAGTCGAACAACTGGGGCCAGATGCTGAACACGGCCGTGTTCCGCTCCGGCGCCCTGACCGTCCCCAGCGCGCTGGGGTACCTGCTGGGGCCGCTGCTGGCGATCCTGCTGCTGACGCTGGCCATCGTGCTCGTGGTGGACGCGATGGACGAGATCTTCAACCCCCGGCTGCGCGAGGAGTAGGCAGTGGTCAAGCAAGCGCCGGGAGTGCGCATCGGCGGCCTCACGGTCGTCTACAAGACCCCGGCGGGCGAGCTGCCCGCCGTCCGCGACGTCAGCCTGACGCTGGAGCCAGGGACGATCACCGGCATCGTCGGCGAGTCCGGCTCCGGCAAGTCGACGCTGGCGCTGTCGCTGCTCAACGCCGTCCAGCCGCCCGGCAGGATCGCGGCGGGCAGCGTGGAGATCGACGGGCTCGGCGACGTGGCCGGGCTGCGCGGCGAGGAGCTGCGCAAGGCCAGGGGCAAGCACATCGGGTACGTCTTCCAGGCCGCCCAGAACTCCCTGAACCCGCTCAAGACGGTCGGCAAGCAGTTGCTGGACCTGGGCCGCTCGCACGGCGTGGACGACCTGCGCGGCCTGGTGCGCGAGGCCAGGGAGCTGCTGGGCAGGATGGGCCTGGACGGCGCCCGGGTGCTGGACTCGCACCAGCACGAGCTGTCCGGCGGCATGCGCCAGCGCGTCGGCATCATGCTGGCCCTGGTGCTCAACGCGCACCTGGTGGTGCTGGACGAGCCGACGACCGCGCTCGACATGATCACCCAGGCGAACATCTTGAAGATCGTCCGCGAGGTGCACGCGGAGCGCGGCCTGACGACGCTGGTCATCACGCACGACATCGGCGTGGTCGCCGAGGTGGCCGACCGGCTGGCCGTCATGTACGGCGGCCGCCTGGTCGAGCAGGGCCCCACCAGGCAGGTGCTCGGCCGGCCCCGGCACCCGTACACGCAGGGCCTGATCAGGGCCATCCCCCGCCTCGTCGGCGACATCGACGAGGCGCGGGCGCTGCCCGGCCGGCCGCCGACGCTGGCGACCGTGCCGAAGCAGGGCTGCGTGTTCAGGGAGCGCTGCCCGCTGCGCATGGACGTGTGCGACACCGTGGACCCCGAGGCCGTCGCCGACGGGCCCAGGACCGTGGCCTGCCACGCCGTGACCGTGAAGGAGCATGCATGATCACCGGAACCGGGGTCGTCAAGACCTTCAAGCAGCGGGGCAAGCTGCTCGGGGCCCGCGAGGTGCGGGCGCTGCGGGGCGTGGACTTCGCCATCCCCAAGGGCGGCGCGGCCTCGTTCATCGGCGAGTCCGGATGCGGGAAGACGACGCTGGGGCGGATCATCGCGGGGCTGGAGTCGTACGACGAGGGGGAGATCGCCATCGACGGCGTCTCCCTGTCGGAGCTGAAGCCCAAGCAGCGCCAGCCGCACTTCCGCAAGATCCAGATGATCCACCAGGACCCGTACTCGGCGCTCAACCCGACCAGGACCATCCACCAGACGCTGCACGCGCCGCTGACCCTGCGCGCCAGGCAGACGGGGCGCTCGCGGCAGTGGATCGACGAGCGGGCGGCCGAGGTGCTGTCGCTGGTCGGCCTGGACCCGGGCACGGTGCTGTCGCGCTACCCGCACCAGCTCTCGGGCGGCATGCGGCAGCGCGTGGTCATCGCCCGCGCGCTGACCGTCGACCCGGAGATGCTGGTCGCCGACGAGGCCGTCTCGATGATCGACGTCTCGCTCCGGCTGGGCATCCTGGCGCTGCTGAAGGACCTGCGCGAGCGGCTGGGCGTCAGCGTGCTGTTCATCACGCACGACGTGGCCACCGCCCGCTACATCGGCGGCGACGGCGAGCTCTACGTGATCTACCGGGGCCAGGTCGTCGAGCGCGGCCCGGTGGACACGATCATCGCCGACCCCGTGCACCCGTACACGCAGTCGCTGTTGTCGGCCATCCCGGTGCTGCACGGCCTTGAGCAGCCGGGCGAGCAGCCCGTGGTGCCGCTGGAGTCGCTGGACGAGAGCCAGTCGGACGAGGGCTGCCTGTTCGCCCGCCGCTGCCCGTTCCAGGGCGAGCGGTGCGCGGACGAGCGTCCGCTGCTGCAGATCACCGACGGCGTCCCGCAGGAGCACGCGTGCTTCTACCCCGAGCGGCGCAGCGTGATCGCCCGCCCGATGAGCGAGGTCTGATGTCCCGCGTCCGGGCGGCGGAGCTCGCCGGAGCGGCCGGGATCGCCGAGGCCGCGCTGACGCTCGACGCCGGGGAGGGGGCCGCCCTGGTCGGGCACCTGTCGCGCCCGCCCGCCGGGCGGCGGTGGACGGCGCTGGCCGTGGACGGCGGCGTGGTGATGGCCTCCGTGTCGGAGCAGGATCCGGAGATCGGGCACCTCGACCTGCTCGCCGTGCACCCGGACGCCAGAGGCGAGGGGCGCGGCAGGACGCTGGTGCGCGCGGCCGAGGAGTGGCTGCGCGAGCAGGGGGCGCGCCAGGCCCGCTTCGCCGGGAACCCGCCCTGCTACGCCTGGCCCGGCATCGACGTGCGCTACACCGCCGCCGCCTGCCTGGCCGAGAGCCTCGGCTACGAGCGCTACCACGTGGCCTGGAACATGACGGCCGACCTGGGCGTGGACCTGTCCACCGAGGACGAGGTGGCGCGGCTGGAGAAGGCGGGCGTCACCGTGCGCGCCGCCGGCGAGGACCGTGAGCGGGTGGCCGCGTTCGTCGGGGAGCACTGGAACGAGCGGTGGGCCTGGGAGGCCTCCACCGGGGCCGGGCTGCACTACGCCGAGCGCGACGGCGAGATCCTCGGCTTCGCCGCCTGGGGCTCGCGGCCCGCCTGGTTCGGGCCGATGGGCACCGCCCCCGGCGCGCGCGGGCTCGGCCTGGGCCGGGTGCTGCTGCGCAGGTGCCTGGCCGAGCAGCGGGCCGCCGGGCAGGACAGCGCCCAGATCGGATGGGTGGGGCCGTTGCGGTTCTACTCGCGCGCCGTGGGCGCGCGAGCGGAACGCGTCTTCTGGCTCTACCGGCGCGATCTGGCGTGATGGCCTCAGCGGTAGAGCGGCGATCCCACGGGACGGCCTCAGCGGTAGAGCAGCGGCCCTTCTGGACGGCCGGGCGGCGGGCACAGTTCGCGCGGGTCGGCCCCCGCGTCCAGGCACCTGATCAGGGTGTCGGACCCCCACAGGTGGTGCAGGAACAGGTCAGGGCCTTCCCAGCGCAGGTCGTCCGGATAGAGGGTGCGGGCCACGTGCAGGAGCGACAGGCCCGTCAGCACCGGCCTGAACGCGTCACGGTCGTGCACGTGGAGCTGCACCCCGCGCACGGGGACGCCGGCGTGCTTGTGGAACGTCGGCGTGAACCACGCCTCCCTGAACCGCACCCCCGGCAGGCCCAGCCCGTTCAGCGCGGGGGCGAGCCGCGCGTCGGCGTACGGCGCCCCGATCAGCTCGAACGGCCTGGTCGTGCCGCGCCCCTCGGAGAAGTTCGTGCCCTCGACGAGGCCGGTGCCCGGATAGACCAGCGCGGTGTCCGGGGTCGGCATGTTGACCGAGGGCATCACCCAGGGCAGCCCCGTCGCGGCGTACGTCATGTCACGCCGCCAGCCCTCCATCGTGACGACCGTCAGGTCCACGCCGAGCCCGAACAGCCCGGCCAGCTCCCCCGCCGTCCTGCCGTGCCTGATCGGCAGCGGGAAGCGGCCCACGAAGCTGGCGAACGCCGGGTCGAGCGGCGGCCCCTCCACGACCGTCCCGCCCAGTGGGTTCGGCCGGTCCAGCACCACGAAGCGCAGGCCGAGCCGGGCGGCCGACTCCATCAGGTCGTACATCGTCCAGACGTAGGTGTAGAAGCGGGCGCCCACGTCGGCGATGTCGAAGACCAGCGTGTCCACGCCGGCGGACGCCACCACGCGGTCCAGCTCCTCCCCGGACAGCTCGTAGGTGTCGTGCACCGGCAGCCCCGTCCGCTCGTCCACGGCGTCGCCCTCGGACCCGGCCGCCTGCGCGGTGCCGCGCATGCCGTGCTCGGGGCCGAACAACGCGGTCAGTTTCACCCCCGCGGCCAGCAGGGCGTCGGCTGTGGGGGTCAGGTCGGGCAGGACTCCGGTGGGGTTGGTGACCAGGCCGAGGCGGGTGCCCCCCGCGAGGGCGGGATCCCTGGCCAGCCGTTCTGCTCCGGTTCTTACGTGTGGCATGGAACCCATTGTCTGAAAGATATTTACAAGAGAGAAGTTGAGGGTGGAAATTAGCAACATGATTGATCCGCTCCCCGAGCCGTCCACCGAGCAGAGCGATCCCCGCTACAGCCAGATCGACCGGCTGCCGACCGACCGGATCGCCCGCCTGATGAACCAGGCCGACGCCGCCGTGCCCGCCGCCGTGGCGGTGGCCATCCCGGCGATCTCGGCCGCCATCGACGCCATCGCCGAACGGATGGCCGCCGGAGGGCGGCTCTTCTACGTCGGCGCCGGCACGTCGGGGCGGCTGGCCGTGCTCGACGCCAGCGAGTGCCCGCCCACCTTCGGCACCGACCCGTCGCTGGTGCAAGGCGTGATCGCGGGCGGGCTCGACGCGCTCACCCGATCCGTCGAGGGGGCCGAGGACGACGCCGAGGCCGGCGCCGCCGCACTGAAGGACCTGGAGGTGGGACCGCTCGACTCGGTGGTGGGCGTGTCCGCCAGCGGGCGGGCCCCTTTCGTGCTGGGCGCGCTGGCGGAGGCCACGGCCCGCGGCGCGCTCACCGTCGGCCTGTCGTGCAATGACGACGCGCCGCTGTCGGCCGCTGCCGAGCACGCCATCGAGGTGGTCGTCGGGCCCGAGCTGGTGACCGGCTCCACCCGGCTGAAGGCCGGCACGGCGCAGAAGCTCGTGCTGAACATGATCTCCACCATCTCGATGGTCAAGCTGGGCCGCACGTACGGGAACAAGATGATCGAGATGTCGGCCATGAACAGCAAGCTCGCCGGGCGGGCCATGCGCATCGTCGCCGACATCACCGGGGCCGACCGCGAGACGGCGGGCGCGGCGCTGGACGCGGCAGGAGGGCAGGCCAAGGTCGCGGTGCTGATGATCCAGCACGGGCTCGACGCCGACGGCGCCCGGGCGCTGCTGGAGTCGCACGGCGAACGCCTCAGCGACGCGCTCAGCGGCTGACCGCTCGGGGTGCGGGGTCGGGGTACGGGATGGGGCGACGGGGTGAGGGGGACGGGCTGGAGACCATCGGCGAGGGCGACGGGCTGGACGCCATCGCGGCCGGCGAGGCGGTGAGCGGCCCGCTGGGGGCTGTGAGCGGCCCGCTGCAGGCGAAGGGCGGCCCGCTGGGGGCGATCCTGGCGGACGCGGTGCCGCGGGTGTGCGCCGCCGCGGTCGCGTCGATCGCCGTGGACGGGGCCGTGGTGGCCACGGCCGCCGCCGGGGAGCTCGTCCGCTACGCCGACGCCCACGGGAACCTCGCGCCCGAACGCCCGTCCGCGAACGCCTGCTCCATCTTCGACCTGGCCTCGATCAGCAAGCTCTTCACCACGGTCGTGCTGCTGTCGCTGGCCGAGGAGGGGCGGCTGGGCCTCGACGAGCCGGTCGCCCGCTGGATCGGCGGGACCGACCCGCGCATCACGCCGCGCCGCCTGCTCACCCACACGGCTGGCCTGCCCCCGACCCGCCGGATCGACAGGGAACTGCCCGGCGCGGACGCCGCGACCCGGATGGCGGCCATGGTGCGCACGCCGATCACCCACCCGGTCGGCGGGCCGTACCTGTACAGCGACGTCGGCATGGTGATGGCGGGCCGGCTGGCCGAGCTGGCAGGCGACGCGCCGCTGGACGAACTCGTCCGCGCCAGGATCACCGACGTGCTCGGGCTCGCGGACACGTGCTACCGTCCCGCCGCCGTGGATCGCGTCGCGGCAGCCGAGTTCACGTCTGACCGGCCCGCCGTCGTGGATCGCGTCGCGGCAGCCGAGTCCACGCCTGACCGGCCCGCCGTCGTGGATCGTGTCGCGGCGACCGAGTGGAAGGCCGACCGGCCCGGCGCCGGGCAGGGCTGTGTGCGGGGCGAGGTGCACGACGAGACCGCGTACGCGCTGGGCGGCGTCGCCGGTCACGCCGGGGTGTTCGCCACCGCCGCGGACCTCCTGACGTTCGGCGAGACGCTGCGGCGCGGCGGCGAGCCCGTGCTGAGCCCGGCCGGCGTGGCCGAGATGACCCGCGATCAGGGGGCGAAGGGCGCGCCCTTCCGGCACGGGCTGGGCGTGCGCATCGGCGACCCCGGCCTCGTCGGCCCGCTGCGCGACGCGTACGGCCACTCGGGCTTCACCGGCACGTCCCTGGTGATCGACCCCGCCCATCGCCTCACCGTCGTGCTGCTGACGAACGCGGTGCATCCCGTACGGGGCCGCGACGGCATCAGGGAGCTGCGGCACGCGGTGGCTTCCGAGGCGCTGCGGCTGGTTGACCTCACCCGTTGACGGCTGGTAATTGGCGCACCACAAATAGCTTATTGCTCGCGCTCGAAACTGTGTGTGAAGGTAAAAGTGAGGCGGCCGTGAGAAACGGGGCGTCGTCTCGCAGGTTCCTTTCACTCAGAAGGGCCTCGGACACCTATGGGCGAACCTTCAGCGTCCCAGAAAACGGGCTTCTTCCAGCGGTTCGCTGGAATGGGCAGATTCGGCTTGGTGTGGTGCGGCCAGGTCGTCACGCTGATCGGTAATTCCGTTCTCCGCTTTTCCCTCGTCATTCAGGCGTGGACCGTCGATCATCAGGCCACGCAGGTGGTCGCGCTCTCGCTGTGCGCGCTGCTCCCGCAGATGTTGCTGAGCCCCACGGCGGGCGCCCTCGTGGACCGCTGCCGCAAGCGCACCGCGCTGCAACTGGCCGACCTGGGCGGGCTGGTGGCCGTGGCCGCGATGGCGGCCGTGTACTTCCTCGGCGACCTGCACCTGTGGCAGGTGTACGTGACGGTCGCGCTGCTCGGGGCGTGCGCCGCCTTCCAGTTCCCCGCGCTGTCGTCGGCGGTGCCACTGCTGGTCGGCAAGGAGCAGTTGCAGCGGGCCAACGGGCTGCTGGCCACCGCCAAGAGCGTGGCCGACGTGGGCGGGCCCGCCCTGGCGGGGCTGCTCGTGGTGACCGGCGGGCTCGGCGCGGTGCTCTGGATCGACCTGGTCAGCTTCGCCTTCGCGCTGGCCACCGTACGGCTCGTGCGCCTGCCGGGCGACCGGCCGGGCGAGGCGGGCACGCGCAAACGGCTCGGCGCCGACTCCCTGGAGGGCCTGCGGTACCTGTTCGCCCAGCCCAGCCTGCGCGGCCTGATCCTGGTGTTCTTCACGGTCAACCTGGTGATGGTGTTCGGGTTCGCCGTCGTGCAGCCCATGATCCTGGCCAGGACGGGCAGCGACGTCTCCGCCCTGGCCGCCGTGAACGCCGGGATCGGCGCCGGCGGCATCGCGGGCGGGCTGCTCCTGGCGGCCTGGGGCGGCCCCGAGAACCGGGTGCGTGGCATGATGCTCGGCGTCGTCGGCATGTGCGTGAGCGCGCAGATCGTCATGTCCGTGGTGCACGGCGTGGTCGCGTGGACCGCCGCCATCCTCGCCGGGGCGCTGATCATGCCGATCGTGAACGGCTCGATGCAGTCGATCATCCAGACCAAGGTGCCGGAGGAGCGGCAGGGGCGGGTGTTCGGGGCCGTCATGTTCGTCTCGCAGATCTCCTCACCGGTCGCGATGGCCTTCTCCGGGCCGCTCGCCGACCACGTCTTCGAGCCCCAGGCGGCGGCCGGCACCGGCCTGCCCGGCCTGCTGCGTCCCCTCGTGGGGGCGGGGCCCGGCAGCGGCATGGCCACCATGCTGCTGCTCGCCGGCCTGCTCGGCGCCGGCGCCGCCCTGTGGGGGCTGGCCCGCCGCACCGTACGCCACCTCGACGTGCTCACGCCCGACCTCGAGAGACAACCCGCGGGAGGCTGACATGACGACCAACCCCTTCGAGGACGAGAACGGCGCCTACCTGGTGCTCGTGAACGACGAGAACCAGCACTCGCTCTGGCCGTCGGACCTCGGCGTGCCCGCAGGCTGGCGGGTGGCGCTGGAGGCCTCGCCGCGGGCCGTGTGCCTGGAACACATCGAGACCCATTGGACGGACCTGCGCCCGGCGAGCCTCTCCCGGCGGTGAGCATGACCGGAGGCACAGCCGGGGGCGATGATCGCGTACACGAGGCCTTCGCCGCCCAGGCGGCCCGCACCCCCCACAGAACGGCACTCGTCTGCGGCGCCGACCGCCTCACCTACGCCGACCTGGACGCGCGCGCCCGCGAACGGGCGGCCGAACTCGGCGACGTAACCGGTCGGCTCGTCGGCGTCCGCATGGAACGCGGCGCAGACCTGGTGATCGCACTACTGGCGGTCCTCAAGGCGGGCGCGGGCTACCTGGTGCTCGACCCGGCCTTCCCCGCCGAACGACTGCGCACCATGGTCGCCGACACCGGCGCCACCGCCGTCCTCTCCCCCACCGGCCTGGAACACCCGCCAGGCGTCGCGGCCCGGCGGCACGACGGGATCGCGTGCGTGATGTTCACCTCAGGCTCCACCGGCACCCCCAAGGGCGTCGCCGCCCCGCACCGGGCGATCACCGCCACGGTCACCGGACAGCAGTACGCACCGTTCGACACGGTATGGCTCCAGACCTCCCCCACTTCCTGGGACGCGTTCGCCCTGGAGCTGTGGGGCCCGCTGCTGTCCGGCGGAACCTGCGTCCTCTACCCGGGGCCACGCCCCGACCCCGTCGTCCTCGCACGCCTGGTCACCGAGCACCACGTGAAGGCCATGTACCTCTCGGCCGGCCTCTTCAACGTCATCGTGGACGAGTACCCGGACGCGCTGTCCGGGCTCCACCACCTGGTCGTCGGCGGCGAGGCCCTGTCACCCGCGCACGTCCGCCGCGCCCTCGACCGGCATCCCGGGCTACGCCTGCGCAACGGCTACGGGCCCGTCGAAGGCATGATCTTCCTGACCACCCACCCGGTGACCCGCGCGGACGGGCCCGTCCCCATCGGCACGCCGCTGCGAGGCAAGCGCGTGCACGTCCTGGACGCCCGCCTGCGGCCCGTCGCCGACGGCGAGACCGGCGAACTGTACGCGGCCGGCGACGGTCTGGCCCTCTACTACGCCGGCCGCCCGGGGCTCACGGCCGAACGCTTCGTGGCCGACCCCTTCGGCGCGCCGGGCGAGCGCATGTACCGGACCGGGGACCTGGTGCGGCGAGGTCCGGGCGGGGTGCTGGAGTTCGTGGGACGGGCCGACGAGCAGGTGAAGGTCCGCGGGTTCAGGATCGAACCCGCCGAGGTCGAGGCCGTGCTGGCGCGGCACCCCGGGGTCGCGCAGGCGTGCGTGGTCGCCAGGGAGGACGTGGCCGGGGAGCGGCGGCTCGTCGCGTACGTGGTGGCTCGCTCCGGGGGCGGCGTCGAGCCTGAGGCGTTGCGGGGGCAGGTGGCCGCTGTGCTGCCCGAGTTCATGGTGCCGTCGGTGGTCGTGTTGCTGGACTCCCTGCCGCTCACCGGCACGGGGAAGCTCGACCGGGCCGCGCTGCCCGCGCCCTCGCCCGGGCGGGGCGGGGCGGGTGAGCCGCGTTCGCCGGTGGAGGAGGTGTTGTGCGGGCTGTTCGCGGAGGTGCTGGGGGTGGCCGGGGTGGGGGTGCGTGACGACTTCTTCGCTCTGGGCGGGGATTCGCTGCGGGTGGCGCGGCTGATCAGCCGGATCCAGGTCGAGATGGGGGTGGAGGTGGGGGTCAGGACGTTGTTCGAGACGCCGACCGTGGCAGGCATCGCCACCCACCTCCAACAGTCCTCGGCGCCCTTGGTGGCCTCAGCGGTTCAAACCCTCCCGGCAGAGGCGGGCGACGGCGCGCCCCTGTCGGCGGCGCAGCGCAGGCTGTGGTTCCTCGATCAGGTGGACGCGGGCGTGGCCTACAACATGCCCATGCTCGTACGACTACGCGGCCCCGTGGACGTACCCGCGCTGCGCGGTGCGCTGGAGGACGTGGTGGCCCGGCACGAGCCCCTGCGAACGGTCTTCACCATGCACGACGGCGAGCCCTCCCAACGCGTGCTGCCCGCCCCCACCTCCGCGCCCACCTCCGCGCCTACCTGTGTGCCCACCTCCGCGCCCGCCTTCACGGCCGTCAACGTGCCTGCCACCGAACTGGACGAGCGGGTCGCCGAAGCGGCGCGGCACCGCTTCGACCTGAGTGCGGAGCTGCCCATCCACTCCGTGCTGTTCACGACGGCCCCGCACGAGCACGCGCTGCTCCTGGTCATGCACCACATCGCCACCGACGGCTGGTCACTGCCCCCGTTCATGCGCGACCTCTCCCTGGCCTACCGCGCACGCCTCAACGGCACACCCCCCGCCTGGCCGCCCCTCCCCCTCCAGTACACCGAGTACGCCGCCCGCCACCGGGAACGGGTGAACACGATCGCCGACGCGGAGCTGACATACTGGCGCAAAGCCTTGAAGGGCATGCCAGAACGCCTGGCACTTCCCCGCTCCTCCCGCCCACCCTCGGGCGCCGCCGCCGGCACCGTGATCCGGCACATCGGCGCCGAGCTGCACGGGCGGCTGGTGGAGCTGGGCAGGCGGCGCGGGGCCACGCTGTTCATGGTGCTGCACGCGGCGCTCGCCGTCGTCCTCGAACGAGCGGGCGCAGGCACCGACGTGACCATCGGAGCACCCGTCGCCGGCCGGTCCGTGGCGTTCACGCCGGGCGGCTCCACACCCGGCAGCCCCGCGTCCGGCAGCCCCGCGTCCGGCAGCCCCGCGTCCGGTGGCCCCGCGTCCGGTGGCTCGGTGGACGACCTCGTGGGGTTCTTCGTCAACCTGCTCGTGCTCCGTACCGACCTGTCAGGAGACCCGGCGGCCGGGGAGCTGGTGGAGCGGGTGCGGGAGGCCGACCTGGAGGCGTTCTCCCATCAGGAGGTGCCGTTCGAGCGGGTCGTGCACGAGCTGAACCCGGCCCGGCACCCGGGGCGGCATCCGCTGGTGGACGTGGTGCTGGCGCTGCAGAACAACCTGCGGGCCGAGCTGGCGCTGCCGGGGGTCGAGTCGCGGGTGGAGGTGGTCAGGACCGGGGCCGCGCGGTTCGAGCTGCTGGTGGACGTGACCGACGACCACCTGCCCGGCGGGGTGCCGGGCGGGGTCGTGGTGACGCTGGAGTACCGGGTGGACGCCTTCGAGCGGGCGGTGGTGGAGTGGCTGGGCGACGCGCTGGTGCGGGTGCTGGAAGCCATGACGACATCGCCCGACACGCCCGTCTCCCGTATCCCGATACCACCCCCACCCGTCACCGCCCCACCCGACACCGCCCCACCCGACACCGCCCCACCCGACACCGCCGTGCCCGACACCGCCGTGCCCGACAGCGCCCCGCCCAACACCTCGCCGCCCGAGGCTGGAGTACCGCCTCTGCCCGGCACTGCGCGATCCCCACACGAGGCCGCCCCGTTCGCGGCCGAGGCGCCGTCCCCGAACGCCGAGCTCGAACGGCGGATCGCCGCTGTCTGGGCCGACGTGCTCGGTGTGGCTCAGGTGAGGCTGGACGACGGCTTCTTCGCGCTGGGCGGCAACTCACTGAGCGCCGTACGGGTCGCGGCCCGCCTGTCCGCCCAGGGCCTCCCCGCCACGGCCACCCACCTCTTCGCCTCCCCCACCGTCGCCACACTGGCCGCCACACTCGCCACCGACCAATGCACAGAACCCACCCAGTCTGTCCAACCCGGGCAGCCCGGCCAGCCCACCCAACCCGAGCAGCCCACCAAGCCCCCACGACCCGTCGCACAGCCGTCCATCACCCGCCTGCCCAGAACCCCGCGCGCCCACCCCCGGTGAGGAGCACGTCCATGGACCTCAGCGTGATGTTCTTCGGCGCCGACGACGCCAGCGCCGGACACGCCGCGAAATATGGCGACATCCTGGCCATCGCCAAAGCCGCCGACCAGCTCGGCTTCACCGCCGTCTGGACCCCGGAACGCCACTTCCAGCAGGTAGGCCAGCTCTTCCCGAACCCGGCCCTGCTCAGCGCCGCCCTGGCCACCGCCACCGAACGCATCCACCTGCGCGCGGGCAGCCTGGTGCTCCCCCTGCACCACCCGCTGCGGATCGCCGAGGACTGGGCCGTCGTGGACAACCTGTCGCGCGGCCGGATCGGCGTGTCGGTGGCCACCGGCTGGCATTCCAGGGACTTCGTGCTCGCCCCCGCCGCGTACGAGGACCGCAGGGAACGCGCGTCCCGCGACCTGGCGCTGCTGCGGCGGCTGTGGGCGGGCGAGGCCGTGGAGTTCACCGACGGCGCCGGCGGGCGGGTCGCGGTGACGTCCCAGCCAAGGCCGTACTCCGCCGCCCTGCCCCTGTGGACCACCACCTCCGGCAGCCCCCGGACGTGGGAGGCGGCGGGACGCATGCGCACGCACATCCTCGGCGCCACCATCGGGCAGACCCGTGACGAGCTGGCCGCGAAGATCCGCCTCTACCGCGACGCCTACGCCGCCGCCCCTAACCAGCCCGGCGCCCCGCCCGAAGGCACGGTCACGCTCATGGCCCACACATTCGTGGCCGCGACCGATGAGCTGGCCAGGGAGCAGGCCGGTGGGCCGCTCAAGGCGTATCTGAGGTCGTACGTGGCGCAGACCGCCGCGAACAAGCAGGGCGTCGCGGGCAGCCAGGGGGCGCGTGTGGACGCGCTGAGCGAGGAGCAGCTTGGCGCGCTCACCGCGTTCGCCTTCCAGCGTTACCTGAGCTGGGGCAGTCTGATCGGCTCGCCCGAGACGTGCCGCAAGAGCCTGGCGGACCTTGCCGACCTGGGTTGCGACGAGGTGGCCTGCTTCGTCGACTTCGGGCTCGGCGCCGACGACGTCCTGACGAGCCTGACACGACTGGCCGACCTGAGCCGGGAGGCCCGATGAGCACCACTGACCGCCCGGATCGCCGCACCGAGCCGGCAGGGCCGATGAGCGCCACTGACCGCGCGGATCGCCGCGCCGAGCCCGGAGGGGCGGGGAGCGCCACTGACCGACCGGTCGGCCGCGTCGAGGCAGGAGGGTCCATGAGCGCCGCTGACCGGTTCGCCGCGCTGAGTGCCGGGCGGCGGGTGGAGTTGTTGCGCCGGCTGGTCGAGGCGGGGCGGTTGGCGGCCATTCCCGACATCGTGCCCCCGCGCGACCCCGCCGTCCCGGTGCGGCTCAGCCCCGCACAGGAGGACCTGTGGGTGTACGAGTCGCTTTATCCGGACACCGCCGCCCTGAACCTGTGCTGCTCCTACCACTTCGACACCCCGGTGGACCCGGCCGACCTGGAGGCGGCGCTGACCATCGTCCAGGGGCACCATGACAGCCTGCGCATGCGCATCACGGGTGAGGTGGGCGGGCTGCGGGTGGAGTGCGCGCCGGCGGAGCCGTTCAAGCTGGAGCGTCTGGACCTGCGCGGCACCGGCGTCGGCCTGCGCGAGGCGCTGCACGCCTTCAGCCGCCGCACGTTCGAGCTGGACGGCGGGCCGCTGATCAGGGGCCAGTACATCACCGTGGACGGCACGCGGGCCACGCTCGTGCTGGCGCTGCACCACATCGCGACGGACTGGTGGTCGTTCGACGTGCTGCACG
The DNA here is from genome assembly GCF_039531895.1 of Nonomuraea monospora. NCBI lineage: Bacteria > Bacillati > Actinomycetota > Actinomycetes > Streptosporangiales > Streptosporangiaceae > Nonomuraea > Nonomuraea monospora. Next base: position 304,248 of record NZ_BAAAQX010000011.1, read on the forward strand.
GCGAGCTGACCGAGGCCTACCGGGCGGTGCGCGACGGGGTCCCGCCGCGTCTGCGCAGGCCTGCCATTCAGTACGCCGACTTCGCGGGCTGGCAGCGGGAGCTGGAGGCGGCCGGGGTGTTCGACGCCCAGTTGGGCTGGTGGCGCGACTACCTGGCGAACCCGCCCCGCCCCCTCACGGTCGGCCCCTCCACCACCGCCAGCCCCTCTGCCAGCCCTTCCGTCGGACCTTCTGTCGGCGCCACGGCACCGGGCCCTGCGACGGCAGGCTCCGCCGCGCCGGGCTTCGGGGTCGGGCAGGTCGCCTTCCGGGTCGGCGCCCGCGTCGAAGCCGCCGTGCGCGCGCTCGCCAAGGAGCGCGGGGCCACCGTGTACGGGGTGCTGATGACGGCGTTCGCGGTGTTCGCGCACCGTCTGTCCGGCGAGCCCGACCTGATCACCGGCACACCGGTCGCCAACAGGTCCGCCAGGGGCCTGGACCGGGTCATCGGGTACGTGATGAACTCCGTGCCGGTCCGCTGGCGTTTCGACGGCCGCACCACGTTCGCCGAGTCGCTGGCCCGCTTCACCGCCGACTTCCCGCAGGTGCTCGCGCACGCCGACGTGCCCGTGGGACGGATCGTGCGGGCGGTGGACCCGGAGCGGGTGGCGGGGCGGTCGCCGCTGTTCCAGTGGGTGTTCATGCATCTGCCGCGCCAGGAGAGCGTGGCCAGGCTGCGCGAGATCGCCGATCCCGAACGGGTGCACACCGGCGGGGAGCACGACCTGATCGGGATCGTGCGTGACGCGGACGACGGGTTCGAGGCGAGCCTGGAGTTCCGTACCGACGTGTACGAGCCCGAGGTGGTGCGGGCGTGGGCCGACGCCTTCACGACGCTGCTCGGCTCGCTGGTCGCCGAGCCGGACGTGCCCGTGTCCCGGGCCTTGCTGCTGCCCGAGGAGCCGCCGGTGTCGCGGGGCTCCTCGGCCGGGGTGCCCGCGACCACGCTGTACGGGCTGGTGGCGCGGCAGGCCGGGCGCAGGCCCGGGGCGGTGGCCGTGGAGGCCGAGGACGGGCGGCTCACGTACGGGGAGTTGCTGGAGCGGGCCGACGCGCTGGCCGGGGTGCTGGTGGAGCGCGGGGTGGGGCCTGAGCGGGTGGTGGCGCTGGGGCTGGGGCGGTCCATGGCCATGGTGGTGGCGATGCTGGCGGTGCAGCGGGCCGGTGGGGCGTACCTGCCGGTGGATCCGGACGATCCGGTGGAGAGGGTGGCATACTTGATCCGGGACGCCGGAGCCAGCCTGCTCGTCGCGGAACGAGGCGCGCTGCCGGGCCTCGGCGTGGAGCCCGGCAGGCTGCCGAGGCTCGACGCGGAGCCGAGCGCCCTGCCGGGGCACGTGGCAGAGCCCGCTCCGCTGCCGGAGCCGAGCGCCCTGCCAGGGCTCGGTGTGGAGCGCGTTGCGCCCGATGCCGTCCCAACCTCCATCACGAAATTTCCGGACATCGACCCGCTCAGCGCGGCATGGGTGATCTACACCTCAGGCTCCAGCGGACGTCCCAAAGGCGTGGTGGTGAGCCACACGGGCGTCGCCTGCCTCGCGCACTCCCTGGTGACGTCGTTCGGCCTGGCCGAGGACAGCCGCGTCCTGCAGCTCGGCGCGCCCACGTTCGACATCTCGGTGGGCGAGCTGTGCCTGGCTTTCGGCTCCGGCGGCACCCTGATCATCCCGCCCACCGGCCCCCTCGCCGGGGACGAGCTGGGGCGGGTGCTGCGGGAGCGGCGGGTCACGTTCGGGCTGATCCCGCCGGCGATTCTGGCCACCGTGCCGCCCGGCGACTACCCCGATCTGCGCGGCGTCTGCGCCGGAGCCGACGTGTGCCCGCCGGAACTGGCCGCCCGGTGGGCGGGCAGGGGCTTCTGGAACGCGTACGGCCCGACCGAGACCACCGTCGGCTCCAGCGTCAGCGACCCGCTCCCCCCGGACGGCGCCCTTCCCCCGATCGGCCGTGCGATCACCGGCACCCGCCTGTACGTCCTGGACGCCCGCCTGCGCCCGGTGCCCGTGGGGGTGCCCGGGGAGCTGTACGTGGGTGGCGCGGGCGTGGCGCGCGGTTACCTCGGCCGGCCGGGGCTGACGGCGGAGCGGTTCGTGGCGGATCCGTTCGCGGCGGGTGAGCGGATGTATCGGACGGGCGATCTCGTCCATCGGCGGCCCGACGGCCAGTTGCAGTTCCTCGGCCGGGCCGACGACCAGGTCAAGGTGCGCGGGTTCCGCATCGAGCCGGGCGAGGTGGAGGCGGTGCTGGCGGGGCATCGGGCGGTCGCTCGGGCGGCGGTCGCGAAGCGCGGCGACCGTCTCGTCGCCTACCTCGTGCCGCATCCGGCCAACACGATGGACGCGCCTGACGCCGACGCCGCTGACGCCGACGCCGCTGACGCCGACGCCGCCAAGGCCGACTCCGCTGACGCCTGCGCCGCTGAGGCCGACACCGTGGAGGCCGACACCGCTGTGATCGACACCGCTGTGATCGACACCGCCGTGGTCGACACCGCCGTGGTCGACACCGCCGTGGTCGACACCGCCGTGGTCGACACCGCCGTGGTCGACACCGCCGTGGTCGACACCGCCGTGGTCGACACCGCCGTGGTCGACACCGCCGTGATCGACACCGCCGACGTGCTGGCGCACGCGATGGCCCGGTTGCCGGTGCACATGGTGCCGACCGAGTACGTGGTGCTGGACGCGCTGCCGCTCACGCCGCGCGGCAAGCTGGACCGCGCCGCGCTGCCCGCTCCCCACACACCCACCGGGATGTCGCGGAAGCCGGTCACCGAACGGGAGTCCGCCCTGTGCTCGCTCTTCGCCGAGCTGCTAGGCCTGCAAGAGGTGGGCGCCGAGGACGACTTCTTCCGGCTGGGCGGCGACAGCGTGGCGGCGATCCGGCTCGTCAGCCGGGCCAGGGAGCTGGGGATCGGGCTCACGCCGCGCGAGGTGTTCGTCGCCCGGACCCCGGCGGCGCTGGCCGTGCTGGCTCGCGTGGCGTCGCGTGCCGTCACCGACGTCCCGGCCGGGCGGTTCCCGCTGACGCCGATCATGCACTGGTGGCGGGAGCGCGGCGGCCCGTTGCGGGACTTCACCCAGTCGCTGGTGGTGACCGTCCCCGAGGGGTGCGATGAGGGGCGTGTCAGGGCGGCGCTGCGCACGCTGACGGCCCGGCACGCCGCCCTGCGCATGCGCCTGCTGCGGCACTCGGAGGACGACTGGGAGCTGGAGGTGCTGGAGAACGCGGCGGAGGTCCCGTTCAGCGAAGCTCAGGAGCCCGACCCGGAGCGCGGCCACATGCTCACCGCCACCTGGACCTCTCCCGACCGGCTGCTGCTCACCGCCCACCACCTCGCCGTGGACACCGTCTCCTGGCGCATCCTCGCCCCCGAACTGACCGCCCTCCTCAACGCCCCCGCCCCCGCTCCACCCCAGGGCACGTCGTTCGCCCGATGGTCCCGCCTCCTGACCGCCGAGGCGCACCGCCCGGAACGGGTGGCGGCGGAGCTGCCGCTGTGGGAACGCATGGCGACACAAGGCCAGCCTCTCCTCCCCCCGACCCCAGGACACAAGAGCTACGGCAAGCGCGCCGTCCTCACCAGAACCCTCAACCCAGACCTCACCGACCAGGCCCTCACCCACCTCCCCGCCGCCTTCCACTGCGGCCCGAACGAGGTGCTGCTCACCGCGCTGGCCATCGCCGTGACGAGGTGGCGCGGCGGCACGACCATCCTCATGGAGGTCGAGGGCCACGGCCGCGAGCCGTTCACGGACGACATCGACATCTCCGACACGGTCGGCTGGTTCACCACGCACTACCCCGTGAGCCTCGACGCCTCAGGCACCCCCGCCGCCGCACTCAACCGCACCAAGGACACCCTCCGTTCCCTCCCCGGCTCAGGCCTCGGCCACGGCCTCCTCCGCTACCTCAACCGGGAGACGGCCGCCAAGCTCGCCGAACTCCCCACCCCCGACCTGCGCTTCAACTACCTGGGCAGGTTCGAGGGCGACCTGGTCGGCAGGCCGGACGCCCCGATGGCGTACGCGCTGGAGCTCGACGCCGTAGCCCTGCCGGGCCCCCGCCTGACGGCGAGCTGGTCGCACGCCGCGAACCTCCTCGCACCCCACCACGTCACAGAACTGGCCGACCACTGGGAGGCGGCGCTGACCGAGCTGGCCGCCCAGCACCACCAGGGCGGCGCGACCAGCTCGGACTTCCCCCTGGTCGACCTCACCCAGGCGCAGATCGAGGCGCTCGAAGCGGACCTGGACGGCGACTGGTGACCGGCAGGCTGGCCGACGTGCTGCCGCTCTCCCCCGCCCAGGAGGGCCTGCTCTTCCACGCCCTGTACGGCGGTGGCGACGCCTACGTGGTGCAGGCCAGGTTCACCGTCGAAGGCGAGGCGGACCCGGCGAGGCTGCGCACGGCCGTGGAGCGCCTGCTCGAACGCCACCCCAACCTGCGCGCCTGCTTCCGCCACAAGGGCCTCGACCACCCGGTGCAGCTCGTCCCGCATCAGGTCCGCCTGCCCTGGACGGAGGCGGAGCCGCCGACGGACGCCGACCTGGAGCGGATGCTGGAGGCGGACCTGCTGCGCCCGTTCGACGTGACGAGGCCGCCGCTGGTGCGCGCCACACTGGTGCGGCGCCGCGAGCTGGTGCTGACGATGCACCATCTGCTGGTGGACGGCTGGTCGATGCCGATCCTGGCCCGCGAGCTGGCCACCCTGTACGCGGGCGGCCCCGCCCTGCCTCCCGCGCCCCCGTTCCGCGACTACCTGGCGTGGCTGCGCGCCCAGGACGGCACACAGGCCCTGGACGCGTGGCGCGAGTCCCTCGCGGACCTGCCGGGCCCGACGCTGCTCAGGCCGGGCGCCGGCGTGGCGAGCCCTCGGCAGGAGGCGGTGGAGCGCGAGCTGCCGCCGGAGGCGAGCGAGGCCGTGCGGCGGCGTGCGCGGGCCGCCGGGGTGACGGTCAACACCGTGGTGCAGGCGGCGTGGGGGCTGGTGCTGGCGCGGATGACCGGGCGGGACGACGTGGTGTTCGGGGCGGTGGTGTCGGGGCGTCCGCCGGAGGTGGCGGGCGTGGAGTCGATGGTGGGGCTGTTCATCAACACCCTTCCCGTACGCGTCCGCACCGGCTCGCCCGAGCTGCTGCGGCGGTTGCAGGACGAGCAGGCGCGGCTGTCGCCCTACCACCAGGTACGGCTGGCGGACGTGCGGCGCGACGCCGGGGAGCTGTTCGACACCCTGGTCGCCTTCGAGAACTATCCGCGCGACGGGCTCGACGCCGAGGGCGGGCTGCGGCTGACCGGCGTGCACGACGCCACCCACTACCCGGTGACGGTGACGGTGGTGGCGGGCGAGCGGCTCTGGCTGCGGCTCGGTCACCGTCCCGACCTGGTGAGCCGCGCCGAGGCCGAGGCGATCACCGGCCGGTTCGTGCGGGCGCTGGAGGGGGCCGACGTTCTGCCGTCCGAGGAGCACAGGCTGCTGACGGGCTGGGGCGGGTCGCGGAGGGCGGGGGGCTGCGGGTCGGTGCCGGAGCGGTTCGCGGCGCAGGCGGCGCGGGCGCCGGACGCGGTGGCGGTCGAGCACGGCGGGCACACGCTCACCTACGCCGAACTGGACGCCCGCTCCGACAGGGTGGCCGCGCGATTACGCCTGGCCCCGGAGACGCGGGTCGCGCTGCTCATGGAGCGCTCGCCCGACCTGGTGGTGGCGCAGCTCGCGGTGCTCAAGGCGGGCGGCTGCTACGTGCCGCTGGACCCGGGCCTGCCTCGGGCCCGGCTGGCGTGGCTGCTGGAGGACAGCGGCGCTCAGCTCGTCCTCACGAAGCTGGACCAGAGCGAGCCGGACGAGAACGAGCCGGACGAGAGCGAGCCGGACGAGAGCGAGCCGGACGGCGGCCCGGCCGCGGCCGTGCACCCGCACGCCGCCGCGTACGTCATGTACACCTCCGGCTCCACCGGCGCGCCCAAGGGCGTCGTCGTCACCCACGCCAACATCCTCGATCTGGCCACCGACCGGCGTTTCTCCGAGCACCGCCGGGTCCTGCTGCACAGCCCGCACACGTTCGACGCGGCCACGTACGAGCTGTGGGCCCCGCTGCTCAACGGCGGCACCGTCGTCATCGCCCCGCCCGGCCCCCTCCGCCCGGACACCGTCGAGCGGTCCCGGCTGAGCGCGATGTGGCTGACGGCCGAGCTGTTCCGCACGCTGGCCGACCTCGCGCCGGACGCGCTCGCCCGCGTCCCGGAGATCTGGGCGGGAGGCGACGTGCTCGCGCCGGAAGCGGTGCGGCGGCTGGCGCGGCGCGGGGTGCGGGTCGTCAACGGGTACGGGCCCACGGAGACCACGACGTTCGCCACCAGCCACCTCGCCGGCCCGGAGCCGGGGAGCGGGCCGGTGCCGATCGGCCGCCCGCTGGACGGCACGCGCGTGTACGTCCTGGACGCCCGCCTGCGCCTGGCCCCGATCGGCACCGTGGGCGAGCTGTACATCGCCGGGGACGGGCTGGCGCGCGGCTACCTCGGGCGGGCGGGGCTGACGGCGGAGCGGTTCGTGGCGGACCCGTTCGCGGCGGGTGAGCGGATGTACCGGACCGGGGATCTGGCGCGATGGACGTTCGGCGGGGAGCTGGAGTTCGCGGGGCGGGCGGACGGCCAGGTGAAGATCCGCGGGTATCGCGTGGAGCCGGGCGAGGTCGAGAGCGCCCTGGAGTCCTGCCCGGACGTGGCACGCGCCGTGGTCAGCAGCGTGGTCGGCGTGGTCAGCAGCGCGGTCGGCGGCACGGTCCGCGGCGTGGTCGGTGGGGGGGGGGGGGGGGGGGGGGGGGGGGGGGGGGGGGGGGGGGGGGGGGGGGGGGGGGGG